>NZ_LIQR01000515.1 GCF_001418575.1 Peterkaempfera griseoplana
CATCACATCGAGGTCGAACTTGGCTGCTGCAGCCCCGGACGACACACCGTCGGCCTGCACTCCCTCCAGGTCCAGGACGGCGTCGATGGTGTTCTGCTTGGTGAGGACGACCTGGAAGAGCGGGTGCCGGGCCATCGACCGGCTCGGCGACAACTCCTCCACCAGCCGCTCGAAGGGGACGTCCTGGTGCGCGAACGCCGACAGGCTCGCCTCCCGCACCCGCCCCAACACCTCACCGAACGTCGGATCACCCGACAGATCCGTACGGATCACCAACGTGTTGACGAAGAACCCCACCAGATCGTCCAACGCCACATCCGTACGACCCGCCACCGGCGACCCGATCGGCACATCCTCACCCGCACCCAACCGCGACAACAACACCGCCAACGCCGCCTGCAACACCATGAACACCGTCACACCCTCGGCCCGCGCCACCTCCACCAGACGCGCATGAACCTCCGCCGACACCTCCAACGGCACACTGTGACCCCGATGACTCGCCACCACCGGCCGCGGACGATCAAACGGCAACTCCAACTCCTCCGGAGCACCCCCCAACACCCCACGCCAGTACGCCAACTGCCGCGAAACCACACTCCCCGGATCCCGCTCGTCACCCAGCAACTCACGCTGCCACAGCGCATAGTCCGCATACTGCACCGGCAACGGCTCCCACACCGGAGCCCGCCCCTCACACCGCGCCGCATACGCCACCGACACATCACGCGCCAACGGCCCCATCGACCAGCCGTCACCAGCAATGTGATGAACCGTCACCGACAGCACATGCTCGTCCGGGCCGGCCGAGAACAGCGAGGCCCGGATGGGGATCTCGGCGGAGAGGTCGAACGCATACCCCGCAGCCTCCGCCACCGCCTCCTCGAGCGCCGACGGACCGTCAGCGGGAGACAGCTCCACGGCGCGGAGGCCCCAGGCCAGGTCCGCCGGCTCCAGGACGCGCTGGTAGGGCTCGCCGTCGGCGACCCCGAAGATCGTGCGCAGTACCTCGTGGCGTGCGAGGACGTCCAGGAAGGCGGCGTTCAGCGCCTCGTGGTCCACCGCGCCCGTCAGCCGCAGCGCCACCGGCACGTTGTAGGTCGCACTCGGCCCCTCCAACTGCTGCACGAACCACAGCCGGCGCTGGGCGAAGGAGAGCGGGATCCGCTCCGGGCGCTCGCCCGCGGTCAGCGCCAGCCGGGCCTGGTCCGCCCCACCCAGCCGCACCGCGAGCCCCGCCACCGTCGGCGCCTCGAACAGCGCCCACAGTGACACCTCCACACCCAGCACCACCCGCACCCGGCTGATCAGCCGCACCGCCAGCAGCGAATGACCACCCAACGCGAAGAAGTCGTCCTCCACCCCCACGCTCTCCAGGCCCAGCGCCTCGGCGAACACCCCGCACAGCAGCTCCTCCTGCACGCTGGAGGGGGCCCGTCCGGCTCCTGCCGCCGCGGAGTAGTCCGGCGCGGGGAGGGCCTTGCGGTCGAGTTTCCCGTTGACCGACAGCGGCAGCGCGTCCAGCACCACCACCGCCGAGGGAACCATGTAGGCCGGCAGCCGACCGCCGACGAACTCCCGCACCGCGGCCGCGTCCACCGCGCCGCCCTCGACCGGCACCACGTACGCCACCAGGCGGGTGCCGCCGGGGGCGTCGTCGCGGGCGACGGCCGCGGCCTGCGCCACCGACGCATGGGCGGCGACCGCCGCCTCGACCTCACCGAGTTCGATGCGGAACCCGCGGATCTTCACCTGGTCGTCGGCGCGGCCGAGGTACTCCAGCCGCCCCGCCCGGTCCCAGCGCACCAGGTCGCCCGTCCGGTACATGCGGTCGCCGGGCTCGAAGGGGCAGGCCACGAAGCGCTCGGCGCTCAGTCCCGCCCGGCCGAGGTAGCCGCGGGCCAGGCCGGTGCCCGCCAGGTACAGCTCGCCCACGACGGCCGCGCCCACCGGGCGCAGCCCGGCGTCGAGCA
Source organism: Peterkaempfera griseoplana (assembly GCF_001418575.1). GTDB lineage: Bacteria > Actinomycetota > Actinomycetes > Streptomycetales > Streptomycetaceae > Peterkaempfera > Peterkaempfera griseoplana. The sequence continues at coordinate 1,974 of NZ_LIQR01000515.1, forward strand.
CATAGGCCCGGGTGTTGGCGACGGGGCGCCCGACCAGCGGGCGCTCGTTCTCCTCGGCGTCGAACCAGAGGGTGTCCACGCTGCACTCGGTCGGGCCGTACAGGTTCACACACCGGGTCCCGTCGGCTTCCCGTGCGCGCTCCCACAGGGCGCTGCCGGCCGCCTCGCCGCCCAGCAGCAGGACCCGGGGGCGGCGCCGGGGGTCGGCCAGCAGCCCCTCCTCGACCAGCTGCTCGGCATAGGTGGGGGTGACGTCCAGGACGTCGATGCCGTGGGCTGCGATGTGCCGTACCAGCGCGGAGGCGTCCCGCCGGGTGTCGTCGCCGATCACGTGCAGTTCGTGGCCGGCCACCATCCACATCAACCCCTCCCAGGAGGTGTCGAAGGAGAAGGAGGCCGTCAGTGCCACCCGCATGCGGGGCTCGGGCTGGGTGATCACCGTCGCGCGGTGGAAGCCGTACAGGTTGCGCAGGCCCTCGTGCGGCACCACCACGCCCTTGGGCCGGCCGGTCGAGCCCGAGGTGTAGATGACATAGGCCGGGTGTCCGGGCAGCGGCGCCGCCCACTCGTCGGGGCCCGGTGCCTGCGGTGCCAGGGCGGACAGCTCCTCCGCCACCTCGGCCGAGTCCAGGACCACGGTGGCGGCCGCGGAGTGCGGCAGCGCGGGGGCGGTGGCCCGGGAGGTCAGCACCACCACGGGTGCGGCGTCCCGGAGCATGTAGTCCACGCGCTCGGCGGGGTACTCGGGGTCGATCGGCAGATAGGCGCCACCTGCCCTGAGTACGCCGAGCAGCGCCGCCACCATGTCGGTGCCGCGTTCCATGCAGACGGCGACGACCGACTCCGGGCCCACTCCGTGGCCCACCAGCAGCCGTGCGAGCCGGTTGGCCCGGGCGTCCAGTTCCGCGTAGGACACCTCGTCTTCGCCGCACACCACCGCGACCGCGTGCGGTGTGGCGGCGGCCTGGGCGGCGAACACCTCCGGGAGGGTGTCCGCGGCGATGTCGAGCGCGGTGTCGTTCCAGACGGTGAGCACCTGGCGGCGCTCGTCGTCGTCGAGGACGTCCACCTCGCTGAGCCGGGTCTGCGGGTCGGCGGCGAGGGTGGCCAGTGTCCGGGTCCAGCGCTGGGCCGTCCGCTCGGCGGTCTCGGCGTCGAAGAGGTCCGCCGCCGCGATCAGCAGTCCCTGCAGGCCCGCCGGCCGGCCCTCGGCGTCGAAGGTCTCGGCAACGCTGAGGTCCAGGTCGAACTTGGCGGTGGAGGCCCCGGCCGCCACGCCGTCGGCCTGTACGCCCGGGAGCTCGGCGACCGCCTCGGTGTTGTTCTGCAGCGTCAGTGCCACCTGGAACAGCGGCTGACGTGCCATGGAGCGGCTCGGGGACAGTTCCTCCACCAGCCGCTCGAAGGGGACGTCCTGGTGGGCGTAGGCCGACAGGCCCGCCTCGCGCACCCGGGCGAGGGTCTCCCGGAACGTCGGGTCGCCCGACAGGTCGGTCCGCATCACCAGGGTGTTGACGAAGAAGCCGACCAGGTCGTCCAGCGCCTCGTCGGTGCGTCCGGCCACCACGGCGCCGATGGGGATGTCGGTGCCGGCCCCCAGGCGGGAGAGCAGCACCGCGAGTGCGGCCTGCAGCACCATGAACACGGTCACGCCCTCGGCCCGCGCCACCTCGACGAGGCGGGCGTGAATCTCCGCCGGGACCTCCACGGGGACTCCGTGCCCCCGGTAGCTCGCGACCGCGGGACGGGGGCGGTCGACGGGCAGCGCCAGCTCCTCGGGGGCGCCGGCCAGGGTGTCGCGCCAGTAGGCGACCTGGCGGTTGACGACGCTGCCGGGCTCGGCCTCGTCCCCGAGCAGCTCACGCTGCCAGAGGGCGTAGTCGGCGTACTGGACCGGCAGCGGCTCCCATGCCGGGGCCCGGCCCTCGCACCGCGCCGCGTAGGCCTCGGACACGTCGCGTGCCAGCGGTCCCATCGACCAGCCGTCGCCGGCGATGTGGTGGACGGTCACCACGAGGATCCGCTCGTCGGGTCCGCTGCTCAGCAGTGACGCCCGGATCGGTATCTCGTGGGAGAGGTCGAAGGCGTGGCCCGCGGCGCGTGCCAGCGCCTCGGCGAGTTCCGCCGGGGCGACGTCGGCCGTCGACAGCTCCCAGTCGAGCTCGTCGGGGTGGTGGATGTGCTGGTAGGGCTCGCCGTCGGCGGTCGCGACGGTGGTCCGCAGGACCTCGTGGCGTGCGATGACGTCGCGCAGTGCCGCGCCCAGTGCCTGCTGGTCCACGTCGCCCGAGAGCCGCAGGGCGACGGGGATGTTGTAGGTGGCGGCGGGGCCCTCCAGCTGGCCGATGAACCACAGCCGGCGCTGGGCGAACGACAGCGGCACCCGCTCGGGGCGCTCACCGGCGGTCAGCGCCAGCCGGGCCTCGCCCTCCCCCGCCAGCCGCGCCGCGAGCCCCGCCACGGTCGGGGCCTCGAAGAGGGTGCGCAGCGGCACCTCCACGCCCAGTACCACCCGCACCCTGCTGACCAGCCGGGTGGCCAGCAGGGAGTGGCCGCCGAGGGCGAAGAAGTCGTCGTCGACGCCCACGCTCTCCACGCCCAGCACCTGCGCGAAGACCGCGCAGAGGATCTCCTCCTGGAGCGTGGACGGGCCGCGGCCCGCGCCGCCGGTGTAGGTGGGTGCGGGCAGGGCCTTGCGGTCGAGCTTCTTGTTGACGGTGAGCGGCAGCGCGTCCAGCACCACCACCGCGGACGGGACCATGTACTCCGGCAGCCGCTCCGCGACGTACTCCCGTACCGCGGTCGGCAGGACGGCCAGGGCGAGGGGGTCGGAGTCAGGGGTGGGGACGACGTAGGCGACCAAGCGGACATCCCCCGGAGCATCCTCACGCGCCACCACCGCC
>NZ_LIQR01000516.1 GCF_001418575.1 Peterkaempfera griseoplana
GTCGAAGAGGTCCGCCGCCGCGATCAGCACACCGCGGATCCCCGCCGGCCTGCCCTCCTCGTCGAAGGCCTCCCCCGCACTCATCTCGAGGTCGAACTTCGCTGCCAGAGCCCCGGTCGACACCCTTCCGCCCTGCTGGGCCCCGGAGAGGTCGAGGGCCGCCTGCTGGGTGTTCTGGACGGTCAGGGACACCTGGAACAGCGGATGCCTGGAGAGCGAGCGGGCGGGGGCAAGGTCCTCGACGAGCCGTTCGAAGGGCAGGTCCTGGTGCGCGAAGGCGGCGATGCCCACCTTGCGCACCCGTCCCAGCAGTTCACGGAACGTCGGGTTCCCTGACAGGTCGGTACGGATGACCAGGGTGTTGACGAAGAAGCCGACCAGGTCGTCCAGCGCCTCGTCGGTGCGTCCGGCCACCACCGCGCCGATGGGGATGTCGGTGCCCGCGCCCAGGCGGGACAGCAGCAGCGCGAGTGCGGCCTGCAGCACCATGAAGGTGGTGACGCCCTCCGCCTTCGCCACCTCGGCGAGGCGGGCGTGCACCTCGGCGGGGATCTCCCACTCCACGGTGTGCCCGCGGTGGCCGGCGACCTCGGGGCGGGGCCGGTCGAAGGGCAGCGCCAGCTCCTCCGGTGCGCCCTCCAGCGCCGTCCGCCAGTACGCCACCTGCTTGGAGAGCACACTCTCCGGGTCCTTCTCGTCACCGAGCAGTTCACGCTGCCAGAGGGCGTAGTCGGCGTACTGCACCGGCAACGGCTCCCACGCCGGGGCACGCCCCTCACAGCGCGCCGCGTACGCCTCCGACACATCGCGCGCCAGCGGCCCCATCGACCACCCGTCACCCGCGATGTGGTGCACCGTCGCCACCAGGACGTGGTCCTCCGGCCCGGTCCTGAGCAGGCACGCCCGGATGGGGATCTCGGCGGAAAGGTCGAAGGCGTGACCGGCCGCCTCGGCTATGGCACCGTCCAGCTCCTCGGGCGCCGCCTCGACCACCGGCAGGTCCCACGCCACCTCGTCGAGGGGCAGGATCCGCTGGTAGGGCTCACCGTCCGACATCCCGAACACCGTCCGCAGCACCTCATGGCGTCCGAGGACGTCCAGGAAGGCGGCGTTCAGCGCCTCCCGGTCCACCTCCCCGGACAGCCGCAGGGCGACCGGGATGTTGTAGACCGCGCTCGGCCCCTCCAGCTGCTGGATGAACCACAGGCGGCGCTGCGCGAATGACAACGGAAACATCAGGACTCCTCCTGGTTACGCATCGGCCGCAACGCCGGCCTGACTGGCTTCTGGCTTCCGAGCTGCTGTGCAAGTCCTGCCACCGTCGGTGCGTCGAACAGTGCCGCGATGCCCACCTCGACGCCCAGCGCCTTACGTATTCGGCTCATCAGCCGTACGGCCAGCAGGGAGTGACCGCCGAGGGCGAAGAAGTCGTCGTCGACGCCGACGTTCTCCAGGCCCAGGACCTCCGCGAACGCCGCGCAGAGGATCTCCTCCTCGGGAGTGGACGGCTCCCGGGTGTGCGCCGCGGTGGTGTATTCGGGGGCGGGCAGGGCCCTGCGGTCCAGCTTCCCGTTCACCGTCAGCGGCAGCGCGTCCAGCACCACC
>NZ_LIQR01000517.1 GCF_001418575.1 Peterkaempfera griseoplana
ACCCAACCGCGACAACAGCACCGCAAGCGCCGCCTGCAACACCATGAACACCGTCACACCCTCGGCCCGCGCCACCTCCACCACCCGCGCATGCACCTCCGCCGGGATCTCCACCGGCACGCTGTGCCCGCGGTGGCTGGCGACCGCCGGGCGCACATGGTCGACCGGGAGCGTCAGCTCCTCCGGTGCGCCCTGGAGTGCCTCCCCCCAGTAGGCCGCCTGCTGGGACAGGACACTGCCGGGGTCCTGTTCGTCACCGAGGAGTTCGCGCTGCCAGAGGGCGTAGTCGGCGTACTGCACCGGCAACGGCTCCCACACCGGGGCGCGCCCCTCGCACCGCGCCGCGTAGGCAGCGGTGACGTCACGGGAGAGGGGGCCGGTCGACCAGCCGTCGGCGGCGACATGGTGCATCGTCACCACGAGGACGTGCTCGTCCGGTCCCGTCGCGAAGAGCCAGGCACGGATCGGCAGTTCATGGGACAGGTCGAAGGCGTACCCGGCCGCCGTCTCGACGGCGGCGTCCAGCTCGCCGCGCGCCACCTCGACCACCGGCAGCTCCCACACCACCTCGTCGAGAGGCAGGATCCGCTGGTACGGCTCACCCCCCGACACCTCGAACACCGTCCGCAGCACCTCATGCCGCCCCAGCACATCCCGGAACGCCGCCTTCAGCGCCTCACCGTCCAGCTCACCCGACAGCCGCAGGGCGACAGGAACGTTGTAGGTGGCACTCGGCCCCTCCAGCTGGCCGATGAACCACAGCCGGCGCTGCGCAAAGGAGAGCGGCAACCGCTCCGGGCGCTCCCGCGCGGTCAGCGCCGGACGGGCCTCGCCCTCGCCGGCCAGCCGCGCCGCGAGCCCCGCCACCGTCGGCGCCTCGAACAGCGCACGCACCTCGACCTCGACGCCCAGCACCGCCCGCACCCGGCTGACCAGCCGCGTCGCCAGCAGCGAGTGACCGCCCAGGGTGAAGAAGTCGTCGTCGACGCCGACGCTCTCCACGCCCAGCACCTGTGCGAACACCGCGCACAGCAGCTCCTCCTGCACGCTGGAGGGGCCGCGGCCCGTGGCCGGGGTGTACTCGGGTGCGGGCAGCGCCCTGCGGTCCAGCTTTCCGTTGACCGTCAGCGGCAGCGCGTCCAGCACCACCATCGCCGACGGCACCATGTGCACGGGCAGGCGCTGGGCGACGAACTGCCGTACCGATGCGGCCAGTTCGCGGCTGTCGGCCGCGTCCGGGTCGGCGGCGACGACATAGGCGGCCAGCCGTGTCCCGGCGGGGCTGTCCTCCCGTGCGACCACCGTGGCCTGTGCGACGGACGGATGGCCCGCCACCACGGCCTGGACCTCGCCCAGCTCGATCCGGAAACCGCGGACCTTCACCTGCTCGTCCACCCGGCCCAGGTACTCCAGGTGCCCGTCGGCGCCCCAACGGGCCAGGTCACCGGTCCGGTACATACGGGCGCCGGGCTCGAAGGGGCAGCTGACGAACCGCTCCGCGGTGGACCCGGGCCGGCCCACATAGCCGCGGGCCAGCTGCACGCCCGCGATGTAGAGCTCTCCCGTCACGCCCGCCGGAACCGGCGCGAGCGAACCGTCCAGGAGGTACAGCCGGGTGTTGGCGATCGGGCGTCCGATCGGCACGGACTCGCCGATCTCCTGGCCGGCCGCCACCTCGAAGACACAGCAGCCGACGACGGTCTCGGTGGGCCCGTACTCGTTGACCACCACGGACTGCGGCGTCCGGGCCAGCCACGACCGTGTGACGGCGCCGGTCAGCGCCTCACCGCCGACCACATAGCGCCGCGCCGCGCTCGCCAGACGGTCGTCCGGGATCGCCTCCGCCAGCAGCGGCAGATGGCCGGGGACGACCTTGACCAGCCCGAACCCGCCCACTCCGGCCATCAGGTCGGCCAGTCCACCGGCGCCGCCGGCCGGGCTCACCACGACCGCCGAGCCGGAGACCAGGGGCACCAGCACACTGGTGACGGTCAGGTCGAAGGAGAGCGACGAGTGCACCGGCGCACCGCCGCCGTCGCTCATGCCGTACGCGTCCGCCGCCCAGGTCACATAGTTGGCGAGTCCGCCGTGGGTGACCGCCACCCCCTTGGGTCGCCCGGTGGAGCCGGAGGTGTAGATGACATAGGCCAGCGCTCCGAAGGGCGCCCCGGCGCCGGGTGCGGTGTCAGGCAGGCCGGCCGACGCGGCGTGCAGCTGCGGGTCGTCCAGCCAGACCACCCGGTCCGCACCGAGGCCGCCTGCCAGGCCGTCCGCGGTGTCGCGGCGGCTGATCAGCACATCCGCCCGGCTGTCGGACAGCATGAACGCCAGCCGCTCCGCCGGGTACTCCGGGTCGAGCGGCAGATAGGCGCCGCCCGCCTTCCACACCGCGAGGATCGCCGTGACCACGTCGATGCCGCGCGGCAGGCAGAGGCCCACCACGGAGTCCGCGCCGACGCCCTGGCCGATCAGGTGGTGCGCCAGCCGCTTCGCCCGCGCGTCCAGCTCCGCGTACGACACCTCCACGCCCTCGCACACCAGCGCCACCGCGTCCGGGATACGGCCCACCTGAGCCTCCAACAGCTCGGGGACGGTCGCGGCCGGGACCTCGGCGGCGGTGTCGTTCCACTCCACCAGCACCCGGCGGCGCTCCGCCTCGCCCAGCACCCGCACCGTGCTCAGCGGGACGTCCACGCCCCGGTCCAGCGCCCCCTCCAGCGCGGCCACCAGGTTCTCCGCGGCCGTGCTCAGCAGGGTGCCCACGGCCAGCGGGTCGATCGACGCGACGGCGTCCACGGCCAGGGCCAGCGCGTCGCCACTGTCGTCGACGTTGACCGAGAGCGGGAAGTTGGTGCGCTCCTGCATGAAGAGCAGCCGGATGCCCTCCATCCCCGCGCTGCGGGATCCGTCGACGCTCCGGCCGGTGTTGTGGCGGTAGTTGAAGATCGAGGTGAACAGGGGGGTGTCGGCCGCCACCCCGCCGGCCTGCTGCGCCAGGGCCAGCGGGGCGTGCTCGTGCTCCAGGAGCCCGGCCAGCTGGCCGCGCATCTCCCGGACGGCCGCCAGCACTCCGCCGCGGTCCACCCGGACCCGTACGGGCAGGGTGTTGATGAAGGGACCCGGTACCCGTTCGGCGCCCGCCCCGGCGTTCATCCGCCCGAACAGCACCGTGCCGAAGACCACGTCGCTGCGGCCGCTGAGCACGGCGAGGACCCGCGCCCAGGCCACATGGAGCACCGTGGCGGGGCTGGTGCCCAGCCGGCGGGAGACGCCGCGCAGGCGGTCGTGCAGCCCCGCCGCCAGCGGCAGGATCTCGCGGACCACGTCCGCGCCGTCGCCGCGCACGTCGGTGACCCCGTACGGTGCGGTCGGCTCGTCCACGTCCCCGAGCAGTTCGGCGAAGTACCGGTCGTGCTCGGCACGTTCCACCCCGGCGCGGGTCCGGGCGACGAAGTCCCGGAACGGCAGCGGCTCCGCGAGCTCGCCGTCCCGCCCGGTGAGGATCGCCTCCATCTCCTCCAGGGCGACCTCCAGGCCGACGTGGTCGTCGACCATGTGGTGCACCCGCACCAGGGCCAGCCATCGGCCGGTGCCCGGATGCACCGCCGTCCGCACGTCCAGCAGCGGCGCCCGGCGGAGGTCGGTCGTCAGCCCGGCGACGGCCAGCAGCTCCGCGACCGGGTCGGCCCCGTGCGGGTCCAGGGCGGTCTCCTCCACCGGCAGCACCGCGCGGCGCCACACCACCTGCACGGGCTCCCGCAGCCCCTCCCAGACGATGCCGGTGCGGAAGATGCCATGACGGTCGACCACCCGCTGGAGCGCGCCGGTGAAAGCGTCCAGACGCGCCCGGGAGTCGAACTCCAGCACCGTCGGCATCAGATAGGCGTCCTCGCCGCCGTCCGCCAGCAGGTGGTGGAAGAGGATGCCCTCCTGCAGGGGGGCCAGCGGGTAGATGTCCGCGACGTTGGCCGCGCCGCCGTCGACCGTGGCGACGACCCGCTCGATCTCCTCCGCGGACAGCTCCACCAGCGACAGCATCTGCGGGGTGATCTCCGTGGCGCCGGCCGGGATGGCGTTGGCCGGCACCGCGACCTGCTCGGCGGTGGCCGCGGCGGCCAGTCCGGCGGGGGTGGGGGTGTCGAGGAGCGCGCGTACGGACACCGGTACGCCCTGTGCCCGCAGGGCCTCGACCAGCCGGATCGTCAGCAGGGAGTGGCCGCCGAGCGCGAAGAAGTCGTCGTCGACGCCGACGCCCTCCAGGCCCAGCACCTCGGCGAAGGCCGCGCAGATGACCTCCTCGCGCGCATTCGACGGACCGCGGCCGTTGCCCGCCGTGTACTCGGGTGCGGGCAGCGCCCGGCGGTCCAGCTTGCCGTTCACGGTGAGCGGCAGCGCGTCCAGCACCACCACCGCCGACGGCACCATGTAGGCCGGGAGGCGCTCGGCGACTCGTGCACGCACCGCTTCGGGGAGTGCTCCGGCGGCCTCGTGCCGCCCGTCGACGGGGACGACATAGGCGACCAGCTGCCTGTCACCCGGGGCGTCACCGCGGGCGACGACGGCGGCCTGCGCCACCCCCGGGTGCTCGGCCACCACGGCCTCGATCTCGCCCGGTTCGATGCGGAAGCCGCGGATCTTCACCTGCTCGTCGGCGCGCCCGGCGAAGACCAGCTCGCGCTCGTCGTTCCAGCGGGCCAGGTCACCGGTCCGGTACATCCGGGTTCCGGCTTCGAACGGGCAGGCCACGAAGCGTTCCGCGGTGAGTCCGGCCCGGCGCACATATCCGCGCGCCAGTCCGTCGCCCGCGAGGTACAGCTCTCCCGCCACACCGGCGGGGACCGGTGACAGGAACTCGTCCAGCACGAACGCCCGGGTGTTGCCGATGGGCCTGCCGATCGGCACATGGTCGGCCCCCGGGCGGCAGGTCCAGGACACCGCGTCCACGGTGGTCTCGGTCGGGCCGTAGGTGTTGAACATCAACCGCCCGGCCGCCCAGCGCTCCACGACCTCCGGCGGGCAGGCCTCGCCTCCCACCTCGAGCACGAGCTGCGCGCCGACCGACTCCGCGTCCATCCCGGCCAGCACCGCGGGGGGCAGCGACGCATGGGTCACCGACTCCTCGGCCAGGAAGGACGACAGCTCGCTGCCGAGCCTGCGCGCAGCGGGGACGACGACCAGGGCCGCACCCGTGGTCAGGGCCAGCGACCACTCCAGGGCGAAGTTGTCGAAACTGGCCGACGCGAACTGCGCCACCCGTGAGCCGGGCCCCGCCCCGAAGCGGGCGAGCGCCGCCACCGTGTTGGCGAAGCCCTTGTGCGTCACGGTGACGCCCTTCGGGCGCCCGGTCGACCCGGAGGTGTAGATCACATACGCGGGGTGGCCGGGCAGTGCGGGTGTCCGCTCACCGTCACCCAGCGGCGCGCCGTCCAGGGCCTCCAGCGCGGCGAGGGTCTCCGCGGAGTCGAGGACCAGCACCGGGGCCGACGAAGGCAGCGACCCTGCGGTGGAGGCCGAGGCCAGCACCGCCGCCGGGGCCACGTCCTCCAGCATGAACGCGATCCGCTCGGCCGGGTACTCCGGCTCGACCGGCAGATATGCCGCTCCGGCCTTCAGCACGCCGAGCAGCGCAGCCATCAGATCGCCGCCGCGCTCCAGGCACACCGCCACCACCGACTCCGGGCCCACTCCCAGGCCGGCCAGGTGGCGAGCCAGCCGGTCGGCCCGTGCGTCCAGCTCGGCGTAGGTCAGCCGGACGTCCCCGGACACCACCGCGACCGCGTCCGGGGTGCGCACCGCCTGCGCCTCGAACAGCTCGGGGACGGATGCCGACGGCACCTCCGCCGTCGTGTCGTTCCACTCCGACAGCACCCGGTGCCGCTCGGTCCCGTCGAGCACCGGTACCGTGCCCAGCGGCCGGTCGGGGCCGCCTTGCAGCGCCTGCTCCAGCGCCGCCACCAGGCTTTCGGCCGCGGTGCGCACCAGCCCGCCCACCGCCTGCGGGTCGATCGGCGCCACCGCGTCCACGGAGACCGCGAAAGCGGTGCCGTCGTCGTCCACGGAGACCGAGAGCGGATAGTTGGTGCGCTCCCGGTAGAAGACCAGCCGGATGCCCTCGGCGACCTCGCTGCGCGACTCGTCGACGACCTGGTCGGTGTTGTGGCGGTAGTTGAAGATCGAGGTGAACAGCGGCATGTCGCCCGCCACCCCACTGGCCTGCTGGGCGAGGGCGAGGGGTGCGTGCTCGTGCTCCAGGAGCTCCGCCAGCTGGGTACGCATCGCCCCGACCGCTGCCAGAGCCCCGATCCGGTCCGCCTGGACGCGGACGGGCAGGGTGTTGATGAAGGGACCCGGAACCCGCTCGGAGCCTGCGCCGGCGTTCATCCGCCCGAACAGCACCGTGCCGAACACCACGTCGCTGCGCCCGCTCACCGCCCCCAGCACCCGCGCCCACGCCAGATGCAGCACACTCGCGGGGCTGGCACCCGCACGGCGGGCGACATCCCGCAACCGGCTGTTCAGCTCCGGGGGGAACTCCACGCGGGTCTCCACGGAGTCCCAGCCGTCGCGGTGGACGTCGACGAGTCCGTACGGTGCGGTCGGCTCCTCGACATCGCCCAGCAGCCCGGCGAAGTACCGCTCATGCTCGGCGCGCTCCACCCCACCCCGCGCCTGCGCCACAAAGTCCCGGAACGGCAACGGAGCCGGCAACTCCCCACCCCGCCCCGCCAACAACGCCCGCACCTCACCCAGCACCACATCCAACGCCGCATGGTCCTGCACCATGTGATGCGCCCGCACCAGAACCAACCGACGACCATCCCCCACCGCCGCCACCGACAACCCGATCAACGGAGCCCGGCCCAGATCCACCGACAGACCAGCCACCTCCAACAACCCACCCACCACATCACCCACACCCGCATCCACCACCACCTGCACCACCGGCAACACCGCACGCCGCCACACCACCTGCACCGGCTCCCGCAACCCCTCCCACACAATCCCCGTGCGGAAGATGTCATGCCGATCCACCACCCGCTGCAACGCCGCAACAAACGCATCCACCCGCGCCTGCGAATCAAACTCCAACACCGTCGGCAACACATACGTGTCCGCCCCACCATCCGCCAGCAGATGATGGAAAAGAATCCCCTCCTGCAACGGCGCCAACGGATAGACATCCGCCACATTCGCCGCACCACCCTCCACCGACGCCACCACCCGCGCAATCTCCGCAGGCGACAGATCCACCAACGGCAACATCTCCGGAGTGATCTCCGTCGCCCCGGCAGGAATCGCATTCGCCGGCACGACCAGCTGTTCCGTACCTGATGCTGCTGCGAGCCCCGCCACGGTCCTGGTGTCGAAGAGCGCGCGTACGGAGACGGGGACCCCGCGACTGCGCAGGAGTTCCACCAGCCGCACCGCCAGCAGGGAGTGACCACCCAGCGCGAAGAAGTCGTCGTCGACGCCGACGCTCTCCAGGCCCAGGACCTCCGCGAACGCCCCGCAGAGGATCTCCTCCTGGACGGTCGCCGGTTCCCTGCTCACACCGGTGGTGTATTCGGGGGCGGGCAGGGCCCTGCGGTCCAGCTTCCCGTTCACCGTCAACGGCAACGCATCCAGC
>NZ_LIQR01000518.1 GCF_001418575.1 Peterkaempfera griseoplana
CCTGGTGCGCCAGCGCCGACAACCCCGCCTCACGCACCCGCCCCAGCACCTCACGGAACGTCGGATCACCCGACAGGTCCGTGCGGATCACCAGGGTGTTGACGAAGAAGCCGACCAGGTCGTCCAGGGCCACATCGGTGCGGCCGGCCACCGCGGACCCGATCGGGATGTCCGTGCCCGCGCCCAGCCGCGACAGCAGCACCGCAAGAGCGGCCTGCAGCACCATGAACACCGTCACACCCTCGGCCCGCGCCACCTCCACCACACGCGCATGCAGCTCCGCCGGTATCTCCACCGGCACCCGATGCCCACGATGACTCGCCACCGCCGGACGCACCCGGTCCACCGGAAGCGCCAACTCCTCCGGCGCACCCGCCAACGCCTCACGCCAGTACGCCACCTGGGCCGACACCAGACTCTCCGCGTCGGCCTCGTCGCCGAGGAGTCCGCGCTGCCAGAGGGCGTAGTCCGCGTACTGCACCGGCAGCGGCTCCCACACCGGGACCCGCCCCCCGCACCGCGCCGCGTACGCCCGCGAGAGATCCCGGGCGAGGGGTTCCATGGACCAGCCGTCGCCGGCGATGTGGTGGACGGTCATGGCGAGTACATGCTCGTCGGGTCCGGTCCGCAGCAGTGACGCGCGGATCGGCAGCTCCGCGGCGAGGTCGAAGGCATGGGTCGTGACCTCGGCCACCGCGGCGTCCAGCGCCGCGGCCGGGACCTCCCGGTACTGCAGCTCCCAGCTCACCTCGGGGAGGCCGAGGATGTGCTGGTAGGGCTCGTCGTCGACCGTCGCGCAGAGCGTCCGCAGTACCTCGTGGCGTGCGATCACGTCGCGGAACGCCGCACTGAGCGCGGTACGGTCCAGCCTGCCCGAGAGGCGCAGCACCACGGGGAGGTTGTAGGTCGGGCTCGGGCCGTCCAGCCGGTCGATGAACCACAGCCGGCGCTGGGCGAACGACAGCGGCACCCGCTCGGGGCGCTCACCCGCGGTCAGCGCCGGCCGGGCCGTACCCTGGCCCGCCAGGCGCGCCGCGAGGCCGGCCACCGTCGGCGCGTCGAACACCTCGCGGATCTCCAGTTCCACGCCGAGGACGGCGCGTACCCGGCTGGCGAGGCGTACGGCCAGCAGGGAGTGGCCGCCGAGGGAGAAGAAGTCGTCGTCGACGCCCACGCTCCCCACGCCCAGCACCTGCGCGAAGACCCCGCACAGCAGTTCCTCCTGGAGGGTGGCCGGTGCCCGGCCGCCTGCGGCGGTTCCGGCGCTGAGGTCGGGTGCGGGCAGGGCCTTGCGGTCGAGCTTCTTGTTGACGGTGAGCGGCAGCGCGTCCAGCACCACCACCGCCGACGGGACCATGTACTCCGGCAGCCGCTGGGCGGCCAGCTCGGTCAGGGCCGCCGGCAGACGGGCCGGGTCCGCATCCGGGGTGGGGACGACGTAGGCGACCAGGCGGACATCCCCCGGAGCGTCCTCACGCGCCACCACCGCC
>NZ_LIQR01000519.1 GCF_001418575.1 Peterkaempfera griseoplana
CCGCCCGCCGCGGGCGAGGCCACGGCGTCCGGGGCCAGGGTGGCCCCCGCGTGGACGGCGGGCACCAGGGGCGCCTTGAGATCGCCGCCCTCGGGTTCGGCGTCGCCGTCCTCGGCGGTGATCTGCATCCGGGCCTGGACCGGGAGGCCGAGGTCCGGCTCGGGCAGATCGGTGACCGACAGCCGGATGTAGTACGTGCCCGGCAGCGGGTCCCCCGACCAGGGCTCGGCCCAGGAGCGCACCTGGCGGAGGGTGCAGCCCAGGGTGACCGTGGCGGCGTCCACGGCGGCGGTGGCGGTCTGCTCCCCGGCCGTGCACGCCTGCCGGCGGCGCAGTCCGTCGAAGACGTCGACGGTCCAGGTGGCGGGACCGTGGCGGCCCGCGGCGGGCGGCAGGGTGACCGTCACGGCCACACTGTCGGTCTGACCGGCGGAGGCGGCGAACGACCAGTACAGGTAGTCGCCGTCGGAGCCGGACACCTGCACCGGCTGGCCGGGTTGCACGGTGGTGGCGGTGAGGAAGGAGGTGCCCGCCGCGGTGACGGTGGCGGGTCCGCCGCCCGCGGGAGCGGGCGAGGCGGTGTCGGCGGCGGCCGGGGAGGCCGCGGCGGCGAGGGCGGTCAGCAGCAGGGCGCCGGTCGCGGTGATGCGTGCTCCGATGGGCGTGCTCATCGTCAGTTCTCCCTCCAGACGGCGACCCGCCAGCGGGCCAGCCAGCCGACGATCAGACCGGTGAGCAGGCCCGCGAGGCCCAGCACACCCAGCAGCACCCAGCCGCGGCCCAGGTCGGGGCCGCCCGGGGAGGGCGAGGCCGCGACCGTGTCGACGGTGAGTTCCACCGGCATCCCCGGGGCGCGCCTGACGGTGGGCGAGGCGGAGAAGGAGTTGCTGACCACCAGGCAGACGGTGCCGGGGGAGTCCGCCGAGGCGGTGGCGGTGCCGGTGGCGTCGGTACTGTCGGTGGCGGTGCCGTCGGCGGGGGTGGCGGAGTCGCCTGCCCCGGTCTGCTCCGCGGACCAGCGCAGGCCGGTGGAGAGCACATCGGTGCGGCCGCTGCCGGCGTCGGTGCCGCGGACCAGCTCACGGCCGTCCGGGGCGAGGGCCCGCAGCAGTACGCCGTAGTCCCGGCTCAGCGGACGGTCCAGGGAGACACTCACCGAGGCCCGCAGCTCCTGACCGGGGGCGACCGGCACCCGGTAGTAGCGGTGCTCCTGGAACTGCTCGCGGTCGGAGTAGACACCCGGGGCGAGGATCGGGGCGGTGGCGCACTCGGTGGTGCCCGCGATCTGCTGCGGGGTCTGGTCGTAGGTGTCGCCGGAGCGCTTGACCAGCTGCTTGATGCGGCCGGTGAGCTCCTCGCCGCTCTGGACGGCGGTGTAGGTGCCGCCGGTGGCGGCGGCGATGCAGGTGAGCTGCCGCCGTACCTTGTCGTCCAGGGTCAGCCCGAGGGTGTCGACCACCAGGTGGGTGCCCTGGGCGGCCAGCTCACGGGCGACCTCGCAGGGGTCGGGCGGGGCGCAGGTGTCCTCGCCGTCGGTGATGAGCACGATGCGGCGGGTGGTGCTGCCGCTGCCCAGGTCCTTGGCCGCCTCACGCAGGGCCAGGCCCACGGGGGTGAACCCGGTGGGACGCAGGGTGGCGATGGCGGTCTTGGCCTCGGTGCGGTCGGGGTGGCCGACCGGAACCAGTTGCTGGGTGTCCTTGCAGCCCAGGGTCTTGTTGTTGCCGGGGTAGCCGGCGCCCAGCACCCGGATGCCGAGCTCGGTCTCCGCGGGGAGGGAGTCCACCACCTCGTTGAAGGACTGCTGGGCCACCGATATCCGGCTGCGGCCGCCGATGTCGGCGGCCCGCATGGAGCCGCTGACGTCGAGCACCAGCTCGACCTTGGGCGGTTCCTTGGCGGTGGGGGTCGTCTCGTCGGCGGAGGCTGGGGATGCGCCGAACATCGTCAGGGCGGCCAGCACGCTGAGCAGGGCGGCCGCCGACCGTCGTCTGGTGATCACCGGATGATCCTATTGACCGTCAGCCGTACGAGTGATCAGCGGGGTTGGCCGGGCACCGGGGGAACGCCGGGCGGGGACCGTGCGTTCGGACGGGCGGGTAGGGATCGACCCGGGGTGGTGGGGATCGACC
>NZ_LIQR01000052.1 GCF_001418575.1 Peterkaempfera griseoplana
TGTATAAGGGACAGGGGCGGGGCCTCAGGGCCGGGTTCAGATCAGTCCGCGGCGGGCCGCCCAGGCGACGGCCTCGATCACGCTGTTGAGCCCCAGTTTGTCGCACACTCCGCGATAACGCCGCCGCACCGTACGGGCGCTGACGTGCAGTCTGCGGGCCACGGACTCGACGGGCAGGCCGGTGGCGAGCAGGGCCAGTAGGTGGAGATCGTCGCGGTCGATCCTTGGATGTTCGGACAGGGCCGGGTTCTTCTCATAACTGAGCGTAGACACTCCGCTCTCCTCCTCGGCTGACAACGAGGCTGCGCCAACGTAACCGGCGGTACGTACACGGTCAAGGTTTGTGTTCAAGGCCCGGCCCGGGGCTCGCCGCCCCGGACCGGGCACTGGTGCGCCGTGCTGTCGGCCTTACAGGTTCCGCACCCTGATGTTGCGGAACTCGATCAGGTCGTTGTCGCTGTGGTTCTGCAGTCCCACGTAGCCGCTGAGGAACTGGCGCAGGTCCGTGGGCGGGTCACCGGCCCGCGAGGACGACTTGCCGGGCGTGTTGTCGAACTCGTTGATCACCACACCGTTGCGGATGATCGTGTAGTGCTGTCCGACGACGCGCACCTCGTAGTCGTTCCACTGGCCCTTGGGGGTGACCCCGGCCCGGTCCAGCGTCACCGGGTCGAAGTTGTACACCGACCCGGTCTTCTGGGGCTCGTCGGTGTCACCGTCGTAGATCTGGATCTCGTGACCGCAGTAGATCGCCATCCACTCCGGCGCGCTCCGGGCCGAGCCCACCGTGCCGCAGCTGCCGGCCGGCCGCTGGTCCAGCGGGGTCCTCAGGTCCGGGAACCGGGTGAAGATGCCGCTGTTGGCCCGGTGGCCGTCCGGGGCGACGTCCCGGAACTGGGCCCGGAGCGAGAAGTCCCCGAGCGCCTGCTTGGTGTACCAGAGCATGCCCATGCCGCCGGTGCTGTGCAGGGTGCCGTCGGCCTTCAGCTGCCAGTCACCGGCACCGGCCTGGGCCCAGTCGGCGAGGCTGGCGGCCGAGCCGTCGAAGAGCGGGCGGTAGCCCGCCACCTTGCCGATCGGGGACTGTGCCGCCGCCTTGACGAGCGCGGACGACTCCCCGTTGTCGAGCACACCGGACTTCCGCAGCTCGTTGACCACGTCGGTGACGTGGCTGACGAAGTCGCCGTGGTTGTCCCAGCTGCGCTCGTCGTCGATCAGGTCGCCCACGGTGCAGCCGCCGCCGGCCTGGTGGTTGGCCACGCCGGTGTCGCTGTCCAGCAGCCACACGGTGGAGCGGGCGTCGGGCGCGGCGCAGCCGGCCGTGACGTCGATCTTCGCGGTGGTCGTGGTGCCGTCGGCGTAGGTGACCTTCAGGGTGGCGTGGTGGATGCCGTACTCGGCGTAGGTGTGCACCGGGTCGGCGTCGTGCGACGGCTGGCTGCCGTCACCGAAGTCCCACTCCCAGGAGACGCCACCCGCCTTGGCGGACGAGAAGGAGACCGTCCTGGGGGCGCTCTGGTCCGCGACGCGGCCCGCGGCGTCGGCCGGGTTCGGGGTGGCCGGACCGCCGTGGTAGGAGATGCGGATCAGCTTCTGGTTCGGGTCCAGGCTGAAGAAGCCGCCCGCGTAGTCCAGCATGTACAGCGCGCCGTCCGGGCCGAACTTGGCGTCCATCCAGCTCTGCAGCTTGGTGTCGCCGCTGCCGCCCGGGATGATCTGGCGCAGGTCCTCGGCGAAGGCCGGCGCGCCGGCCGACGCGACGGTGGACGGGTCGACCGTCACCGCGACACGGTTGGCGGCGTTGGACTCGTCACCGATGAACCACTTGTTGTCCCAGTACGCGGGCCACGCCACCCCGCTGTCGGTGTCGACCTCGGAGCGGTGGTAGGTCGGGCCGTCCATGATGGCCTGGCCGCCGCCCTTGAGGTACGGCTCGGTGTACTTGGCGTCGTTCTGGTCGTAGGTCGGCAGCCCGCTGCCGTCGGTCCGGGTCGGGTAGACCGGGCCGCCGCCCTGCGGCGAGTACCAGATCATGTTGTTGCGGGCGGGCGGGATGTCCACCAGGCCGGTGTTGCGCGGCGAGGTGTTCTTGAGGTTGTCGCAGTCGTACCAGCCGGTGAGCACACCGGCGTCGGTGTTGCTGCGGTCGCGGTAGGGCTGCTTGTTGCCCATGCAGTACGGCCAGCCCTGGTTGCCGGCCGAGGTGATGACGGTGGCGGTCTCGTACTTGGCCGGCCCCAGCTGCGGGTCCGGCGCGCCGGCGTCGGGTCCGACCCAGCCGGCGGTCAGCCAGTCGTTGACCTTGTCGTAGGCGATCCGCGCGACGTTGCGGACGCCCATGACGTAGATCTCCGGGCGGGTCTTGCCGCCGCCCTCCTCCTGGCCGGTGAAGAGGTTGCCCTTGGGGATGGTGTAGGTGCCGTTCGCCTCCGGGTGGATGCGCAGGATCTTGCCGTCGAGGTCGTTGGTGTTGCCGGCCGTACGGCGGGCGTCCTGGAAGGACAGGCCCTTGTAGTCCTGGGTCCAGTTGTTGCCGGAGTAGCCGGCGCCCGCCCCGAGGGAGGAGTTGTTGTCACCGACGCCGACGTAGAGGTTGCCGTCGTTGTCGAAGGTCATGCCGCCGCCGGCGTGGCAGCAGCTGTGGATCTGCACGGTCCAGTGCAGCAGGTCCTTGCGGGTGCCCTGGTCGATCGACTGGCTCGCGGAGTCGTACGTCAGCCGGGAGATGGTGCGCTGGCCGGTCTGCTTGTCCCGGTCGATGGACTCGTGGGGCATCCAGTAGATGTAGATCCAGCCGTTCTCCTCGAACTTGGGATCGAGGGTGATGCCGACCAGACCCTCCTCGTTCTTGACCAGCTCGTCGCCGCTGCCCCGGTTGCCCATCACATCGAGCGTGGTGAGCAGTTTGACCTTTTTGGTCTTCGGGTCCCACTGGTGGATGGTGCCGCAGCCCAGCCCCACCTTGGGGTCGTTCCAGTCGGCGATCGGCCCGCTGGGGCAGGCCGCCTTGCCGATGTAGAAGACCTTGCCGTCGGGGGCGATGGTCAGGCCGTGCGGCTCACCGATCTGGTCGAGCTGGCCGGTCTGGTTCTTGGGGGTCAGCCGCTCCACCGAGTAGTTGGACGCGATGGTGGCCTGGCAGTCGCCGCGGACCATGCCGGTGGTCCACTCGATGGCGCCGAGCAGATGGCTCTGGAACTTGGTGTCCGAGGTGTAGCTGTCCTCGGTGCGGCCCATCCCGGTGTAGAAGGACCGGCCGCCGTCGTAGTCGCGGCACCAGGAGACCGGGTGGAAGGCGCCGTTGCCGGCCAGTCCGGGGTCGTAGCTGTTCTCCTCGACCTGGGCGACGGTCTGCACCTTGCCGACCGGGCTGGGGTCCCAGTTCATCCACTGGTCCGACCGGGTCCACTTCAGCGGCAGGCCCTTGTTGGCCGGGTGCCCGCGGTCGACCAGGTCGACCACGGCCTGCTGCACCTTGGTCTCCGGGGCCGGTGCCGGATCGGCCGTGAAGAGCCGCAGCTCGGCCAACTGGGTAGCCGACTCACCGGAGTTGGCGGTGATGTTCAGCCGGTAGAAGGGATAGGCGGTGGTGTTGCCGAAGGTGAACTGCCGGGTCTGGAACCGGTCGGGGAAGCTCTGGCCGCTGCGGGTGTCCAGCGTGGTCCAGCTGGACCCGTCGGCGGAGCCCTGCAGTGTCCAGTCCTTGGGGTCCCGGCCCGGGTAGTCGTTGGCCGAGGTGAGGGCGTACTGGCTGATCGCGACCGGCTTGTCCAGCTTCTCGGTGATCCAGCCGGACGACTGGAAGGTCAGCCACTTGGTGCTGTTGCTGCCGTCGGCGGCCTTGTCCTTGGACTCGTTCGGCGGGTTGTCCCCGCTGGCCGTGACCGCGACCGCCTTCTCGGCGGCGGGCAGGCTGGCGGCCGGACGGGTGCCGATCAGACCGGTGAACCAGGCGGAGGAGGAGTCGGCCCGTGCGGCGTCGTGGACACCCACGAAGCCGCCGCCGCCCTTGATGTAGGCCTGGAAGGCCGACTCCTGGGCCGAGTCGAGCGACACCCCCTTGGCGGAGAGGAAGACCACGCCGCGGTAGCGCGCGAGGTTCCCGGCGGTGAAGACGCCCGGATCGTCCGACTCGTCGACCGAGAAGCCGTGTTGCTGCCCGAGCCGCTCGATCGCCGATGCCGCCGAGGTGACCGGGTCGTCCTGCTGGGCGGCGGGGCCGTGGAACACCAGGACGTTCACCGAGGAGGCGGAGGTGTCGACCGCATCCCGGCTCTGATCGGTCACCGTGGCCGCCTGGGTCGGCAGCGTGGCGAGTCCCATGACGAGCGCGGCGCTCGCCAGCAGGACGGTCGCACGGCCTTGCGGCCGTGCTCTGAGGGCCCGCACCAGACCCGACGGAGGCGCCCCGCCCCGTCGGGACCGGGTGGACCGGTCTCTCTGACCCATGGTTTCTCCTTGACTCGATCCGGATCACTGGATGAGCGGGTGGAACACGCCCGCCGGGGCCGTCAGGGCGGGCCCCGACGGGCGTGGCTCTGAGGTGGGACCAGGGCGGGCAGGCCCGTCACATCGGCTACATGCCGGGCAGGGCCGTCACATCGGCTACATGCCGGGCAGGCCCGTCACATCGGCTACATGCCGGGCATGTGGGACATGCCGTCCATGGGTGGCGGCGTGCCGCCGGTGACCGTGCCGTCCGCCTCGGTCACCATGAAGACCCCGGACATCCCCATGTCCGAGTGGCTCTGCACATGGCAGTGGTACATCCAGGCGCCCGAGCCCACTCGCTCGCCGGCGATCACCTGGAAGCCGAACGAGTCCGCAGGGCCGGTGGTCTTGGTGTCGATCACCCGGCTCACGTCCTGGGGGCCGTCGATGATTCCGGTGCGGTTGTCGGCCCAGCGGTGGCCGTGGACGTGGAAGGTGTGGAAGAAGTCCCCGTGGGTGATCACGATGAACTCCACCCGCTCGCCGCGCACCGCGGTGAAGGTGGGGGTGTCGGGTGCGGTCCTGTTGTTGATCGTCATGTCGTTGAAGACCACGGTGAACTGCTTGTCCGGCAGCACGTCGCCCTTGCGGCGGACGACCACCGGCCCGAAGAGGCCCTTGCGGATGCCGCCGGTGCCGTGTTCGGTGCCCACGACGTGGTCGTGGTAGTGCCAGTAGCCGGCGCTCCCGGCCTCCCAGGTTCCGTCGTGGCGCTTGCCCGGGGCGTGGGTGCGCCAGACGTAGGTCCGGCGGCCGCCCGCCTCGATGGCGCTGTTGTTCATCGCGGTGCCGTCGCTGGCGGTGTCGTAGTCCACGCCGTGGACGTGCAGGCTGGCTGCCGTGTCCAGGTTGTTGACGACGTCGATGTAGAGGGTGTCGCCCTCGGTGAGCTCGATCAGCGGGCCGGGGACCGTCGCCTTGCCGGGCTCCAGTCCGTAGCCGAGCTGCCCGCCGGGGAGTTTCTCCATGTAGAGGGTCATATGGCGTTCCTGGCCCGAGCCGCCCTGGGCGGTGGGTTTGGAATCCGCGGTGGCCGGGGTGCCGGCGAGCAGCCCGGGCAGGGTGGCGGCGACGGCGGCGGCGCCGGTGGCGAACCAGCGTCGGGAGACAAGCGGCCGCGCGTTTGGGCCTGAGTCGGTCATCGCTCTCCATTCCACGGCAGCGTTCCTCGGCAGAGGTGGCTGCCGGCAGGCGGTTCGTGACGTCGAAGTGGTACGTCGCGCTGGACGCGGCCGTCGTCGGGGCCCGCGTCGTGCAGGTGTGCCGGGGCCGGGCCCTGGGGGCCGGCGGGGCTGGTGCGGCGGGTCCGGGGCCGTTCGGCTCCTCGGCGGCAGGCTTCACCCGGACGGCCTCACGGTAACGGCGTCCCGGAAGTTTTTCCAGACTCAGGTCAAAGTCTGCTGAGTTGTGGTCATAGACCTTGGCGGACCGTCAAAAGGCGAGTAGCTTCCGAACATTGCCGCGCTTGCAGAGACGCGCCGACCCCTCCTCGGCCCCGCGGCCTCCCCTCCACCGCCTCCACCGCGCGGAACCAGACCAGCGATTCGCGAAAGGTGCAGCCGTGTACAGACATCTGCTCAACTCGCCGACGGATCCGCCCGCCCCCGCGGCGGCGCGCCGTCGGCTCCACCCGCACCGGGTGCTGACGACCCTGGTGGCCGTGTTCCTGGCCATCTGCTCACTGGGAGCGCCGGCCGTGTACGGGGCCGGGGCCGCAGCCGCCGCGGACACCCAGGTGCTCACCTGGACCGCCGGCGACGCCTATATGAACTACCTGTCCTTCCCCACCACCGCGGTGGCGGGGCCGACGACGATCGTCTTCGAGAACAGCGCGGCCACCGGCAACACCACGGGGATGCCGCACACCCTGACGTTCGACACGTCCAACCCGGACTACAACACCGATGTCAACGTCAACATCACCGCCAACCCCTTCGACGCCGCCGGGGGCCGGCACACGCTCGACGTCACCCTGACGCCGGGCGTCTACCACTACTTCTGCACCATGCCCGGCCACATCATGACGGGCGAGCTGACCGTCACCGCCGGCCCCGGCGGCGGTGACACCACTGCTCCGGAGACCTCGGCGTCGGTGTCGGGGACGAGGGATGCCTCGGGTGCGTATGTGGGCAGTGCGACGGTGACGGTGTCCGCTTCGGATGCCGGGTCCGGGGTGGCGAGTGTGGAGTATGCGCTGGACGGTGGGGCGTTCAGGGCGTATTCGGCTCCGGTGCAGGTGGGTGCGCCGGGGCAGCACACGGTGGCGTACCGGGCGACGGACAAGGCGGGGAATGTCGCGGCGGTGAAGTCGGTGGACTTCACGGTGGTGGCTCCGCCCGCGCAGGACACCACTGCTCCGGAGACCTCGGCGTCGGTGTCGGGGACGAGGGATGCCGCCGGATCCTACGTCGGCAGGGCGACGGTGACGGTGACGGCCTCGGACGCGGACTCCGGGGTGGCGAGTGTGGAGTACGCCCTGGACGGCGGCCCGTATCTGGCCTACACCGCACCGGTGGTGATCGACCGCGAGGGCGGGCACACCCTGCTCTACCGGGCGACCGACAGGGCCGGCAACACCTCGACCCCGCAGTCGGTGTCCCTGGAGGTCACCGCGGGCGCACCGCCGTCCAACTGCCCCGAGCAGGACGACCGCACCACGGTGTACGTGGGCACGGTCAACACCGGGGTGCCCGACCGCGTCACCACCAACGGGTGCACGATCAACGAACTGATCGAGGACTACCGCGTGTGGGACAACCACGGCTCCTTCGTGGCGCACGTGGAGAAGATCGTCAAGGAGTTGCGCAGCGAGGGCGTCATCGACCAGCGCGAGGGCGGCAGGATCTCCCAGGCCGCCGGCCGGTCGGACGTCGGCAGGCCGCAGCACGACCACTGACAGCGGTCCCAGGGGGTGCGGAGCCGTCCGGCTCCGCACCCCCTTCGCCATGCTCCAACTCTGCTTTGTCCTGTGGAAGATGAAAGTCCATCTGATTGCTGCGCAAGTTCTTTTGCGTTCGGCTGCTCAGTGCTACGGTCCTTTTGAAAGTCGCGCCCCGGGATGCCGGATGCGCGCATGTTCCAGCTGCGACGGGAGGGCGGAGTGAGGCGCATGACGGCTCGTTCGGCCAATGTCCACCAGGCCCGGCTGCTCCGCCTGCTGCGGGACCTCGGCCCGCAGTCCCGGGTCGCCTTGGGGGACCGGGTCGAGCTGTCGCGTTCCAAACTCGCCGTCGAGATCGACCGCCTGCTGGAGACCGGCCTGGTCGTCCAGGACGGCCTGGCCGCCTCCCGGGGCGGTCGCCGCTCGCACAATGTGCGGATCGCGCCCTCGCTGCGCTTCCTCGGCGTCGACATCGGTGCGACCTCGGTGGACGTCGCCGTCACCAACGGCGAGCTGGAGATCCTCGGCCATCTGGCCGAGCCGCTCGATGTGCGGGTCGGCCCGGTCGCGGTCTTCGAGCGGGTGCTGGCGATGGTCGCCAAGCTGCGCGACGCGGGCCTTGCGGACCACTTCGACGGCGCGGGGATCGGCGTACCCGGCCCCGTGCGGTTCCCCGAGGGCGTGCCGGTGGCCCCCCCGATCATGCCGGGCTGGGACGGCTTCCCCGTCCGTGAGGCGCTGAGCCAGGAGCTCGGCTGCCCGGTCCTGGTCGACAATGACGTCAACCTGATGGCGCTGGGCGAGCAGCAGGCCGGTGTCGCCCGGTCGGTGCGCGACTTCCTGTGCATCAAGATCGGCACCGGTATCGGCTGCGGCATCGTCGTCAGCGGCGAGGTCCACCGCGGTGTCACCGGCAGCGCCGGGGACATCGGCCACATCCAGGTGGATCCGGCCGGACCGCCGTGCGCCTGCGGCAACACCGGTTGCCTGGAGGCGCACTTCGGCGGCAACGCGCTCGCCCGCGACGCCGTCGCCCTCGCCGAGGCCGGCCGGTCGGTGGAGCTCGCATCCCGGCTGGAGGCGGCAGGGCGGCTCACCGCCGAGGACGTCTCCGCCGCCGCGAGTGCGGGGGACCCCGTGGCCCTCGACCTGATCCGCCAGGGCGGCAGCCGCACGGGGCAGGTCATCGCCAGCCTCGTCAGCTTCTTCAACCCCGGTCTGGTGGTGATCGGGGGCGGACTCACCGGACTGGGCCACACCCTGCTGGCGAGCATCCGCACCCAGGTCTACCGCCAGTCCCTGCCGCTGGCGACCGGCAACCTGCCGATCGTCCTCGGTGAACTCGGTCCCGTCGCCGGCGTGGTCGGTGCCACCCGGTTGATCAGCGACCACCTCTTCTCACCGGCCTGACGCGCCTCCGCGCGGCCGGGAGCCTTCCGCTCGGCCGGGGTGCCCCAGGCGCCCCGGGCCCGTACCTCATGCATCCCTGCCTAGGAGTCCTCATGGACAGTCAGCACGATGCGCCCCCGCTGGGGGTGGGCATGGTCGGATACGCCTTCATGGGCCGCGCCCACTCCTATGCCTGGCGCACCGTCGCCAGGGTGTTCCAACTTCCGGTACGTCCGGTCATGGCGGCGGTCGCCGGCCGCGACCGGGCGGCGGTGGAGGCGGCGGCCCACCGGCACGGCTGGGCCGCCGCCGAGACGGACTGGCGCGCACTGATCGCCCGTCCGGATGTGCAGCTGGTGGACATCTGCACCCCCGGCGACAGCCACGCCGAGATCGCCATCGCCGCCCTGGAGGCCGGCAAGCACGTGCTGTGCGAGAAGCCGCTGGCGAACACGGTCGAGGAGGCGGAGGCGATGGCCGCCGTCGCCGCCGCGGCCGCGCTGCGCGGCGTGCGCTCGATGGTCGGCTTCAGCTACCGCCGCGTCCCGGCGCTGGCGCTGGCCCGGCGCCTGATCGCGGAGGGACGGCTCGGTGCCCTGCGGCACGTCAGGGCGCAGTACCTCCAGGACTGGATCGTCGACCCGGAGTTCCCCCTGGTCTGGCGGCTCCAGCGGGAGCACGCCGGTTCCGGGGCGCTGGGCGACCTCGGTGCCCACATCATCGACCTGGCGCAGTACCTGGTCGGGGAGCCGCTGACCGGGGTCTCCGCGGTGACCGAGACCTTCGTCCGGGAGCGGCCGCTGCCCGCGGCCTCGTCCGGGCTGGCGGCCGTCGCCGACGGCGCGGCGCCGCGCGGACCGGTCACCGTGGACGACGCCGCCCTGTTCACCGGCCGGTTCCCCGGGGGAGCCGTCGCCTCCTTCGAGGCCAGCAGGTTCGCGACCGGCCGCAAGAACGCACTGCGGGTCGAGATCAACGGCGAGCGCGGCAGCCTCGTCTTCGACCTCGAACGCCTCAACGAGCTGAACTTCCACGACCACACCGAGGCGGCCGGGACGGCCGGCTTCCGCCGGATCCTGGTCACCGAACCCGAGCACCCCTACCTCGAGGCCTGGTGGCCCGCCGGCCACGGACTCGGCTACGACCACACCTTCATCCACCAGGCCCGCGACCTGGTCTGCGCCGTCGCGGAGGGCCGCGACCCCGAGCCGTCCTTCGCGGACGGGCTGCAGGTGCAGCGGGTCCTCTCGGCGGTGGAGCGCAGCGCTGCCGGCGGCAGCGTCTGGACACCCGTCCCGCAGCCGGACGGGGACCGCGTCGCGGTCGCGCCCCGATGATTCGCGCCCGTCCCTGACGAAAGGGGCCACTCTTTACCGACACGCACTTCTCGTATGTCTCGAATTCTCCTGACATGAGTTCTGTGGAACTCATTGCGGCCCTGGTTCGGTCCGCTGATTCCGCACGTATTTCTGCGCTGCCTCCACAATTGTCCGAAGCCGTCGGCCGACCGTGCCGACCAGCAGGGTAAACCTGTCGAAGGACTGCTTCCTCATGTGGCCACAAGAGCCCGGAGAGGTTCCAGCGCCCTGTTCAAGCAACGCCCCGAGGGCTACGTTTCCCTCGGTTTGCCGCCGACCTTGAATTCCCTACAGAGGGAGACCGATGAGTGCTCCGCTGCTCGAGATGAAAGGTGTCGTCAAGGAGTTCCCCGGCGTCCGGGCCCTTGACGGCGTCGACCTCGACGTGGCCGCCGGAGAGGTGCACTGCCTGCTGGGTCAGAACGGCGCCGGGAAGTCCACCCTGATCAAGGTGCTGGCCGGCGCCCACCAGCCCGACGCCGGGCACATCGCCTGGGAGGGCGAGGCAGTGACCCTGCCCACCCCCACGGCGGCCATGCGCCACGGCATCGCCACCATCTACCAGGAACTCGACCTCGCCGACGGTCTGACGGTGGCCGAGAACATCTACCTCGGGCACGAACAGGCCCGGCTGGGCTTCACCCAGCGCTCGCGGATGCACTCGGCCGCCCGTGAGCTGCTCAAACGCCTCGGGCACCCGGAGATCCCGGTCTCCCGCGAGGTGGGCGACCTGTCCGCCGCCGGCAAGCAGATCGTCTCCATGGCCCGTGCGCTGTCGCACCGGGCACGGCTGATCATCATGGACGAGCCCTCCGCGGTGCTCGCCCACGACGAGGTGGACAACCTCTTCCGGGTCATCGCCGACCTCACCGCCGACGGTGTGGCGGTGGTCTACATCTCCCACCGGCTGGAGGAGATCCGCCGGATCGGGGACCGGGTCACCGTGCTCAAGGACGGCCGTACGGTCGCCCGCGGGCTCCCGGCCCGGACCACCCCCACCTCGGACCTGGTCGCGCTGATGACCGGCCGCACCGTGGAGTACGTCTTCCCGCCCAGGCCGGAGCGGGCCGGGCCGGACGAGCGCCCGGTGCTGCTGGAGGTGGCGGGCCTCAGCCGCCCGGGGGAGTTCCAGGACGTCTCCTTCAGCGTCCGGGCCGGCGAGATCGTCGGCCTGGCGGGCCTGGTCGGCTCCGGCCGGTCGGAGGTCCTGGAGACGGTGTACGGAGCCCGCCGCCCCGCCGCCGGGCAGGTCCGGGTGGACGGCTCACCGCTGCGGCCCGGCAGCGTCACCGCCGCCGTCCGGGCCGGCCTCGGGCTCGCCCCGGAGGAGCGCAAGAGCCAGGCGCTGTTCATGCTCTCCTCCATCGCGCGCAATGTGTCGATGTCGTCCCTGCGGCGGTTCTCCCGGGCCGGATTCGTGGACACCCGCGCCGAACTGGCCGCGACCGGCGAGGCGGTCCGCTCGCTCGACCTGCGGCCGCCCGACCCGACCCGGCCGGTACGCACGCTCTCCGGCGGCAACCAGCAGAAGGCCGTGGTGGCCCGCTGGCTGCTGAGCGACTGCCGGCTGCTGCTGCTGGACGAGCCCACCCGCGGCGTGGACGTGGGGGCACGCGCAGAGCTGTACACGCTCATCCGGCGGCTCGCCGACTCGGGGGTCGGCGTACTGCTGGTCTCCAGCGAGGTGCCCGAGGTCCTCGGCCTCGCCGACCGCGTCCTGGTGCTGCGCGAAGGACGGGTGGTCCGTGAGGCCGACGCCCCGGACCTCGACGAATCGCAAGTCCTCGACCTCGTGATGGAAGGGAGCGCTGAGACGTGAGCCAGCAGACCAGACCCCCGGACGGGAGCGGTCCCGGGACCGCCGCCGGCGGGACGGACGTGCCGGAGGCCGGGACCGCCCGCAGGAGCGGCGCCACCGCGGGCAGGTCGGCCCTGGGCCGGGTGGGCAAGGTGCGCAACCTCGGCCTGATCGCCGTACTGACGCTGCTGTGCGTGATCGGCGCGGTCAGCTCGGACAACTTCGCCACCCGGCAGAACATCCTGGTGATCCTCACCAGCGCGGCGGTCATCGGCGTCATCACGGTCGGCCAGACCTTCGTCATCATCGGCGGCGGCATCGACCTGTCCGTCGGCGCCATCGTCGCCCTGGCCTCGGTGTGGTGCACCACGGTGGCCACCCAGGACTACGGGTTCGGCGGCATGGTCTTCTGCGCGCTGGTCGTCGGCGCGGTCGTCGGCCTGGTCAACGGCCTGGTCATCGCCTACGGCCGGGTGGTGGCCTTCATCACCACGATCGCCATGATGGCCACCGCCCGCGGACTGGCGGAACGGATCTCCGACCGGCAGTCCCAGGTGGTCACCGTCGACTCCTTCAACTCCATCGCCTCCACCCGGTGGCTCGGCGTCCCGGTGCTGGTGTACATCCTGGCGGCGGCCGTACTCCTCGGCTGGGTACTGCTCAACCGCACCACCTTCGGCCGGCGCACCTTCGCGATCGGCGGCAACCAGGAGGCCGCCCGCCTCGCCGGCCTCGACGTACGCCGCCACACGGTGCTGCTGTACGTCCTCTCCGGCCTGTGCTGCGGCATCGCCGCGGTGATGCTCACCGCGCGCACCACCTCCGGCGCCAGCAACCTCGGCGACCTGTACGAACTGGACTCGATCGCCTCCGTGATCATCGGCGGCACGCTGCTCACCGGCGGCCGCGGCTCGCTCGTCGGCTCGATCCTCGGCGTCCTGGTCTTCACCACGATCACCAACATCTTCGTCCTCAACAACCTGACGACCGACATCCAGCAGATCGCCAAGGGCCTGATCATCCTCGCGGCCGTGCTGATCCAGCGCCGCGGCAACACCCCCTCCACCGCGTGAACCCCTCACCGGACGACCGCACCGCCAACGGAAGGACACGAGACATGGACAGCTCCAGATCCGCCGGGATCGACCGCAGGCGGCTGCTCTTCGGCAGCGCCGTCATCGGCGGCGGCGTCCTCCTGGCCGGCTGCACCAGCAACCACAAGGAGGACACCCCGACGAGCGACGTCAAGACCGCGGCCGCCTCGGGCAGCGGCAGCGGCAACGAGGCGCTCGGCAAGCACGTGGTGATCGGGTTCTCCGCCCCGGCCGCCGACCACGGCTGGATGGCGGCGATCACCAAGAACGCCGAGGCCCAGGCCGGCGCCTACTCCGACGTCCACCTGGAGGCCGTCGAGGGCACCAACGACGTCAACGCGCAGATCAGCCAGGTCCAGACGCTGATCGGCAAGAAGGTCGACGTGCTGGTCATCCTGCCCTTCGACGGCAAGGCCCTGACCGCGGTGTCGCAGCAGGCGATGGACGCCGGCATCCCGGTGGTCAACCTCGACCGGGTCTTCGACTCGCCGCTCGCCTACCGGACCTGGATCGGCGGCGACAACTTCGGCATGGGGCTCAACGCCGGCCTGTACATCGGCAAGACCCTCAAGGACAAGGGCGTCGCCAACCCGGTCATCGGCGAGATCGCCGGCATCGACAACCTGGACCTCACCAAGCAGCGCAGCTCCGGGTTCCGCAAGGGCCTGGCCAAGTACGGCTTCAAGGTGGACATCCGGCAGGCCGCCCAGTTCACCGCCGACTCCGGCCAGCAGGTGATGAGCAACGTCCTCCAGGCGCGCTCGCACCTGGACGCCGTCTGGAACCACGACGACGACCAGGGCATCGGCGTCGAGGCGGCCATCAAGCAGGCCGGCCGCGACGAGTTCTTCATGGTCGGCGGCGCCGGTTCCAAGCACGCCATGGAGGAGATCAAGGCCGACAACTCGGTGCTCAAGGCCACCGTGGTCTACCCGTCCAACATGTCCGCCTCGGCGATCAGGGTCGCCCGGCTGATCGGCCAGAGCAAGGGCATGGGCGACCTGGTCGGCACGGACCTGCCCTCCTCGCTCACGCTCTTCTCCGCCACGGTCACCAAGGAGAACGTCGACCAGTACCTCCCCGGCGCCTTCAGCTGACCGGTCACCAACCGTCCGAGCCACCCACGCGCGAAAGGTCGACCATGTCCCGCAGACGTATCGCTGCAGTCCTCTCCGCAGCCGCACTCGCCCTGCCGCTCGCCGCCGCAACCACCGCCGGCGCCGACACCGGAACCCCCTCCTACCGGGTGCTGGTCTTCTCCAAGACCACCGCCTTCCGGCACGACTCCATCCCGGACGGGGTCGCGGCCGTCCAGAAGCTGGGCGAGGAGAACGGCTTCGCGGTGGACGCGACCGAGGACGCCACCGTCTTCACCGAGGCCGAGCTGGCGAAGTACCGGACGGTGGTCTTCCTCTCCACCACCGGTGACCCGCTGGACCAGCAGTCGGAGAAGGACGCCTTCCAGTCCTACATCGAGCACGGCGGCGGCTTCGTGGGCATCCACGCCGCGGCCGACTCCGGCTACTCCTGGGCCTGGTACGGCAAGCTGGTCGGCGCCTACTTCAACGACCACCCGGCCATCCAGCAGACCACCGTGACCGTGGCCAACCAGGGAACGGTCTCGACCAGGGGCCTGCCCAGGCAGTGGGTGCGCACCGACGAGTGGTACAACTACCGGTCCGACCCGCGCGCCGACGTGCGCGTCCTGGCCACGCTGGACGAGAGCACCTACAACCCGGTCGGCTACAACGGCGGCTCGATGGGGGCGGACCACCCCATCTCCTGGTGCCACCCGTACGACGGCGGCCGCTCCTGGTACACGGGCATGGGCCACACCAAGGAGAGCTACACCGACCCGAACTTCCTGCTGCACATCCTCGGCGGCATCAGGATGACCGCCGGCGCGGCGACGTTCAACTGCGACCCCGACGACTGATCGGGAACCAGCACGCACCACGCACCGGTGGGATGGCACGGCCGGCTCCGTGTCCAGCCCACCGCTGTGCCCTCCTGTGCACTTCCGTGTGTATTCAGTGAACGAGGAGCAGCAGTGTCACGTCATCTGCGCCGCATACTCGCGGCGGTCGTGACCGCGGTCCTGTGCGTGCCCTTGATCGGCGCCGTCGGCGGCACCGCGTGGGCGGGTACGGCGAGATCCGCGGCCGAGCAGTTCCGGGTACTGGTCTTCTCCAAGACCACCGGTTTCCGGCACGACTCCATCCCGGACGGGATCGCGGCCATCCAGAAGCTGGGCGAGGAGAACGGCTTCGCGGTGGACGCGACCGAGGACGCCACCGTCTTCACCGAAGCCGGCCTGGCGAAGTACCAGACGGTGGTCTTCCTCTCCACCACCGGTGACCCGCTGGACCAGCAGTCCGAGAAGGACGCCTTCCAGTCCTACATCGAGCACGGCGGCGGCTTCGTGGGCATCCACGCCGCGGCCGACTCCGGCTACTCCTGGGCCTGGTACGGCAAGCTGGTCGGCGCCTACTTCAAGACCCACCCGGCCATCCAGCAGGCCACGCTGACCGTCGAGGACCCCGCCCACCCGTCGACCAGGGGACTGCCCACCAGGTGGACCCGTACCGACGAGTGGTACGACTACCAGAGCAACCCGCGCGGCGGCGTCCACGTCCTCACCTCGCTGGACGAGAAGTCCTACAGCGGCGGCGGCATGGGCTACGACCACCCGGACACCTGGTGCCAGAACTACGACGGCGGCCGCTCCTGGTACACCGGCCTCGGCCACACGTCGGAGAGCTGGACCGAGCCGAACTTCCTCCAGCTGGTCCTGGGCGGGATCAAGACCACGGCCGGGGCCGAACAGGCCGACTGCTCGGCGTCGGCCTCCGCCGGCTTCCAGAAGGTGCCGCTGGACGAGAACACCAGCAACCCGATGCAGATGCAGGTCGCCCCGGACGGCCGGGTCTTCTACGTGGACCGGCTCGGCGCGGTCGACGTCATCCTGCCGGGCTCCAACCAGGTGGTCACCGCAGGCAACGTCAACCCGTTCACCGCCAACGAGAGCGGCGCGCTCGGCATCGCCCTGGACCCGGGCTTCGACACCAACCACTGGGTGTACGTCTTCTACTCCCCGCAGGCCAAGTCGGTGGACCAGATCTCCCGCTTCACCCTGAACAGCGACAACACGCTGAACATGGCGAGCGAGAAGGTCGTGCTGGAAGTGCCGGTGCAGCGGAACACCTGCTGCCACCACGGCGGGTCGATGCTGTTCGACAAGGACGGCAACCTCTGGCTGTCCACCGGTGACAACACCAACCCGTTCGGCAGTCCCACCAACGCCTACGCCCCGCTGGACTTCCGCGACGGCATGGAGACCCAGGACTCGTCCCGCACCTCCGGCAACACCAACTCGCTCTCGGGCAAGGTGCTGCGGATCCACCCCCAGGCCGACGGCAGCTACACCGTCCCGGACGGCAACCTCTTCCCGGACGGCACCGCCAAGACCCGGCCCGAGATCTACGCCATGGGCTTCCGCAACCCGTTCCGGCTCGGTACCGACCCCAAGACCGGCCTGGTGATCGTCGGCGAGTACGGCCCTGACGCGTCCACCGCCGATCCCAAGCGCGGTCCGGAGAACACCGTCGAGTGGGACGTCCTCAGCAAGCCGGGCAACTACGGCTGGCCGTTCTGCATCGGCAACAACCAGCCGTACGTCCACTACGACTACGCCACGGGCGTCTCCGGCGACGCGTACGACTGCGCCGGCGGCCCGGTCAACGACTCACCGCACAACACCGGCCTGACCCAGCTGCCCAAGCCGGTTCCCGCCTCGGTCTGGTCGCACTACACCGCCGACCCGGCCTGGCCCGCCGTCGGCGGCGCCGGCGCTCCCATGGCCGGCCCGGTCTACCGCTACGACCCGGACCTGAACTCCGGCACCAAGTGGCCGGCCTACTACGACGGCAAGGAGATCGCCGCCGAGTGGAACTCGGGCCGGATGTACACCTTCCAGCTCAGCGACGACCAGACCTCGGTGCTGCAGATCGATCCGCTGCTGGACGGTATGGGCTTCAAGAAGCCGATGGACATGAAGTTCGGCCCGGACGGCGCCCTCTACGTGATCGACTGGGGGTCGGGCTTCGACGGCAACAACCAGGACTCCGGCATCTACCGGGTCGACTACATCCAGGGCAACCGCCCGCCGACTGCCAGGCTCTCGGCCGACCGCACCGACGGGCCGGCGCCGCTGACCGTGCACTTCTCCTCGGCGGGCTCGGACGACCCCAACAAGGACGGTGCGCTGACGTACGCGTGGGACTTCGACAGCGACGGCACCGTCGACTCCACCGAGGCCGACCCCGCGTACACCTACCCGGACGCGGGCAACCGCACGGCGAGTCTGACCGTCACCAACAAGGCCGGGAAG
The DNA here is from genome assembly GCF_001418575.1 of Peterkaempfera griseoplana. Classification (GTDB taxonomy): domain Bacteria; phylum Actinomycetota; class Actinomycetes; order Streptomycetales; family Streptomycetaceae; genus Peterkaempfera; species Peterkaempfera griseoplana. The sequence continues at coordinate 17,402 of NZ_LIQR01000052.1, forward strand.
AGCGCCAGCGCGACCCTCGACATCACCGTCGGCAACAGCACACCGACGATCACCATCGACACCCCCGCCGAGGGCGGCGCCTTCGCCTGGGGCGACAGGATCCCCTTCAAGGTGACCGTCACCGACCCGGAGGACGGGCCGGTGGACTGCTCCCAGGTGACCGTCCAGGCCTCGCTGGGCCATGACACCCATGCGCACGCCCTGGACCAGTTCCACTCCTGCTCGGGCACGGTGCAGACCCCGGTGGACACCGGGCACGGCGCCTTCTCCAACCTGTTCTTCGTCCTGGAGGCCCGGTACACCGACCACGGCGGCGCCGGCGGTTCCAAGGCGCTGACCGGCGACAAGTCGATCATCTTCCAGACGCAGGACAAGCAGGCCGAGTACTACACCTCCGCGAGCGCCGGCGTCACCAGGACCGACACCGCCGACCCCATCGGCGGCAACCAGGACGTCACCGGCATCGACGACGGCTCCACGGTGACCATCGACCCGGTGAACCTGACCGGCGTCGACTCGCTGACCTTCCGGGTCGCCGCGCTGGCCGGCGGCACCGTCGAGGCCCACGAGTCCAGCGCCGACGGTCCGCTCGCGGCCAAGGTCACCGTGCCGGCGGGGAACGGTTCCTACCGCTACCTCACCGCCCCGGTCACCGACCCGGGCGGCACCCACCCGCTGGTCCTGGTCTTCAAGGGCTCCAGCGCGGGAGCGAAGAACCTGCTCCGGCTCAACTGGATCCACTTCGGCGGCAAGGGCGTCGCGGAGGGCAACACCCCGCCGTTCGTCCAGGTCGACGCCTCCCCGCTGACCGGCGACACCCCGCTGAAGGTGGATTTCACCGCGGCGGCCACCGACCCCGAGGGCCAGGCCGTCTCGTACGCCTGGGACTTCGACGGCGACGGGAAGACCGACTCCACCGAGGCGAAGCCGAGCCACACCTTCACCGCCCCCGGCACCTGGACGGCCACGGTGACCGCCACCGACCCCGACGGCGCGTCAGGGACGGCCACCGTCACCGGTCGCACCGACACCCCGCCGGTGGAGTGCCTCGGCACGGCGTCCGACGAGTTCACCGGCGACCAGCTGGACACCGGCCGGTGGTCGGTGGTCCGCCAGGACCAGAACCTCAAGGTCACCGGCGGCAACCTGGTGATCCCGACCAGCGACACCGACATCTACAGCGCCGGGGGCAACACCCCGGACATCGTGCTGCAGCCCGCCCCGTCCGGAGCCTGGCAGGCCACCACCAAGCTGACGCTCCCTGCCGACCGCAGCTACCAGCAGGCCGGTCTGGTCCTCTACGGCGACGACGACAACTACGCCAAGCTGGTCTACGAGGGCCGCGCCACCAACGGCCCGGACGCCGGGCAGAACATCTTCCAGTTCATCCGTGAGGAGAACGGCGACCCGCACGAGGTCTCCGCCAGCAACACCGGCGCCCTCGGCGCGGCCTACCCGCAGACCGTCTACCTGCGGATCACCAGCGACGGCAGCAACATCACCGCTGCCTACTCGGCCGACGGCAGCACCTTCACCACCATGCCGGAGACCAAGCCGATCGCCGGGATCGGCAACCCGCGGATCGGGCTGGTCTCGCTCGCCGGCAACGGCACCACGCCGCCGGTCGACGCGGCCTTCGACTGGTTCCACCTCACCCCCGACCCGACCGCCGCGGCCCCCGGACCGAGCGACGAGTTCGACGGCGCCACGCTGGACGGCTGCCGCTGGACCCGGGTGGTCCGCCCCGACCTCACCCATATGCGGGTGGCCGACGGCAGTCTGCGGATCGACACCGGCAAGGGAGACATCTACGGCACGCCCAACAGCGACCCGTCCGGCTTCCTGCTGCAGAAGGCACCCGACACCGACTGGACGATCGAGACCAAGGTCGACGGCAGCGCCTTCAACCAGCAGTACCACCAGGGCGGCCTGATCGCGTACAAGGACGACGACAACTACGTCAAGCTCGACTACCTCACCGACAACCAGCCCGGCCAGGCCCTGGTCCGCCGGATCGAGCTGCGCGGCGAGGCCGGCGGCACGGTGCTCGACCCGCAGCCGGGGGCCGGCGACCTGACCCAGGGCGTGTGGTACCTGCGCCTGGCCAAGCGGGGCGACACCTTCCGCGGCTACTACTCCGCCGACGGCACGACCTGGACCGAGGTCGCCGCAGGCGGTGCGGCGGCCACGGTGAGCAACCCGGCGGTGGCCGCGGGCGCCCATGCGGGTCTGTTCGCCTTCGGGGTGAACCAGACCGAGCCCGTCACCGCGAAGTTCGACTGGTTCCACGCCGACTGGAGCAACGCCTCCGACACCGCCGCACCGGTCACCGAGGCCACCGCCGACCCGGCCGCGCCCGACGGTGACGGCGGCTGGTACACCTCGCCCGTCTCGGTGACCCTGGCGGCCACCGACGGCACCGGCGGGTCCGGCGTCGCCGGCACCGAGTACCGGATCGACGACGCCACCGACTGGACCCGCTACACCGGCCCGGTGCGCCTCACCGACGACGGGGAGCACACCCTCGCCTACCGGTCGACGGACAAGGCCGGGAACGTCGAGCAGGCCGGGTCGGTCACCGTCCGCATCGACGCCACGGCGCCGAGCGTGCTGCCGACCGGAGTCACCGACGGCACCTCGTACGGCGACTCCACCACCGTCACCCCCGGGGCCGCCGCGGCCGACGCCGGCTCCGGGATCGGCAGCACCGTCCTGACGCTGGACGGCAAGGAGGTCGCCGCCGGCACCGCGCTGCCCCTGCTCGGGCTGGACCTGGGGCGGCACGAGCTGGCGGCGGTCGCCACCGACAAGGCCGGCAACACCACCCGGACCGTGTCCGGCTTCACCGTCACCACCTCGTACCAGGACATGCAGACGGTCATCGACCGGTTCCGCTCCCAGGGCGACATCGACGCGAAGACCGCCGGCAAGCTCCACGACCGCCTCCAGCGCGCCTCGGACGCGGCCGACCGCAAGCTGGACCACGTCGCGGCCGTGCAGCTGGAGAACTTCAGGAAGGAGGCAGCAGACCCCGCCGTCGTCGGGAACGCGCAGCTCCGCACGGTACTGGTCCGTGATGCGCGGTACCTGATCGACGCCCTCACCAAGGCCCCGGGGTCCACCGCCTAGCAGCAGGTCACCGCAACCGCTCCCGGGGCACGGCGGGCCACCGCGCCGCCGGCCCCGGGGGCCCGCCACCGGCCGGCCCCGGCCCCCACCCCGCACCGGACATCCGCACCGCGCACCGAAAGGACGGACCGTGGCGCCACCGACGGCCACCCCCAGCCGCACCACCACCCCTCGGCGCGCACCCGTCGACCTCGACACCGTCACCCGTGGCTCCTTCCGCAAGGGCCTGCTGGTCGGGGCGGCGGCCGTGCTCGTCCTCGCGCTGGCGACGGCCCTGCTCGTCGCGTTCCACCCGGCACACCCGGCCGACCGCACCAAGGAACTCGCCGACCGGATCCGCGCGCAGGACGCCGCCCGCAACAAGCAGCAGGTCAAGGAACTCACCGACCAGGCCAGGAAGCTGGCCGCCACGTTGGGGCCGGTCCTGCAGCAGATGGAGCACGCCCTGCCGCACGACGGCGGCACGCCCCGTCCCGCCGACACGGCCGAGACCGCCCGGTGGAAGAAGGTCACCTCCCAGGCCGTGACCGAACTGGCCCATCCCCCGTCCGGGGACACCGGCTACAACATCGCCCGAGCCGACCTCGCCGCCGCCGTCCGCGCCCTCGACGGCGCTGTGGACACCTACCGGCTGCTCCGGGACGCCCCCGCCTCCCTGGCGCACAGCCTCCGCGGCAGCGCCGCCGCCCAGCGCGACCAGGGCGTCGACACCTGGTCCATCGGCGCCACCGCGCTCGACGTGGCCGGCCTCGACGCCGGGTTGGGCCACCAGCACGTCTTCCTCGCGGTCACCCCGGACGGCCAGGCCCTGAGCCCGGACGACCAGCCGGAGGGGAGCGAGGCCAGGTGACGCGCCATCACATCCATGCGCCGCTCGCCGAGGCGCTGTGACACCCGCGGCGAAACGCACAGCAGGAACACCCGGTACCAACCCCGCCCACGGAGGTGACGAGATGTCGGAGCAGAGCAGCCGAACCGGGATCTGGATGGTGGGCGGTCGCGGATCGGTGGCCACCACGGTGGTCGCCGGCGCGGCCGCGCTCCGGGCCGGACTGGCCGCGCCCATCGGATGCGTCACCGAGCAGCCGGACTTCCCCCACGCAGGCCTGCCCGCCGTCGCCGACCTGGTCTTCGGCGGCCACGACACGGCCTGCACCCCGCTGCCCAAGCGGGCCGAGCAGCTGGCCGCCGCCGGTGTGCTGCCCCACGGACTGCCCGCCCTGGTCCACGACGACCTGGCCGCCGCCGACGCCGAACTGCGCCCCGCACCGCTGCCCGGACCGGACCTGACCCAGGCCGCGGCCGTCGAGGCGATCCGGGCCGACATCACCGCCTTCCGCGAGCGCCACGACCTGGCCCGCGTCGTGGTGGTCAACGTGGCGTCCACCGAGCCCGTCGCGGCCGCCGACCCCGCGCACGCCTCCGCCGAGGCCCTGAGCGCGGCGCTCGCCGCGGGCCGGGAGGTGCTGCCGGCGAGTTCGGCGTACGCCCTCGCCGCCGTGCTGGCCGGCTGCGCCCACGTCGACTTCACCCCCTCCGCCGGGATGCGCGTCCCCGCCCTGGAGGAACTGGCCGAGCGGGCCGGACTGCCGTACGCGGGCAACGACGGCAAGACGGGGGAGACCCTGCTCAAGGCCGCCCTCGCGCCGATGTTCAGGACCCGCGGCCTGCGGGTGCGCGCCTGGTCCGGCACCAACCTGCTGGGCGGCGGCGACGGTGAGACCCTCGCCGATCCCGCCGCGATGGCCAGCAAGACCGGGTCCAAGCAGCGCGTGCTCGCCGAGACCCTCGGCCGCCCCGTGGAGGGCCAGGTCCACATCGACTACGTGCCCTCCCTCGGGGACTGGAAGACCGCCTGGGACCACATCGCCTTCGAGGGCTTCCTCGGCGTCCGGATGAACCTCCAGTTCACCTGGGCGGGCTGCGACTCCGCGCTGGCCGCACCCCTGGTGCTGGACCTGGTCCGGCTCACGGCCCGCGCCCAGGAGCGGGGCCTGCGCGGGCCGCTGGGCGAACTGGGCTTCTTCTTCAAGGACCCGCTGAGCGCCGGAACACACGACCTGATGCGCCAGTACGAGGCCCTGTGCGCCTTCGCGGCCCGGCTGGGGGAGCCGCGGTGACCCGCCGCCGCACGCCCCGCTCCGGACGGCTCCGCGCCCTCGCCCAACTGGTTCGGGCCCCGGCCGCGCTGACCGTGCCCGGCGACGTCCTGGCGGGGGCCGCCGCCGCAGGCCGCGCCACCGACGCGTCCCTGGCGTGCCTCGCCACCTCCTCGGTCTGCCTGTACTGGGCCGGGATGGCGCTCAACGACTGGGCCGACCGCGAACTGGACGCCGTGGAACGCCCCGAGCGGCCGATCCCCTCCGGCCGGATCCCGGCCCCGGTGGCCCTCGGCGTCGCCACGGCCCTGACCGCCGCCTCACTCGGACTGGCGGCCGCCGCGGGCCGCCGGGCGCTGGCGGTCGCCGTCCCGCTCGCCGCCACGGTCTGGATGTACGACCTGCGGGCCAAGTCCGGTCCGGCCGGTCCGGCGGTGATGGCCGCCGCCCGCGGTCTCGACGTGCTGCTGGGGGCGGGTGCGGGCCGGCTGCGGCCCGCCCTGCCCGCCGCCGCCACCGTGGCCGGGCACACCCTGGCCGTCACCGCGCTCAGCCGGGCCGAGGTCACCGGCGCCGACCCGTGGCTGCCCCGGGCGACGCTCGCGGCCACCGCAGCCGTCACCGCCGCGGCGGCGGCGCTCCCCGCGCTCCCGACGGGCACCGCCCTGCCCGCCGCCGCGGCCCGGTGCGGTACCGCCCGCCTGGCCGCCCTCGGCGGGCTCGCCGTCTACGGCGCCACGGCGGGCCGCGCCCAGAGCAGGGCCGCTGCCGACCCCTCGGCGGGCAACGTCCGGCGGGCCGTCGGCGCGGGCATCCTCGGCCTGATCCCCCTTCAGGCCGCGCTCACCGCCCAAGCCGGCGCGCTGCGGGCCGCGCTCCCGGTAGCCGCTGCCTTCCCCCTCGCCCGGGCCCTGTCCAGGAGGGTGTCCCCGACATGACCGCACTCCCACCCCGCACCGGCGGCGCCGGCACCGGGGCCGTGCCCGACCTGCGCTTCGGCTTCGGCACCAACGGCTTCGCCAACCACCGGCTGGACGACGCGCTCGCCGTCATCGCCGACCTCGGCTACGACGGCGTGGCGCTCACCCTCGACCACGCGCACCTCGACCCGTACGCGCCCCACCTCGCCACCCGGACCGCCGCCCTCGCCCGCCGACTGGAGCGGCTGGGCCTGACCGCGGTGGTCGAGACCGGCGCCCGCTACCTGCTCGACCCCTGGCAGAAGCACGAACCCACCCTGCTCTCCGACGACGGCCGGCACCGCCGGCTGGACTTTCTGCGCCGCGCGGTGGCCGTGGGCGCCGGCCTCGGCGCGCAGGCCGTCTCCTTCTGGGCCGGCGTACGGCCCGCCGCGGTGGACCCGCAGACCGCCTGGGACCGGCTGGTCGACGGCTGCGCCGAGGCCGTCGCGGCCGCCGAGCGGTCCGGGGTCGTCCTCGGCTTCGAACCCGAGCCCGGCATGCTCGTGGAGGACCTCGACGGGTACCGGCAGCTCGCCGCCGCGCTCGGCGACCCGGCGGCGTTCGGCCTCACCCTCGACATCGGCCACTGCCGCTGCCTGGAGCCGCACCCGGTAGCCGACTGCGTGCGCCTGGCCGGGGACCGGCTGGTCAACGTGCAGATCGACGACATGCGCCGAGGCACCCACGAACACCTGGAGTTCGGCACCGGCGAGATCGACTTCCCGCCGGTGCTCGCCGCCCTCGACGAGGTCGGCTACCGCGGGCTGGTCGCCGTCGAACTGCCGCGGCACAGCCATGACGCGCCCGGAGTGGCCCGGCGCTCCCTGGACTTCCTGCGCAGTTCGTGCAAAGCGTCGTGAGGAGGAGACGGTATGACACCTGACGCACTCAGAACCGCTCTGGCCGGACGGACGACCGAGGAGGGCGAGCGGTGGCTCGACGCCGCGTGCACCGCGGTGGCCGCCGACCCCGCGGCCGTCCGCGCCCTCTTCCCGGCGGCGGGGCGCCGGTGCGGCCGCGGCCCGCTGCACCTCGCCGAGCCGTACGGCTGGACGGTCGACGACGCGGTCCGGGCCCTGCTGCTGGCCGCACTGCCGCTCACCGGCACCGCACTGCACACCGAGCTCACCGAGCTCTACCGCACCGGCGACGCGGCCGAACGCCGCGCCGTGCTGCGCGCCCTGCCCCTGCTGCCCGTCGGCGACGACGCGCTGCCGCTGGTCCACGACGCGCTGCGCACCAACGACACCCGGCTGGTCGCGGCGGCCCTCGGCGACTACGCCACCCACCACCTGGACGCCGCCGCCTACCGCCAGGGCGTGCTCAAGTGCGTCTTCACCGGCATCCCGCTCGCCGCGCTGCCCGGGCTGCCCGACCGCGCGGACGCCGAACTCGCCCGCATGATGTCCGCGTTCGCCGCCGAGCGGACCGCGGCCGGCCGTCCGGTGCCCGCCGACATCCAGCCGGTCCTGGCGCGCTTCCCCGAGATCCCCGTCCCCACCGCGACCGCCCGCCGGGAGGCGTGATGCGCATCTTCGACCCGCACATCCACATGACCTCGCGCACCACCGACGACTACGAGGCGATGCACGCCGCCGGCGTCCGCGCCCTGGTCGAGCCGGCGTTCTGGCTGGGCCAGCCCCGCACCTCCGCGGCCAGCTTCCTGGACTACTTCGACGCCCTCATCGGCTGGGAGCCGTTCCGCGCCGCGCAGTTCGGCATCCGGCACCACTGCACCATCGCACTCAACCCCAAGGAGGCCAACGACCCGCGCTGCACCGAGGTGCTCCGGCACCTGCCCCGGTACCTGGCCAAGGACGGCGTGGTCGCCGTGGGCGAGATCGGCTACGACTCGATGACGCCCGCCGAGGACCACGCCTTCGCCGCGCAGCTGCAGCTCGCCGTCGTCCACGAACTGCCGGCACTGGTGCACAGCCCGCACCGCGACAAGGCCGCCGGTGTCGACCGCACCCTGGCCGTCGTCCGGGAGTCGGGCATCGCTCCCGAACGGGTCGTCGTCGACCACCTCAACGAGGTGACGGTCAAGCAGGTCGCCGACTCCGGCTGCTGGATGGGCTTCTCCATCTACCCCGACACCAAGATGGACGAGCACCGCATGGTCGCCGTGCTGCGGGAGTACGGCACCGAGCGGATCCTGGTCAACTCGGCCGCCGACTGGGGCCGGAGCGACCCGCTGAAGACCCGGAGGACCGCCGACGCCATGCTGGCGGCCGGCTTCTCGGCCGACGACGTCGACCAGGTGCTCTGGCGCAACCCGGTCGCCTTCTACGGCCAGAGCGGCAGGCTGGAGCTCGACGACGTCGAGGCGCCCGGCACCGGCGCCACCTTCGAGGGCAACTCCGTGCTGCGCGGCGCCCGGGCGGAGGTGTAGCCGTGCGGCTGCTCCACCCCGACGGCACGCCCGTCCACGTCGCCTACTGCACCAACGTCCACCCGGCCGAGGACCTCGACGGCGTCCTCATCCAGCTCGCCCGGTACGCCGAACCCGTCCGCGAGCGGCTCGGCGCACCCGTCCTCGGCCTGGGCCTGTGGCTCGCCCGCGACGCCGCGGCCGCCCTCGCCGCCGACCCCGGCGCGGTCGCCGGGCTCCGCACCGAGCTGGCCGCCCGCGGCCTGGAGGTGGTCACCCTCAACGGCTTCCCCTACCGCGGCTTCCACGCCCCCGTGGTCAAACACGCCGTCTACCGGCCCGACTGGACCTCCCACGACCGGCTGGACTACACCCTCGACCTCGCCCGGGTCCTGGCCGCGCTGCTGCCCGACGACGCCGCCCACGGCAGCATCTCCACTGTGCCGCTGGGCTGGCGCGACCCCTGGGACCGGGAGCAGCAGGAGGCGGCCGCCCGCACCCTCGACGCGCTGGCCCGCGAGCTGGCCGAACTGGAGGCCCGGACCGGCCGTACGGTCCGGGTCGCCCTCGAACCCGAGCCCGGGTGCGTCGTCGAGACCACCGCCGAGGCGGCCCGGCACCTCGCCGCGGTCGACACCGACCGCATCGGCGTCTGCCTGGACGCCTGCCACCTCGCCACCGGCTTCGAGGACCCCGCCGCCGCCCTCGACCGGCTGGACGCCGCCGGGCTCGCCGTCGTCAAGACCCAGGCGTCCTGCGCCCTGCAGGCCGACGACCCCGCCGATCCCGCCACCCGGAAGGCACTGGCCGCCTTCGCCGAGCCGCGCTTCCTCCACCAGGTACGCGAGTACGGCGGCCCCGGGACGCGGCCGGCCGCCGTCGACGACCTGGACGCCGCCCTGGCCGGCGCACTGCCCGGCCGCGCCCCCTGGCGGATCCACTTCCACGTCCCCCTGCACGCCGACCCCGAACCGCCGCTGACCACCACCCGGACCCAGCTCGAGGCCACCCTCGCCGCCCTGCTCGGCGGGGACACCGCCCGCACCGCCCATGTGGAGGCCGAGACCTACACCTGGGGAGTGCTGCCGGCGGACCGCCGGCCCGACGGACCGGAGGCCCTCGCCGACGGCATCGCCGCCGAACTCGGCTGGATCCGCGACCACCTGCTCTCCCTCGGCCTGAAGGAGCCCGCCGTATGAGCGCCGCCCCGCTGCTGGTCCTCGACGTGGTCGGGATGACCCCCCGGCTGCTCGCCCACATGCCGCGCCTGCGGGCGCTGGGGGAGCAGGGCTTCGCCTCCCGGCTGGACACTTCGTTCCCCGCCGTCACCTGCACCGTCCAGTCGACCTTCCTCACCGGGCAGCCCGCCGCCGGCCACGGCATCGTCGGCAACGGCTGGTACTTCCGCGAACTCGGCGAGGTGCTGCTGTGGCGGCAGCACAACCGGCTCGTCCGGGGCGACAAGCTGTGGGACGCCGCGCGGCGCGCCCAGCCCGGCTACCGGGTCGCCAACATCTGCTGGTGGTACGCCATGGGCGCCGACGTCGACCTCACCGTCACCCCGCGGCCGGTGTACTACTCCGACGGCCGCAAGGAGCCCGACTGCTACACCTGGCCGCCGGAGCTGCACGACGAGCTCACCGGCAAGTTCGGCACCTTCCCGCTGTTCCAGTACTGGGGGCCGACCGCCTCCATCGCCTCCTCCCGGTGGATCGCCGACGCCGCCCGGCACGTGGTCGCCACCCACGCCCCGGACCTCACCCTGGTCTACGTCCCCCACCTCGACTACGACCTGCAGCGCTTCGGCCCCGACCACCCGCGGGCCGCCGCCGCGGCCGCCCAGGTCGATCTGGCGCTCGGCCCGCTGCTGGACGAGGCCGCCGCCCGGGGCATCACCGTGGTCGCGCTCTCCGAGTACGGCATCACCAACGTCTCCCGCCCGGTCGACGTCAACCGGGCGCTGCGCCGCGCCGGACTGCTCGAGGTCCACACCCAGGACGGGATGGAGTACCTCGACCCGTGGACCTCGCGCGCGTTCGCCGTCGCCGACCACCAGGTCGCCCACGTCTACGTCCGCGACCCGGCCGACACCGACCGCGTCCGGCAGCTCCTGGCCGGCCTGGACGGGGTGGCCGAGGTACTCGACGAGGAGGGCAAGAAGGCCCACGGCATCGACCACCCCCGCGCCGGGGAGCTGGTCGCCGTCGCCGACCCGGACGCCTGGTTCACCTACTACTACTGGCTCGACGACGACCGGGCCCCGGACTTCGCCCGACTGGTGGAGATCCACCGCAAGCCCGGCTACGATCCCGCCGAGCTGTTCATGGACCCCGACGACCCCGGGGTGAAGCTGCGGGCCGCGGCCGCCCTCGCCCGGAAGAAGCTGGGCATGCGCTACCGGATGAGCGTCGTCCCGCTGGACCCGTCGCCGGTGCGCGGCAGCCACGGCCGGCTGCCGGACGACCCGGCGGACGGGCCCGTACTGCTCTGCTCCAGTCCCGAGCAGGCCCGCGACCACTACGACGCGACCGAGGTCAAGGACCTGCTGCTGCGCCTCGCCGGCCTCGCCCCCGACCCCCACTGACCGCGGTCCACCGACCGCAACCGCTGATCACCACCGAGTCCGTTGATCACATCCGATGGAGGAAACCATGCCGCGTCCGGTCACCCTGTTCACCGGCCAATGGGCCGACCTGCCCTTCGAGGAGGTCTGCCGGCTCGCCTCGCAGTGGGGGTACGACGGGCTGGAGATCGCCTGCTGGGGGGACCACTTCGAGGTCGACAAGGCATTGAACGACGACGACTACGTCCCGCGCCGCCGCGCTCTGCTGGAGAAGTACAACCTGCGCTGCTGGACGCTCTCCTGCCACCTCACCGGCCAGGCCGTCTGCGACCACCCCATCGACGAACGCCACCGGGGCATCCTCCCGGCCCGGATCTGGGGCGACGGTGAGGCCGAGGGCGTGCGGCAGCGCGCCGCACAGGAGATCAAGGACACCGCGCGGGCCGCGGCCAAGTTCGGGGTGCAGACCGTGGTCGGCTTCACCGGCTCCTCGATCTGGCACACGGTGGCGATGTTCCCGCCGGTGCCGCCGGAGATGATCGAACGCGGATACCAGGACTTCGCCGACCGGTGGAACCCGATCCTCGACGTCTTCGACGAGGTCGGGGTGCGCTTCGCCCACGAGGTCCACCCCTCGGAGATCGCCTACGACTACTGGTCGACGGTGCGGACCCTGGAGGCCATCGGCCACCGCGAGGCCTTCGGCCTCAACTTCGATCCCTCCCACTTCGTCTGGCAGGACCTCGACCCGGTCGGTTTCCTGTCGGACTTCCGGGACCGCATCTACCACGTCGACTGCAAGGAGTCCGTCAAGCAGCTCAACGGGCGCAACGGCCGGCTCGGCTCCCACCTGCCGTGGGGCGACCCGCGCCGCGGGTGGGACTTCGTCTCCACCGGTCACGGGGACGTCCCCTGGGAGGCGTGCTTCCGGATGCTGAACTCCATCGGCTACGACGGCCCCATCTCCGTGGAGTGGGAGGACGCCGGCATGGACCGGCTGCACGGTGCGCCGGACGCCCTGGCCTTCATCCGCCGGCTCACCGCGATCGAGCCCCCGGCCCAGTCCTTCGACGCGGCCTTCTCCTCCGGCGACTGACCGGATACCGCCGTGCCCGGCCTCCCCGCCCCGGCCTCCCCGACAACGGGGCGGGGACAGCCGTGTCCTGCTCGCGGACGGTGTGGATCACCGCATGGGCGACGGTGACGGTGCGCTGACCGCATCGGTGCCTGTGGCGAGGAGATGGACGTGCCGGATACCGTGTGGCGTCCTGTGCCCGTGGTGCTTGAGCTGGAGTCAGTCATGGCGTATGCCCGGAGCGACGTTGTACCCGCTGTGCCGAAGGGCCGTCGGAGGATATGGCCTCGGGTTCTGATGGCGCTGGTGCCGGTGCTGAGTTTGGGATTGCTGTGCGCGGTTCCCTCCGTGGTGATGGCGATACGGCACCGTTCGCGTGCGAATGGAATCGCGTGCGGCTTCTTTGCCGCGGTGACGGTCGCCTGGGTGGTTGACCTGGGGTTGACGCCCGAGTCTGCGCACGGGCTGGAGTTCGTCGGTGACACGTTGCTGGAACTGGTGAGTATGGCGGGTGCCGCGGTGCACTGTCTGCTGGCGTGGCCCGGGTCGAGGCCCGGTCCTGAAACAGGGCCGGTGTCGTAGCACCTCAGGCGAAGCGGGGCGGTCCCCATTCCACCTGGTGATCAGGGGAGTGGGGCCGTTGTCTATGCTCGCCAGTCCGTGGGCCGGGTGCGGCCCCGGTGGTGCAGGAGGCTGACGATGTTCTCGTTCCCACAGCTGCCCGGGTCGAGTCGGAAGGCGTGGACGGCCGGGATCGCAGGACTGTGCGGTGCGGCGCTGGTGGCCGGAACCGTGGTGTGGCTGTGGCCGTCGTCGGAGGCCGGTGCGCCGGCGCCCACGGCCCGGACGTACCGGGATGTGGATGTGTGCCTGCTGACGGACGCCCGGGGTGTTGTACCGGGCTCACCGGGTGCGTCGGTGTGGGCGGGGATGCGCGACGCGTCGGACAGGGTCAGGGCCAGGGTGAGCTTTCTGCAGGCTCTTGGACCCGACACCGAGGAGAACGCGGTCCCGTATCTGAACAGCTTGGTGCAGGAGCACTGCGCGGTGATCGTGGCTGTCGGGGCGTCAGAGGACCAGGCCGTGCGAGCGGTGGCGGGTGATCAGCCCGCGACCCGCTTTGTCGTGGTGGGTGATGGTACGTCCGATCGCAATGTCTCCATGGTCAGGCCCGGTGAAGATGCGCGAGTGCGCTCAGAGGTGGGGCGAATTGTGGGCAATCTGGTGAACTCAGTGTCAGGTTCATAAGGGCGGACGTTCTTGTCGCGCCCGAGCCGCCATCCGGGTGAACCGGGGCGAACTGTTCAGCCAGGGCAAAGATCTCCAAAAATGATCACTGGCCTTCTGGTCAATTGGTGAGGGCACTCGGGAGTATCGGCGCGTTTGCGTCTGTCATGCTTCCGTAAAGGGCTCCCCCATGTCTTCACGTCGAGCTCGTCGCACTGTTGCGCCGTCGCGCCTGTTCCCCCGCCGTTGGGTGGCGCGAGCGGTTGCGCTCGCGGTCGGGTTCCTCCTGGCATTCATGCCCACCGCGGAGGAGGCCATGGCGCAGGGGGCGACGCTGCCGCCACTCAGCCTGCCGTCGATGTCGGGGCTCCTGGCGTGGCTGCACTCCTCGCCGCTGCACCTCCCGCGCCAGACGGGCGGGTCGGCGAGCGGTCTGGCGCACACGGCGTCTACGGCGTCGACCCGGGCCGAGGGAGGGCGCGGTCGTAAGCCGGGCAAGGGCAAGGGGCAGCTGCCGGCGTACAAGCGCCACGTCCGGAGCGGCGGAACCTTCACAACGGGCCCGGCGGTCGTGCGCGGACACGACGGCTTCAAGGCGTCCACCAGCAAGCGGGTCGCCAGCCAGTCGTCGGCGACCGAGGACGTGTTCCGCAACGCCGACGGGACGACGACCAGGCGTCTGTACACCAGCCGCCACAACTTCCGCGCCGCTGACGGATCGTGGATGCCGATTGATACCTCGATGGTGAAGGCGCCGAGCGGACGGCTGACGGAACGGGCGAACGACCTGGCAGTGGACTTCGCCGCCAGGGCCGGGGACGCGGCGCTGGCCTCGATCGGGCTGGATGCCTCGCACCAGCTGTCGTACTCCCTCGACGGAGCAGCCGATGTCCCCGCAACGGTGGACGCGGACGGCACCGTGACCTACGCCGGGGCACTGCCGGGGACGGACCTGGAGCTGGTGCCGCTCGCGGACGGCGTCAAGGAGAAGCTGCTCCTCAACTCGGCCGACGCTCCGACCTCGTGGTCGTTCACCCTGAAGGGCAAGGGCCTGACTCCCCGGCTCGCCGGCGACGGCTCGGTGGAGTTCACCGACGCCCGCGGAAAGGTGACCGAGCGGATCCCGCATGCGTTCATGCAGGACGCCAGTGTGGACCCGAAGTCGGGCGAGCACGCCACCTCGCACGCGGTCCAGTACTCGCTGGCCAGGAAGAACGGCCACTGGGTGCTGACCATGAAGGCGGGTGCCTCCTGGGTCGCGGACTCCAGGCGGGTATGGCCGATCACGGTCGACCCGACGGTCACCGACGGGGCGGACACCTATGCCGAGACGGGCAACTCCGGTGACCACTCGACGGAGGACGTGCTGAAGGTCGGCTCCTACAACTCGGGGACCAACAGCGCGAACTCCTTCCTGCACTTCACCAACCTGGACAGCACGATCAGCGGCCAGAACGTGACGGCTGCGAGTCTGCATGTCTTCGACATCTGGGCGTCGACGTGTACGGCGGAGCCGTTCTATGTGTCTCCGGTCAGCGCCGCGTGGACGGCCTCGGCGGTGACGTCGTACCCCGGCCCGGCATGGGATGACGTGCTGCTCGGTTCGGTGACGACGAGTCCGGGTGCCGCCTGCACCAACAGCGGTGGGTCGCGGACCACCGGTGTGTGGATGACGGTGCCACTGGACGACTCGTGGTTCGACGGAGTCTCGCTGGGCACCAAGAACAACTACGGCCTGTCGCTGTACTCCACGACCACCGATGCCCTGCACTGGAAGCAGTTCGACTCCTACAACGTCGCCAGCACCAGCTACCGGCCGTACCTGGACCTGACCTACGTCGCGAACACGCCGCCGCAGATCGACACCCAGAACCCGCCGGACAACTACAACACCTCGACCCTGAAGCCGGAGCTGATTGCCTACGGTTCGGACGCGGACGGCTTCCCGGGCACCGCGCTGAAGTACCAGTTCCAGGTGCTGAACGCGACCACAAGCGCGGTGGTGTCCGACTCGGGGCTGATCTCCAAGGGTGACTGGCAGGTACCGTCGGGCAAGCTGACGTGGGCGAACACCTATGTGTGGCAGGTGCGTGCCTATGACGGCAAGGCCTACAGCCCATGGGAGCAGAGTTCGCTGGCCACGACGGTGCCGCAGCCGCCGGTGACCTCCAACCTGTCGCAGAACACCGACGGCCATGACTTCGACCCGAGTGTCGGCAACTACACCACCTCGGACACCGACGCCGATGTGCAGACGGTCGGCCCTTCCCTGAGCATCGACCGGGAGTACAACAGCCTGGACCCGCGCACGGACGGCGCCTTCGGCGCAGGCTGGTCGACGGTGGCGGACATGGAGGCCGCTGAGGTCAAGGACTCCACCGGCGCCGTCACCAGCGTCAACATCACCTACCCCGACGGCTCCCAGGTCGGTTTCGGCCGCAACGCGGACGGCAGCTTCGCCCCGCCGCCGGGCCGCTTTGCCACGCTGACCGCGACAACGAGCCCGGCCGGCTACAAACTGGTCGACAAGGACGACACCGCCTACCTGTTCCAGCAGCCGATCACCGGCCGGACGGGCGCTTACGCCGTCTCCGGCATCACCGACTACGCGGGCCGCGCGGAGACCTTCACCTACACCGGCGGCCAGCTCACAAAGATCGTCTCGGCGGTTTCGGGCCGGACGCTCGCCTTGACCTGGTCCACCCCGTCCGGGGCGACTGCGCCGCACGTGGCGACGGTGGCCACCGACCCGGCCACGACGGGCGACTCCAGCACGGTCGAGACGTGGCAGTACGCCTACACCGGCGACAGCCTGACCAAGGTGTGTCCGCCGGCGGACGCGACGCACTGCACCACCTACGTCTACCAGGCAGGTTCGCACTACCGCACCACGGTCCTGGACGCCGATCCGCTCGCCTACTGGCGTCTCGGTGAGGCCTCCGGCACCGCGGCGGGCGACGCGGTGGACGTGAACGAGGGCAAGCTGAACGGCACGTACCACAACGTGACGCTGGGCTCCGCCGGCCCGCTGGCCGGAAGCAAGGCGGCGACCTTCAACGGCACCAGTTCCTATGTGTCGATACCCAGCTCGGCGGGCGCGACCCCGTCCTATGTGACGGCCTCACTGTGGTTCAAGACCACCCAGGCCGGCGGGGTGCTGTTCTACTACGGCGACAAGCCGCTGACCGACTCCGACCCGGTCGCCCACACCAAGTACAACACCCCCGCGCTCTACATCGGCAGCAACGGCAAGCTGCACGGCTGCTTCGCCATGGCGGGCGGCTGCTACACACCCATCCAGTCCTCCGGCACGGTCACCAACGGAGCCTGGCACCAGGCGGTGCTCACCGGCGCCGGTAACACCCAGAGCATGTACCTGGACGGCGCGCTGGTCGGCAGCATGTCCGGGGAGATCCTGGACTGGAACCAGCCGTACGTCACCTTCGGCGCGGGTGTGGACACCCATGGCTGGCCGGACATGCCCGCGGACACACTCGGGCACTTCAACGGGCAGATAGCCGAGGCGTCGCTGTTCACACAGCCGCTCCCCCTGTCGGTGATCAACCAGCAGTACAAGGCCGCCACCACGGGTGCCCAGCTGCTGAAGACCATCACGCTGCCCTCGGGCAAGACCGAGAACAGCGTCACTTACAACGCGGTCGACGACACCATCTCCCAGGAGACCGACAACAACGGCGGGGTGTGGAAGCTCCAGCCGCCCACGGTCACGGGCTCCTCGCAGGTCTACCACTCCGCCGTGATGGGTGCGGGACCGGCGGGATACTGGCGGCTGGCGGACACGGCAGCGGCGCAGGCCGTCAACGAGGTTCACACCGGATACGGGACCTACAACAACGTCACCCTTGGCGCGGCGGGCCCGTTCGGTGCGGGCGACGCGACCGCAGCAACCTTCAACGGCACCTCCAGCTATGTCGAGGTTCCCTCCTCGCTGATGCACGCGACTGCGGACCGCACAGTGGAGTTGTGGTTCAAGACGGCATCGCCCGGTGTGCTGATAGGCGACCAGGGAAGCCCGATCGCCGGCACCACCACCTCGAGCGGCGGCTGGACCCCGGTGCTGTACGTCGGTTCGGACGGCAAGCTGCACGGCCACTTCTACAGCGTCTCCGGCTCGGGCTCCACAGCCTTCAGCTCCACCGCAGCGGTCAACAACAACGTCTGGCACCATGCGGTGCTCTCCGTCACGGGCACCACCCAGACCATGTACGTCGACGGCGTCCAGCAGGCCGCCTTCACCGGCGCGCCCAATGACCAGAGCAATGTGCACACCTATATCGGAGCCGGTTTCGCCAAGGGCTGGTACGACACACCGGGCGACGTCAGCTGGTTCAACGGTTCCATCGCCGAGGCGGCCTTCTTCCACCAGGGCCTGACCGCCGCCCAGGTCGCTCAGCAGTGGACGGCGTACAAGTCCTCCTCCGGCATCGCCCCCGTGCGCACGGTCAAGCTGCAGGTGCCGACCCAGGACGGGTCCACCAAGTACGTCACCTACGGCTATGACGTGCAGAACGGCGACCGCGTGCTGTCGTCGACGGATGCGCTGGGCAACCGCACCACCTACGGCTACGACACCTCCGGGTTCCTTTACACGGTCACCGACCCGGACGGGAACACCACCACGACCGGCCATGACGTGCGCGGCAACGTGGTGTCCAAGACCACCTGCCAGAACCAGGCCGCCAACGCGTGTTCCACCGAGTACTACACCTACTACCCGGACGACACGACCGCGCAGCCCACACCCGACCCGCGCAACGACCTGCTGCTCACCGAGCGCGACGGCCGGTCCTCGGGGCCGACCGACAACCATTACCTGACCACGTACAGCTATGACGCCTACGGCAACCAGACCGGCGTCACGACACCGCCGGTGCCTGGCTTCCCCAACGGGCGTACCACCAGCACCACCTACACGACGGCCACCACTCCGGCGGCGGACAGCGGCTATGCGCCGGCCTATCTGCTGGCCTCCACCGTCACCCCTGGTGGCGCGCGGCAGACCTACACGTACAACCACAACGGAGACCTGGCACAGCAGGTCGACCCCAGCGGCGGCACGGCGAAACTCACCTACGACAACATCGGCCGCCTGCTGACCAGGACCGCGATCAGCGACAGCTACCCCGCAGGGCTGGTCACCTCGTACACGTACGACAAGGACGACCAGGTCACCAGTGAGACGGACCCGCCGGTCACCGACCGGATCACGGGTGCGGTCCACACCCAGCAGACGGTGACCGCCCGCGACGTCGACGGCAACCCGACCTCCGAGACGATCTCCGACCTCACCGGCGGGGACGGCAAGCGCCGCACGGAGTGGACGTACGACACGGCCAACCGCGTCGCAACCGAGTCCCAGGTGGCGGCGTTCAATGCCGACGGCTCGGACAAGACGCTGCAGACCACCACCTACGGCTACGACGTGTACGGGAACACGGTCAAGGAGGTCGATCCCGCCGGAGGCGAGACCGACTACACCTTCGACGCCGACAGCCGGCAGCTGACGACCACCCAGCCGGGCTTCACCGGCGACCCGGACAATCCGTCCGCGGCCAGGACGCTGACCCTGGACTCCCGGTCGTACGACCCTGCCGGACGTGTGGCCTCGGTCACGGACTCGATGGGCTGGACGACGTCCTCCACCTACACGGACAACGGCCTGCTGGCCACGGTCACGCGCACGGACGCGGTCACGGATCCGCAGCACCCGAAGTCCTTCGTGCAGCAGGTGAACACCTACGACGCTGCCGGCAACATGGTGCAGCAGGTCACCAACGACGGCGCGACCACGACCGACTTCACCGTGGACGCGGCGTCGAGGACCACCTCCACCACCCTGGACCCGGCAGGGCTCGCACGGACCACCACGGTGTCGTACGACCCCGACGACCACGTGGTGACCAGCACCCGGACGGGCGCCTCCGGTGCGCCGGAGACCACCACGAGCACCTATGACGCCCTGGGCAACCCGACCTCCAGCACCGTCCACGACACCACCACCGCCCCGGTCGGCCGCTGGAAGCTCAACGAGACCTCCGGCACCACCGCGGCGGACTCCTCCGGGTCCACCCGCACCGGCGCCCTGCAGGGCGGTGCCACCTGGTCCACGGAGAACGGCGGCAGCGCCGTGTTCAACGGGACCGACGCGGCGGTCAGCACGGACGGCCCGGTGGTCGACACCACCGGCAGCTTCTCCGTGTCCGCCTGGGTCAAGGTCAGCGCAGCCGCCAAGAACTACACGGCCGTCGCTCAGGACGCCAACTGGCACTCCGGTTTCTACCTCGGGTACGAGCACTCGACCAACAAGTGGGCGATCCGCAGCCCTGACAAGGACTACTCCGGAGGTTCGGCAAGCGCACAGGGTGTGTACTCGACCGCAACGGCGGTCCAGAACCAGTGGACGCATCTGACCGCGGTCTTCGACCAGCAGGCAGGCACCATTGCGCTGTATGTGAACGGCGCCCTGCAGGGCACCACGCCGCGCACCTACACCATCGGTTCGCACGGACCGCTGCAGATCGGCCGGGCCCTGTACGCGGGTGCATACACGGACTACTTCCCCGGCGGCATCTCGGACGTCCAGGTCTACTCCAGTGCGCTGAGCGCCTCGCAGGTGTCGAGCGTGTACGCGGGTACGCAGCCGGTTGCGGGCAGCACCGTGCACACCACTCGCCAGCACCTGGACCAGCGGGGTCTGGCGACCTGGTCCGCGGACGAGAACGGCAACATCACCTCGTACGGCTACGACGAGGCCGGCCAGCTCGCGGTGGTGACCGCGCCGACGGTGAACGCCGAGACGGTCGACCCGAGTACGGGCACATCGTCGGTGGCGGCGGCCCACCCGGTGTCGTACACCGGGTACAACACCTTCGGCGAGGTGGCGGAGAGCAAGGACCCGAACGGGAACGTGACCACCAGCGCATACGACCCGCTGGGGCAGCAGACCTCGACGACGCTGCCGTCGTACACGCCGCCGGGCTCGTCGGTGCCGATCACCCCGGTGACCTCCACCGAGTACAACAGCGCCGGTCAGATCACCGCTGAGATCGACGCGTTGAACAACCGGACGACCTACGTCTACGACCAGCTGGGCGACCAGGTGGATGTGACGGAACCGGGCGGCCGCACCACGCACACGACGTTCGACACCAACGGGGACCAGCTGTCGGCGACGGACCCGACGGGCGCGACCACCCAGGCGACCTACGACTACCTGGGCCACCAGCTCACCTCGACACAGGTGGAGCGCAAGCCGTCGCAGGCCGCGTACACCACGGTCAACCACTACGACGCGTCGGGCGGCTGGCTGTCGTCCAGCGTCTCCCCGACCGGTGTCACCACCTCGATCCAGTACGACGCGGCCGGCGAGCAGACCACGGTGGTCGACGGCGCCGGCAACCCCACCACGTACACCTACGACCTGGACGGCCGCCAGACCAAGGTCACCAACCCGGACCAGACCGCGTCCACGGCCACCTACGACGCCTTCGGCAACCAGACCGGCACCGCGGACCTGGACGCCACGGGCATGGTGCGGCGCACCACCTCGTCGCAGTACGACGCGGCCGGGAACCTGGTCTCCGCCACGGACGGCAACGGGCACACCACCACCTTCACGGTGGATCCGACCGGCCTGGTGACCAAGGAGGTCCAGCCGGTCTCCGCCTCGGAGTCGATCACCACATCCTTCGGGTACGACATGGCGGGCAACCGCACCCGGTTCACCGACGGCCGCGGGTTCGACGCCTCCGGCGCCCCGGTGGCGGGCCATGACTTCCTCACCACGTACAACCCCTGGAACCTGCCGGAACGGCAGATCGAGCCGTCCACCCCGGCCTACCCGGCCGTGGCCGACCGCACCTTCACCGCGGTCTACGACGCGAACGGGCAGGTCGCGCAGCAGCTCTCCCCCGGCGGCGTCCAGATCACCAACAGCTACGACGAGGTCGGCGACCTCACCAAGCAGACCGGCACCGGGGCCGAGGTCGCCACCGCCGACCACAGCTTCGGGTACGACGCCGCCGGACGTATGACGTCGGCCGCGGCACCGGGCGCGGACGACACCTTCAGCTACGACGACCGCGGCAACCTGCTGTCAGCGGGCGGACCCTCGGGCAGCTCCTCCTTCGCCTACACCGGGGACGGCCAGATGTCCTCGCGTACGGACGCGGCGGGCACCTCGAGCTACGGCTACGACACCGCGGGCCGCCTGAAGACGATCAACGACGCGGCGAGTGGCTCCGCCGCGACGGTCAGCTACAACACCATGTCGCTGCCGACCCAGATCAGCTACGGCGCGGGCAAGGCGACCCGCACGCTGGGCTACGACTCGTTGCACCGCCTGACCAGCGACGTCCTGGCCAATCCCAGCGGGTCCACCGAGGCCTCCATCGCCTACGGCTACGACCTGAACGACAACGAGACCTCCAAGACCACCACCGGAGTGGCCGGCGCAAGCGCCAACACCTACACCTACGACTGGGCCGACCGCCTCACCTCGTGGAACAACGGCACCACCGCCGTGGCCTACAGCTATGACGCCTCCGGCAACCGGACCCGGGTCGGCGGCGACACCTACACCTACGACGCGCGCAACGAACTGACCTCGGACGGGCACAGCACCTACGCCTACACCGCCCGCGGCACCCTGCGCTCCACCACCGACGAGCTCGGCAAGAACACCGCGACCGCGGCCGACGCCTTCAACCGGGTGATCAACGCCGGCGGGCAGACCTACACCTACGACGGTCTGGACCGTGTGGTCACCGCGGGGGACGGCGTCAGCAACCAGACCTTCGCCTACACGGGCACCGGTAACGACCTGGCCTCCGACGGCCAGAACAGCTACGGCCGCGACCCGAGCGGCGCACTGGTCGGCATCAACGCCGGCGGCACCAAGGTGCTCGCCATGACCGACCTGCACGACGACGTCGTCGGGCAGTTCACCGACGGCGGCAGCGCGCTCACCGGGTCCACGACCTACGATCCCTTCGGCAAGATCACCGCGACCAGCGGCATGCTCGGCCAGCTGGGCTACCAGTCCGAGTGGACCGACCCGAACACCAGCCAGGTCGACATGGCCGCCCGCTGGTACAACCCCAACACCGGCCAGTTCAACAGCCGCGACACCGTCGGGCTGAACCCCGTACCGGACTCCGTCAACGCCGACCGCTTCGCCTACGCCAACGACAACCCGCTCACCGTCACCGACCCCACCGGCCACTGGGGCTGGTCCAGCTTCACCCACGCCGTCTCCTCGGCATGGCACGCGACCACCAGCGCGGTGTCCTCGGCCTGGAACTACACCAGCAGCTACGCGTCGTCGTCCTGGTACGACTCGATGAGCTACATGCGGTCGGCCTACCACGCCGCCGCAACGGTGGCCAAGAAGGTCGTCCACACGGTCAAGCACTACGCGAAGAAGGTGGTCCACAGGATCAACGACGCGCGGCGGTACGTCGTCCACTACGTCAAACACGTCTACCACCGCGTGCGCCACTACGTGCACCACGCCATCAAGAAGGCAAAACACTTCGTCCACTCAGCAGTCAAGGCCGTCAAGCACGCCGCCAAGGCCATCGGCAGAACCGTGAAGAAGGCTGCCAAGGCAGCAGCCAAGTTCGTCAAGAAACACGCGGCCACCATCGCCTCCGTGGCCACCGGAGTCGCCGTCTTCGCCGGCTGCGCGGCCACAGCCGGAGTCGCCACCTTCGGCGTCGGCATGGTCGGCTGCGCCGCACTCGCGGGCGCCGCAAGCAACGCGGTCGGCTACGCCATGGCGAACAAGGGCCACATCACCGCCGGAGGCCTCCTCGCCAGCGCCGCAATCGGCGCCGTCTCGGGAGCGGTCGGCGCTGCCGCCGGCGGGGCACTCGGCGAGGTCGTCACCCCCATGGTCAGCGAGGCCGTCAGTGGTCTGAGCGCAACCGCTGGACGGGTGGTCGGCGGCGCCGTAACCGGAGCCGTCTCCGGCGCAGCCGGCGGCGCCGCCAGCGGTGCGGCGGATTACGCGGGGGGCTGTGCAACCGGTGGCGACTGCAGCCTCGGAGGCGCTGTCCACGCGGTGGCATCCGGGGCTGAGAGCGGCGCCGTCGCGGGAGGCGTCCTCGGTGCCGCGGGGGGCCTGAAGAAGGGCGCAGGCTGCGGAGGCCCGCACAGCTTCACCGCCACCACCGGCGTCCTCCTTGCCGCCGGCCTCTCCAAGCCCATCAGCCAGGTCAAGGTCGGTGACCTGGTTCTGACCGCCGCACCGGGCGACAAGAAGAAGGAGCGACACCGCGTCGACCGCGTCATCGTGACGAAGACCGACCACGACTTCGTCGACGTCACCGTCGCCACCAAGACCGGATCGCAGACGATCCACACCACCAAGCACCACCAGTTCTACGACGCCACCACCAACTCCTGGACCCAGGCCGCCAACCTCAAGGCCCACGACAAGCTCCAGAACGCCTCCGGCGGCACCACCGAGATCGTCAGCACCCGCATCTACACCGCCACCCAGACCACCTACGACCTCACCATCAACGGCCTCCACACGTACTATGTGGAGGCAGGCAGCACCCCGGTGCTGGTGCACAACTGTGGTGGTGGGGATCCTGATCACGCGGACAATTGCCTTTGCGGGACGAACGGGCCAACTCGTTTGGCGGTCACGCCTGGGGAGGTCGGTTCCTTCAAGGATCTCAACAGTCGGTCCAGGGTCGGCGACGGCCTGACTCCGGATCACATTCCGCAGGCCGCTTCGAACCGCTTGCCGAATCGCGGTGATTACGCATCAGTGATGCTGACGGACGCGGAACATGCCCTCACGCGGGACTTCAAGGGCGCAGGAATTCGAACTAAGCGTGTTGATGCGCCACTCACGTTCCGGCAGGTGGTAGCGGCCAAATTGTGGAATTACCGGTCCATCGGCCAGCAGTTGTACAATGATCCCTCCTACTTCAACGAGCAGATAACCGGTGTCCTTAATTTCTACAGGACCAACTATCCCGGCCTGCTCGACCGGCCGGCTCCGGGTGCGACTGGTGAATGGGGAAGGTAGTAGAATCCGTTTCGGTTTTTATCCCAATGGCAGGAGGGAAGTGTCGTGATCCGTCCGGAGGTCGCTGAATTCATTGCTCTGGGCAAACTCCCGTCCGAGGACGGTGAGCCGGACGAAGCCCTTGAAGCTGCCGTCGAACGTGCCGGAGATCTCCTGGATCGCATTGCACGCCCTGTGACCGACGAGGAGGCTCACGCTCTGGCCGACTGCTTCGGCAAGGACGAGTGCTTCGGTGTGGGCTGGGTTCTCCTGCATCTCATCGAGACGGCTCCTCATGCGCGTGAAGACCAGCCTGAAGCCGCGCGACGATGGCGCACCGGTCTGACGACCTAGCCGACCTGACATGGCAGCGACGCTGTGCGCCTCCCAGACATCGGGAGGTGCACAGCGCGGTCGAGGACGGTCGCGGTCATGTGGTTCGCGAGTCGCGGCAGCCGAACCGATCGCGGGAGGGCATGCAGGGCCGGGTCAGGTCCGAGGCGCAGCAAGGTTCCGGCCGGGGGTTCATGCGTTGGTCACGGCCCTACCGTCGCGCCGGGCCCGACGTGCCGCAGGGCGGCCGCCCACGAGTGGCCGGCCGCCCTGCGGTGTCTGCGTGTCGCCGTCCCAGCGGCGGCGCTGCCCCACGGGCGTCGAGCGCGGGCTCGGAGGGCGGGTGGCGGAGGTCAGCCGACGACGGCGACCGGGGCGTCCCAGGCGTCCTCGTCGATGTTCATGCTGACCCCGTTCCAGGTCTGGCCGGCTCCGCCCACGTACTGGTGGCCGCGGCGGTGGCCGGTCCACAGGGTGGGGGAGAGGTAGTTGCTGGTGGTGGTGTCGTCGGTGCCGTTCCACTCGGCGTACCACATCACGTCGGGCAGATCAGTGGTCGCCGGGGTGGCGCTCGCGGCCTTCGCCATGTCGGCGGCGCCGGAGCCGGCGCTGCTGTAGAACCCGGCCCAGTAGCCGTGCGCGTGCACGGTCTGGTTCCAGGCCCGGACGTAGGCGAGGACCGCCCGGCTGCAGGTGGCGTCGCGGTTGTCGTAGTTCTCGACGTCCACATAGAGCGGGCTGCCGGGGCGCAGGCCCAGGGCGGTGGCACTGGTCACGGCGTCCGCGCCGTCCGCTGCGCCCTGGGTCGTGGCGGCGGTCGCGGCGTAGCGGACCTTCTTGTTGGCGTTCGTGGTGCAGTAGGGCTGCGATCCGAAGTAGATCGGGATCAGCTTCCACCCGGTCTGCGAGACGCTCCTGACCCAGTCGGGCGTGAGGTTGGGCTGTGCGCACCCGCGGTTGGCCCCGCCCATGTAGATGCCGACCGTCCGGTAGGGCGAGGTCCCCCACCAGGCGTTCATGGCGTCGGTGCCCGGCGCGGTGCAGGTCTCGAAGGCCTCGCCGGCGTACAGCGCCGGTGCGGTCAGCTGCACCTTGACGGGGTGGGACGAGGAGATTCCGGTGGCGGACAGGGCGGTCGCCCCGACCACGGCGCGAAGGCTGGTGGTACCCCAGGAGGGCGCCGGCCAGCTGAAGGTGGTGCACAGGTTGCGGGCGGTGGAACCGCTGACGCAGGTCCTGGCCGCCGAGGCGGTGACGGACTTGGAGGTGACGGTCTTCCAGGTCGTCCCGCTCAACTTCTGCAGATAGACCGTGCGCTTGCCGTCGAAGGTCGTCCCGGTGAAGGTGAGCGTGGCGCTGTGTCCCCAGGTCACGCCGCTGGGCACACGCAGAGCAGCGGAGGTGCTGTTGAGGTGCGTGGTGGCGGTCGCGGTCACGCCGGTACGGGACTTGTAGCTGCCCGCGGCGGGGACGTAGATGCGCAGCGTCAACTTGCCCGCATACGTGCTGGTCGTGCGGACGGAGAAGGTGTGCGTGGAGGTGGTGCGCCCGGCGGCGATGGTGTGCCATGCGCCGGAGTAGTACCGCTGGAAGTCCACGGTCCGTCCGGCCGGGCCGGTGGCGGTTCCGGTGGCCTGGAGATAACCGCCCGCGTTGGTCTGGTAGTGCAGGTACCAGTGGGCGGTGGTGGTGTGGGTGGGCGTGGTCGCGGCCGCGGCCTCGGTGGCCACGGGTGCGCCGAGCGCCAGGAGCGCTGCGGCTGGCAGGACGGCTATTCGCCGTGCGATTGGCATCTGGTCCTCTCGCGGGTGGGCAGTGCGGTGCTCAGCACCGCCGGTGAGCGGGTGAGCGGATGTGCGGGTGAGCGGATGTGCGGGGGGCGGCGCTGATCCCGGGGGCTGTATGCGGGATCCGGTCTCAGTGCGGCGCTGCGCGGCCGGGCTCTGCGGTGTTCGGAGTCCCGTTGCGGGAGGAGTCTGCCAGCCCCTCAGCGGCTCGGGTGGGCCGGGACGGATTTTCCTGGTGACCGGACGGTGAGCGGCGCCCTGCGGTTGCCATCTCCCGTACCGCACAGCGGACATGAAAGGGCGGAGGCGCTTCGGCATGGAGGTCCGCCGCTGTGTGCGGAACGGTCCGGAAGGGCACCGGGGACGCTTCTGCGAGTCCGGGTGCGGCGGTACGCCCCGCAGTCGCGGCGTTCCCGTGGCAGCGACCAGGCAATCGGGGAGCACGGTCGGCGCGGAGCCGGACCCGCATTCCCTGTCCGCTCCCTGATCCGCCGGTCCACGGCGCCGCCGTGCGGCCCGGCCGGTGGGCTGCGAACCTGCCGCTCGTAGCTCACCCATGGCCGGCGGAACGGCAGCTGTCGGCTCGACAGTTTTTCCGCCGCGCATCGGCTGCACTCGCTCACCGTCCGGTCGTCCGGTGAAGGAATGGCTCTGATCCCCAGGGGGCCGCAACACCCGGTCACAGCCGGCGCGAGACCCTCACCCTGCGCACATCCCGGCACCGCCGGTTGCGCCCCTCAATTCCCCTGACAGAACTGGATGTCCGGCCGTCAGCTACGACCACTACAGTTCTCCACGGCGCGGCAGGCTTTCCCCTGTTGGCCTGTTTCTGTGGCGTCCTGGGCAGCTGCCAGGCTGCGCCGCCGTGCACCGTGTGCATCCCTGGGGGGAACTTCACCTTGCGACGTACCACTTTTGTGTCCACTGCGGTCGTGACGGCACTTGCCGCGTACGCACTCGGTGGCCCCGCGCAGGCCCATGCCGATGACGCTCCCGGCGCTGCCCCGGTACTCGAGTCCGCAGCCGGGGACGCCGGGCACCCCGGGGTGCTGTACGTCAAGGCCCGCTCCGGCAGCCCCATCACCCACATCACCGCCCACTTCTTCCCCTCGGACAGCCCGGAGGGGACACCGGAGGCAGGCTCCACCGATGCCTTCACCCCGCAGGCGGGGCAGCTGCCCGACGGGGCGTGGTCGGCCCCCGTCCAGCTTCCGGACCTGGGCGTCTATCGGGTGACCGTCGACCTCCAGGACGCCTCCGGGGCCACCGCCACGGGACTGGCCAGCAGCAGCCTCCTGTACTACCAAACGGTGCTCACGGTCCCCGACCTGAGCGTGACCCCGCTGGCTCCGGACTATCTGCACCAGAAGGTCACCATCACCGGCACCCTGCTTGCCGAGGACCCCCGCCACCCCGAGACCCCGGATCCCGCCGTGGGCGGGGACGCCTACGTCAACACCTGGCACAGCTACCTCAACGTCCGTGCCGGGGCCGACGGCCGCTTCACCGTGGCGGTCGTCCCCACCGAGCAGAACATGTTCGTCAGCGTCCAACCGCTGCCCTATGCCGCCCTCCCCTCGGCGATCCTGCTGCGCAGCGCGGTGCAGCAGGTGACCACGGTGAAGGCGGCCACCCGGCTGTCGGTGAGCACCCACGCCCTCAACCTCCGGCAGGGCACGAGTGCCGACGTCACCGGCCTCGCCGAGATCCAGACCAGCGCCGGGTGGCGGCCGCTGCCACGGACACGCGTCATCTACTTCGGCCGGGCCTCCTACGGAGACTTCGGCGTCGCCGAAGCCACCACGGACAGCCAGGGCCACTACGTCATGCACGTCCCCACCCTCACCCCCGCCGTGGTCGGCGAGGTCATGGTCGGCGACGGGCCGTTCCAGCAGATCTCCTCCCAGCCCCTGAGCCTGCACGTGGCGTAGACCACGCACATCACCATGGGGGCGAGTCTCGACGAACACTCAAAGCTCCACATCGGAGGCTGGGTCGACTACTCCGACCCCCGTGCCCACTGGCCCAAGAACCCCACCGTCACCATCGAGTACTCCAAGGACGGCAGGACCGGCTGGAAGAGCGCCTCCACCGTCCCCTTCAAGCTGCGCTACAACAAGCCCAACTACGGTGAGTCCTTCTCCCGCACCTTCAGTGCGCCCAGCGACGGCTACTGGCGCGCCCGCTTCAACGGCAACCCCGACCTGGCCTCCGCCACCACCCCCGCCGTCCACCTCCGGCGTTACGCCACCCGGATCATCGGCTTCAACGTCTTCCCGGAGCCGATCCGCAAGGGCGGCTATCTCCATCTGGCCGGCACCCTGCAGTACAAGTCGGGCACCACCTGGAAGTCCCTGTCGTACGGCTCGCCCGCCCTGTACTTCCGCCCCCGGGGCGCGGCCACGTACCGCTTCGTCTGCGACCTGACCACCGACCGTTACGGGCGCATCACCAGTCACTGGGAGCAGGCCACCCGGGACGGCACCTGGGCCGTGGCCTTCAACCGGCAGACCGGCGAGCACTACCTCAACAGTCCCGTGGTCAGCGACTACGTCGACGTGCGCTGACCACCACGGGGCCGGGACCGCAGGCGCTCCGGAGGGTCAGCGGCCCACCTCGCGCAGCCGGAAGTCCTCCACCGTCTCCCGGCGCATCAGCAGCCTCGCCCGGCCGCCGCGCACGGCGGCCAGCGCGGGCCGGCCGACCAGGTTGTAGCCCGAGGCCATGGACAGCTGGTAGGCGCCCGCCGTGGGGACGGCCAGCAGATCGCCGGCCCGGATGTCGGAGGGCAGGGGTACGTCGTGCACCAGGATGTCGCCCGCCTCGCAGTGACGGCCGACCACGTCCACGAGCCGGGGGGCGGCCGAGGAGGACCGGCCGACCAGCCGGGCGGTGTACGCGGAGCCGTAGAGGGAGGGGCGCGGATTGTCGCCCATGCCCCCGTCGACCGCGACATGCATCCGTCCGCCGGTGGAGCGCTTGACGCTGAGCACCCGGTACAGCGCGACCGCGGACGGACCGGCCACCGCACGGCCCGGCTCCAGCAGCAGCCGCGGCGGACGCAGGCCCAGCCGGCGGCACTGCCGGGCCAGCCGGGCCGGCACCCGGGCCGCGAAGTCGGCCAGGTCCAGGCCGGGCTCGTCCGCCAGGTACGGCACCGCATGGCCGCCGCCCAGGTCCAGTTCGTCGACCGGTGCGCCGAACCGGGCGTGGATTCGGGCGGCCAGCTCGGTCATCCGGTCCACGGCCTCCAGATAGGGCTCCACCGAGGAGATCTGCGACCCCAGGTGGCAGTGGAGTCCGGTCAGCCGCAGGCCCGGCTGGTCCAGGATCCGCCGCACGGCCTCCTCCGCGGCACCGCCGGCGACCGGGAAGCCGAACTTCTGGCCGTCCACCCCGGTGCGCACGGCCGGATGGTGGCCCGCGGCCACCCCGGGCACCACCCGCACCATCACTGCCTGCGGGGCCCGGGAGGAGGTGAGCGCCGCGAGCCTGGGGATCTCGGAGAGGTTGTCGATGACGATCCGGCCCACTCCCAGCCGTACCGCCGCCGCCAGTTCCTCAGGCGTCTTGGCGTTGCCGTGCAGCAGGATCCGCTCCGCGGGGAAGCCGGCCAGCACGGCGAGGTGCAGTTCACCGCCCGAGCAGACGTCCAGGCCGAGCCCTTCCTCGGCGACCCAGTCCGCCATCGAGGTGCTGAGGAAGGCCTTGGCCGCGTAGAGGATCTCGGCGTCGGGCAGGGCCTGCCGGTAGGCGCGGCAGCGCCTGCGGACCTCGTCCTCGTCCAGGACGTAGAGCGGGGTGCCGAAGCGCTCGGCCAGCGCGCTGAGCGGCACCCCGCCGACCAGCAGCTCACCGGGCCCCTCGGCGGCCGCCGCCGAGGCCGGCCAGGGTGGTCCCAGCGGGTCGCCGGGACCGGCCGGCCCGGTGGGGCGGACCGGGGACGGCTGCGGGGGAAGGCCCGCGGACTGCGGGGGGATGTGCGTGGTCGCCGTCATGGCGAGGACTCCCTTCGGGGTCACAGCGGGGC
>NZ_LIQR01000520.1 GCF_001418575.1 Peterkaempfera griseoplana
GTGGGGGCCGCAGTCACGGACGACCAGCAGGGGGGCCGAGGCTGAGGCCTCCTGAGGAGCGATCCGGCCGATCGGGTGGACCGCCAGGCGCAGCAGGCCGCGGTCCGCCGCCTGTACGACCGGGCTCCAGGCCGGACCGCGGCCGGTCTCCACCGCTATTCGGGCACCGGCGGCGGCCGCCCGCAGCGCAATCAGCTGGGCGGCCCACAGGCCGCCGACCAGCACGATGCCGTACGGGGACGGGCGGAGCAGGCCCTGGGCGGCGGGAGTCGCCCTGCCGTCCGCACGGACCAGCATGCCGGTGCTGCTGATCGACAGCCCCAGGGACTCCAGGTGGTGCCGGGTCAGCAGCTGCTTCTGCCAGCGCGGTGCCTGCTGCAGCATCGGCTGCGGCGGCTGGGCCCACGGGATGTCGCGCCGGGACTGCGGTGGACGGAGGCCGCGGTAGCCCTGAACGGTCCGCAGGGCCTGGATCTGGCTGTGCACCCGGTATCGGCCGGTGTCCAGGCCGGTCGCGTACCGCAAATCGATCTTCAGCGGGCCCAGAAACGAGTAGCGTTGCGCTGTGGCGTACTCACGTACCTTGTCGGCCAGTTCGTCGCTGAGCACGGTCAGGTATGTGCTGTGCCGTTCGAAGTCGTCCCAACTCAGTTCGATGACGAAGTGGTTGGGCGCGATGGTGCGGTCCCGATTCCAGATCCTGGCGTTGATGTCGCATTCGCGCTGAAGGGCGCCGGCGAACTCGAACGGCTGCGCGGCGGACTTGAACGCCTTTGCGAAGACCCCGTTGACCAAAGCCTCCAGGCGTTGGTCGAGCTTGTTCAGGGCACCCACCTGGCAACCCCTTTCTCCGGGCGTCCATCCCTCTGCCATGGGGGATGTCTCGGATTACGCTGCTAATAGTATTTTTATGCTCACTCTCAGTCGCCTCAGCGGGCGTGTCGCTGTAGATCCACCTGATCGGCGCACGCGGTGGGGTGGGTCGATGGCGGAGGCCGCGGCCGGGGCGCCCGTGGACGTCCGGCGTCTTCCTCGACCTGGCCCTTCGGAGGGTGCCCGGGGTTCAACCCCGTGGGGGCCGTGACTTCGCCGCCGACCCCGGGTGGCGGCTGCGGCCGGTCGGCCGGCGGTGCCCAGCGGGGACGGCGGCGGCCGTGGCGGACATGGCGGAGCCCCGGGCCGTCCTGCCGGCCCGGGGCTCCTGGGGGACGGATCGGTCAGTGGCCGCCGCCGGCCGCATGGCGGGCCTGCGGGCCGACGTCCTTGCGGGTGGCCGCCAGATAACCCACCAGGGCGAGGATCAGCACCAGAAGGACCAGGCTGACCGGCCCGGTGCCCAGCCCCAGGCCGCCACGGGAGCCGGAGACCCCCATCCAGTCCGCGAAGGACGCCCCCAGCGGCCGGGTCACCACATAGGCGAACCAGAAGGCGAAGATCCCGTTCCAGCGCAGCCCGCGGAAACCCACGGCGGGCACGGAGATCAGCGCCGCGAAGGCGATGCCGGAGGAGAGATAGCCGAGGTGCAGGGTGACGGCGGTCATGTCGCCGGTGGCGGTACCGAGGGCGAAGGTCGTCAGGACCGCCGCCCAGTAGAAGAGTTCGCGGCGCCGGGTGTGGATGCTGTGCATGGAGAGCGTCCGCTCGGCGGCGTACCAGATCCCGAAGACGGCACCCAGGGCGACCGCGAAGAACACGGTGGAGACCAGATAGGGGACGCCCAGTCCGACGTGCAGCACATCGGCGGCCATGGTGCCGAAGACGCTGACCAGGACGATGGCCGTCCAGTAGACCCAGGCCAGGTAGCGGCGGGCCAGCAGCTGCAGCGCCAGCGAGGCGGCCAGGGCGGCGCCGGCGAGCGCGACGGCGGGCAGCGGGCCGAGCCGGTGGGCCAGGAAGTCCGATGCGGTCTCGCCCATGCCGGTGGTCAGTACCTTGACGATCCAGAAGTAGACCGTGACCTCCGGGACCTTGCTCAGTGGGTGGCGAACGGGCGCCGGTGACCGTAGTTCAGTTGTCTGGCCTGTCGTCATGGCGGAAATGATGACATCCAGGACAGCCTGTCGTCTACACGACTGTAGACGCTCA
This sequence comes from Peterkaempfera griseoplana, assembly GCF_001418575.1. GTDB lineage: Bacteria > Actinomycetota > Actinomycetes > Streptomycetales > Streptomycetaceae > Peterkaempfera > Peterkaempfera griseoplana. The sequence continues at coordinate 2,086 of NZ_LIQR01000520.1, forward strand.
TCGCGGCCCGCCGGACCGGCCGCGGCCGCTGCTGAGGGTTCCGCGCCCTGTCGGCGGGGCGGGGTGTGCCGGGTGGCGGCGCGCGGCGGACCGCCGCCCCCGGCGGGGCGGCGGTCCTGACCTGCGGCCGATCCGGTCTCAGCGGAGCGTCACGGGTACGAGACCACGTTGGACGGGACGGTCGAGGTACCGGAGGTGGCGCTGCCGGTGCTGTTGACCACGTGGTTGTACTGGCCCATGCCGCCGAGCGACACCACCAGGGCGTCGTGCAGCTTCACCGTGGACTTGTTGGGGACCTCGAAGCCGTGGTCCATGCGGATGGTGGGGTCGGCGGTGAAGTTGCAGTAGCTGCCGACTCCCCAGGCCTCATGGGTGTTGACCGAGTCGTCGACCTTGTAGGCGGCGTAGCCCAGGGTGGAGCCGTTCTGGACGGCTGCCTGGTTGGGCGCGTCATAGGCGATCTCGTTCTGGAAGAAGATCGTTTTGCCGCGCTCGCCGGACCACTCCACGTCGTACTTCTTGAAGTGTTCGACGAACAGTCCGGTGGCCAGCACGTCGTTGCCGTGCACCAGCAGACCGTAGTCGGAGGGGTTGGTGTTCCAGCCCACCCCGGTGCCGTGGTCGGCACGCCAGATCCAGGTGTGGTCGATCAGGGTGTTGTTGCTGTTGATCACCATGCCGGTGGTGACGGAACCGGCGCGGGCGCCGCCCACCCGGACGAAGACGTCCTGGACGCTGGTCGGGTCGGCGGAGTGGTCGGCGGAGGCGCCGTCCGGGCCGACCTGGAGCAGCGTCGGGGAGTTGACCGTGCCGGCGTCCAGCAGCAGACCGGCCAGCTTCACCCCGTCCACGTCGGCGACCTTGATGGCGGTCACCCCGTTGTCCGGGACCACGGTGGCCAGGCCGAGGCCGAGCACCACGGTGTCGGGACGGGTGATGTTGATGGTCTGGTCGACGTGGTACACACCCGGGGTGAAGAGCAGGTTGAGCCCCTGGGCGAGCGCGGCGTTGATGGTGGCCGCCGTCGCGCCGGGCTTCACCACGTAGAACTGGCTGAGCGGGATCGAGGTCCCCGCCGGGGTGCCGTTCGCCCAGTCGACACCGCTGGCGTTGGTGCGCTTGGCGGGCACGAACACCTTGTAGTCGCTGCCGTCCAGGTAGAGGAACGGCTTCTCGCGGGAGATCGGGGTGGTGCCCAGGGTGGTGTAGGGCGGGTTGGGGAAGCTCTGCGCGGGCGCGCCCTGGACTCCGGAGAAGACCTGGTTCCAGACGCCGTTGCTGAAGCCGCCGATGGAGCTGTCGCGGGTGTACCACTGCTGCTGCGAGTAGTTGCCCACGGTGCCGTCGATCTTGCTGTCGGCGATGTAGCCGCCGCTGGCCCAGCCGTAGCCGTTGGGGGCCAGGTTGAGGTCGCCCTCGACGTGCATCCGGCGGAACGGGGCGGCCTGGGCGACGGCCCAGCGGTCGCTGCCGCTGACCGGCTTGACCGCGAAGTTCTCGGCGGAGCGCCAGAAGTTCTGGGTGGCGTTGCCGTTGAACCAGCCGGCGTCGACCGTCACGTCACCGTTGATCTGGGTGGCGTCGGGGGAGAGACCCAGCCCTGCGATCGAGGTGTAGAAGCCGATCTGGGCGTTGAGGTTGTTGTACGTGCCGGGCTTGAACAGGAAGGCGTACCTGCCGTCGCCGAACTGCGCCGACTCCTGCTGCTGGAAGACCTGGTCCAGCTTGGCCTGGATGCCCTGCGTGGACGGGTCGAAGACGATGACGTTGGGGCCGAGGTCGCCGCCGCCCTGGATGGGGCCGGTGGTGCCGCCGGTGCCACCCGTGGTTCCGCCGGTGGTCCCGCCGGATGTGCTGCTGCCGGTGTGGACCTGGAACTCCCAGAGCGAGTAGCCGTACTGGGTTCCCCGGGCGGTGCCGTTCATCCGGACGTAGCGGCCGGAGCCCGAGACGTTGAGGGTCTCGTTGCCGCCGGTGCCGGTGGTGGTGGAGTAGACGGTGGTCCAGGTGGTGCCGTTGTCGGAGGTCTGGATCTGGTACGCCTTGCCGTAGGCGGTCTCCCAGTTGAGCACCACCTGGCAGATCTGCTGGGTGGAGCCCAGGTCGACCTGGAGCCACTGCGGGTCGGAGGCGGCCGAGGACCAGCGGGTGCCGGTGTTGCCGTCGACGGCGGAGGAGGCGGGGGTGCCGGCGTTCTCCTGGCTGGAGGCGGTGGCGGTCCTGCCCTGCGCGGCGTTGGCGGTGCCGCAGGAACCGCCCGGGGAGGTGGCGTCGAACGAGCCGAAGACCTGGAACTCCCAGAGCGAGTAGCCGTAGCCGGTGGCCCGGGTGATGCCGTTCATCCGGACGTAGCGGCCGGAGCCCGAGACGTTGAGGGTCTCGTTGCCGCCGGTGCCGGTGGTGGTGGAGTAGACGGTGGTCCAGGTGGTGCCGTCGTCGGAGGTCTGGATCTGGTACGCCTTGCCGTAGGCGGTCTCCCAGTCCAGCTGCACCTTGCTGATGGTGGCCTTGGAGCCCAGGTCGACCTGGAGCCACTGCTGGTCGGAGGCGGCCGAGGACCAGCGGGTGCCGGTGT
>NZ_LIQR01000521.1 GCF_001418575.1 Peterkaempfera griseoplana
CGGCCAGCGCCGCCTGCACCACGTACAGCGGCAGCGACCGCAGCGCCACCAACTGTGCGACGAAGCCCAGGCCGTCCAGCGCCAGCCCGGCGGCGAACGGCAGGTTCACCATGGCCCGCACCGTGCCCCCGACGCCGCCCGCCGTGCCGGCGCGGGCCCCGAGCGCCTGCAGCACCGTCGCCACACCGAAGAAGACCGCCGCCGCGAGCGCCGCCACCAGACCAGGGATCACCCCCCGACCCTAGTGCCGGGCCGCTGCCCGCCGGTTCACCCCTGCGGGCGACATCGGTGGGACGCGGAATGAACGGTGGGTAAAGCTTCCCCCGCCACCCTGTCCGGCCCCGGGGGGAAGCTGCTTGGGTCGTCGCCATGCCCTCGCTGCTGTCCTCCGCCCCCGCCCGGCGTGCGCTGCGCCCGGTGACCGCCCGCATCGACCGCCGCATCGAGCGGGCCCTCACCCAGCGGGCACGCGCCCAGAAACCACCGGTCACCCGAGCCGATCTGACAGCCGTTCAGAAGGAGCTGGCCGAGCTGCGCGCCGAGTCGGGCCGGCTGCGGGAGACCCTCGGCCAGGCCGAGCAGCGCCTGTACGCCATGGAGCTGCTGCTCGGCCGGGACGGGCGCGGCGCCGGCGACCGGCTGCCCCGCAAGGCGCAGATCATGGAGCTGTGCCGGCAGATCACCGCCGTCACCGGCCACTCCAAGCCGTACGCCCAGGTCGCGCTGGCCTACCGGACCCTGGTGGAGCTGGAGTTGCGGGGCGTGGGGCGGCTGGCCGGCTCCACCTCCAACATCCTGGGCAAGCTCACCACCACCCCGCTGCTGGCGCCGCCGAACGGCACCGTGCTGGAGATCGGCACGCTGTACGGGCTCTTCTCCGGCGGCCTGGCCCGCCAGCTCGCCCGGCAGGGCGTCGAGGCCGATCTGACCATCGTCGACCCGCTGGCCGACATCCAGCTGCAGCCCGACCGCGCCCGCTTCGGCAGCGATCCCTCCGGCAGCCCGGTCAGCGAGACCGTCGCCCGCACCAATCTGCGGCTGGCCGGCGTCGACCCGGACAGGCTCCGGCTCCACCGTGGCTTCTCCACCGACCCGGAGGTGCAGAAGGCCGTCTCCGACCGCAGCTACGGCGTGGTGATCATCGACGGCGACCACTCCGAGGAGGGCGTCCGCAAGGACCTGGCCTGGGCCGAGGAGATCACCGCCCCGGGCGGCATCGTGGTGATGGACGACTACGGCGACGAGGGCTGGCCCGGGGTGCAGGCCGCCCTCGACGGCCATCTCGCCGCGGGCGGCAGCCGCCTGGAGCTGCTGGGGACGGTCTCCACCAGCGCCTTCCTGCGGGCCCGCAGCTAGCAGACCGGTCCGGCCGGGCCCGCCTGCGCGGGCCCGGCCGGGCGGCCTCAGCGGGCGGCGTTCATCTCCTCGAACATCGCGGTGAGGAACTCCCGGCTCCAGGCGAGGAGTTCACGCCCCACCACCGGCTTGCCGCCGATCCGGCCGGTGGTCGGGCGGGGCACCAGCAGCTGCCGCGTGGCGCCCTTGACCAGGCTGCGCGGATAGAGGCGGTTCAGCCGCAGCTGCTGGGACTCCCGCAGTTCCACCGGCCCGAAGCGGACATTGGCGCCCTGCAGGGTGATGTCGGTGATCCCGCAGCGGCGGGCGAACAGCCGGAGCCCCGCCACCAGCAGCAGGTTCTCCACCGGCTCCGGCAGCTTGCCGTAGCGGTCGGTCAGCTCCTCGCGGACCTGGACGATGTCGTCCTCGGAGTTGACCGCCGCGATGGAGCGGTAGGCCTGCAGACGGAGCCGCTCGCCGGGCGCGTAGTCATGGGGGACGTGCGCGTCCACCGGCAGCTCGATCTTGACCTCCAGCGGCTCCTCCTCCGGCTCGCCGCCGGTCTCCAGCTGCTCCCGGAACTCGGCGACCGCCTCGCCCACCATCCGCATGTAGAGGTCGAAGCCGACACCCGCGATATGGCCGGACTGCTCGCCGCCGAGCAGATTGCCGGCGCCGCGGATCTCCAGGTCCTTCATCGCCACATACATGCCCGCACCCATCTCGGTGTGCTGGGCGATGGTGGCCAGCCGCTCGTGGGCGGTCTCGGTGAGCGGCTTCTCCGGCGGGTAGAGGAAGTAGGCGTAGCCGCGCTCACGGCCACGGCCCACCCGGCCCCGCAACTGGTGCAGCTGGGAGAGGCCGAAGGTGTCGCCGCGCTCCACGATCAGGGTGTTGGCGTTGGAGATGTCGATGCCGGACTCCACGATGGTGGTGGAGACCAGGACGTCGAACTCCTTCTCCCAGAAGTCGACCACCACCTTCTCCAGCTGGGTCTCCCCCATCTGCCCGTGGGCGGTGGCCACCCGGGCCTCGGGGACCAGGTCCTTGAGCCGTGCGGCGGCCTTGTCGATCGACTCCACCCGGTTGTGGATGTAGAAGACCTGGCCCTCGCGCAGCAGTTCACGGCGGACGGCGGCGGCGATCTGCTTGTCGTCGTACGGGCCCACGAAGGTCAGCACCGGGTGGCGCTCCTCCGGCGGGGTGGTGATGGTGGACATCTCCCGGATCCCGGTGACCGCCATCTCCAGGGTGCGCGGGATGGGGGTGGCGGACATGGTGAGCACGTCCACATTGGCGCGCAGCTTCTTCAGCTGCTCCTTGTGCTCCACACCGAAGCGCTGCTCCTCGTCCACGATCACCAGGCCGAGGTCCTTGAACTTGGTCTCGGAGGCGAACAGCCGGTGGGTGCCGATGACCACGTCCACCGAGCCCTCGCGCAGCCCCTCCAGGACGTTCTTCGCCTCGGAGTCGGTCTGGAAGCGGGAGAGCGCCTTCACCGAGACCGGGAAGTTGGCGTACCGCTCGGAGAAGGTGGAGAAGTGCTGCTGGACCAGCAGCGTGGTCGGGACGAGGACGGCCACCTGCTTGCCGTCCTGGACGGCCTTGAAGGCGGCCCGCACCGCGATCTCGGTCTTGCCGTAGCCGACGTCGCCGCAGATCAGCCGGTCCATCGGGACCGACTTCTCCATGTCGCCCTTCACCTCGGCGATGGTGGTGAGCTGGTCGGGCGTCTCCGCGTAGGGGAAGGCGTCCTCCAGCTCCCGCTGCCAGGGGGTGTCGGAGCCGAAGGAGTGGCCCGGCGCGGCCATCCGCGCCGAGTAGAGCTTGATCAGGTCGGCGGCGATCTCCTTGACCGCCTTCTTGGCCCGCGACTTGGTCTTGGCCCAGTCCGCGCCGCCGATCCGGTGCAGCGAGGGGGCCTCGCCGCCGACGTACTTGGTGACCTGGTCCAGCTGGTCGGTGGGGACGAAGAGCCGGTCGCCGGGCAGGCCGCGCTTGGCGGGGGCGTACTCCAGCACCAGGTACTCACGGGTGGCGCCCTGCACGGTGCGCTGCACCATCTCCACATAGCGGCCGACACCGTGCTGCTCGTGCACCACGAAGTCGCCGGCCTGGAGGGCGAGCGGGTCGATGGCGTTGCGGCGGCGCGACGGCATCCGTCGCATGTCCTTGGTGGAGGACTTCTGCCCGGCCAGGTCGGTCTCGGTGATGACGGTGAGCTTCAGTGCCTCGTCGACCAGGCCGTTCTCGATCGACCCGCAGGAGACATGGACCAGCCCCGGCTCCGGCGCCCCCGTCAGCTCGGGGACCAGCCGGGCGGCAATGCCCTCGTTGCCCAGCATCTCGGCGATCCGGCTGGCCGGACCGTGTCCCTCGGTCACCATGACGACCCGCCAGCCGTCGGCCAGCCGCTCCTTGGCGTCCGCGATGGCGCGGGCGGTGTCGCCCCGGTACGCCTCCACGGCGTGCATGCCCAGGGTGAGGGTGTCCGGGTCGGAGTCCAGCCGGGTCTCGAAGGAGTCGGCGGAGTCACTGGTGGCGAAGGGGCTGACCGACCACCAGGGCAGCCCGATCTCGTCCGCGTGCTCCCGGATGTCCGCCAGCGACCAGAGGGAGGCGGCGGAGACGTCGATCGGCGCCAGGTCGATCGGCCGGTCCCCGCCGGACGCCGCCGCCACCCAGGAGGCGTGCAGGAACTCCTGGCTGGTGGCCACCAGGTCGGCGGCCCGGGTGCGGACCCGCTCGGGGTCGCACACCACCGAGACGCTGCCCTGCGGCAGTACGTCCAGCAGCAGCTCCATGTCGTCGACCAGGACCGGCGCCAGGGACTCCATGCCCTCCACCGCGATGCCCTCGGCGATCCTGTCGAGGATCTCGGCCAGCTCCGGGTGCGCGGCCGCCAGCTCGGCGGCGCGGGCCCGTACGGCGTCCGTCAGCAGCAGTTCACGGCAGGGCGGGGCCCACAGGCCGTGCTCGGCGATCTCCAGCGACCGCTGGTCGGCGACCTTGAAGTAGCGGATCTCCTCGACGTCGTCGCCCCAGAACTCCACCCGCAGCGGATGCTCCTCGGTGGGCGGGAAGACGTCCAGGATGCCTCCGCGCACGGCGAACTCACCGCGCTTCTCGACCAGTTCGACCCGCTGGTAGGCGGCCGCGGCCAGTTTGCGGGCGACCTCCTCCATATCGTGCTGCCCGCCTCGCAGCAGCGACACCGGCTCCAGTTCGGCCAGCCCCTTGACCTGCGGCTGCAGCACGGAGCGCACCGGGGCCACCACCACCTGTACCGGGCCCGCCGCCGGGTCGTCGGCCCTGGGGTGGACGATGCGGCGCAGCACCGCGAGGCGCCGGCCCACGGTGTCCGAGCGCGGGGAGAGCCGCTCGTGCGGCAGGGTCTCCCAGGCGGGGAACTCGGCCACGGAGTCGGGGGGCAGAAGCGAGCGGAGGGCGGCGGCCAGGTCCTCGGCCTCGCGTCCGGTCGCGGTGACGGCGAGCACCGGGCGGCCTCGGTCCCCGGTCGCCCTGGCGGCGAGCGAGCGGGCCAGCGCCGCGATCGCGAAGGGTCTGGCGGCCGGGGGGCCCACCAGGTCGAGATGGCGTCGGTTCCCGGTGGCTGCGGCCTCGACGGCCTCAGCGAGTGCGGCGTCCTGGGCGATGACGTCGAGCAGTCCGGTCAGGGTCATGGAGTCTTCTTGTCCCGTGCTTCCGGTCAGTGGTGGGGTCTGGGGGTGTGTCGGCGGGCTGATGGAGCGGGTGGCGCCTGCTGGGCGCGCAACGAGAACCGCCCGGCACGCGGTGCGGGCCGGGGGTTCCAGCGTACGCCCGGGCCCGCCGGGCCGCCGTCCGGCGGGGGGTGGGAGCGGTCCTGCGACGGTGTGCCGCGACCGGTACTCGAGACGGCCACCCGTCGTTCACTGCGCGTCCATGGACGGTGGCGAGCATGGGGCTCGCGCCACCGCCCGACCTGTCTCTTATACACAT
>NZ_LIQR01000522.1:0-266 GCF_001418575.1 Peterkaempfera griseoplana
GCCCCCGGTGGCCCCAGGGGGCCACCGGGGGCGAGGTGGTTGGATTGCCGGGTGACCGACTACGAGGTGCTGCGCGTCTTCTGCGGACCGGACGGCCGACACGGCAATGAGCTGGGCGTGGTGCGCGACGGGGCGGCCGTCCCCGGGGAGGCCGGGCGTCTGGCCCTGGCGGCGAGGCTGGGCTTCAGCGAGACCGTCTTCGTGGACGACGCCGGGCGCGGCGTCATCGACATCTACACGCCGACGCTGCGGCTCCCCTTCGCCGG
>NZ_LIQR01000522.1:316-6424 GCF_001418575.1 Peterkaempfera griseoplana
GCGGCGCAGGCCGACTGGGCGCCCGGCCGCACCCTGCGGGAGTACGGCTCGGTCGCCGAGGTGGAGGCGCTGCCGGTGCCCCCGCCCGGTGAGTGGATCTACGCCTGGGCGTGGCAGGACGAGGCGGCGGGCCGGGTCAGGGCCCGCGCCTTCCCCGGCCGCGGCGACGGCATCGACGAGGACGAGGCGACGGGTGCGGCCGCGCTGCTGCTGACGGCCCGCCTGGGCCGGGCCCTGTGCGTCACCCAGGGACGGGGCTCGCAGATCCTGACGGCTTCCCGACCGGGCGGGCTGATCGAGGTGGGCGGTCGGGTGCGGCACGCGTAGCCGCCCGGCACCGGGGCGGCGGAGGACCGGCCCCCTGCGCGGACGGCCGGGGCGCGTGGACTCATGGTGTCCTTCGCGACCCGAGGAGCACGGTTGAGCACCGGTCTTCCCGACGGGCTGACCACCCCCGTAGGCGTGCTGCGCAGCGTCTGCGTCACTGGCGGGTGATCTTCGCTACCGGCCACTCGCCGGCCGCGCCCTGCGGCGGAGCTGTGGGGGAAGTCACGCGCCGATCAAGGTCGCCTGTGGCACGCTTTGGTTTGTGCAACTTTCAACTATGTGGTCGAGCCGGCGGCACCCAGCGCAGACGTTGCCGCCTGGAGCATGGCACTCGGCCGCAGCCCATGTCGCGGTGCATGTGCTCAAGAGCGCGGTCGCCTTGCTGCTTGCCTGGGGCGCCACCACGCTCTGGCTGCCCGGTCAGCCCCAGTACCTCTCCATGGCGAGCTCCCTGCTCATGGTCAACTCCACCACCGTCTTCCGCTCGGTCAGCCGGGCCTTGCACAGTGTGCTCACCCGAATCGCCGGGACCTCACTCGCGCTCGCCACCGCCTGGCTGCTTGGCTCCGCCATGGGCACCATGGTCACCGTGCTGGCGATCACCCTGGTCACCGGCGGTCGCCGGATCTCCGACGACCGTCTGCAGATCGCCTCGAACGCGGTGCTCGCCCTCGCCGCAGCGGCCGCCGCGCCGGTCGGGCATGTGGTGTTCTCGGCGCTCGGCACCGCCCTCGGCGCCGGCGTGGGTATTGCCGTGAACGCGCTGATCCTGCCGCCCGTCCATCTCGCGGAGTCCGACCTCGCCGTCCACAACCTGGCCCAGGCGATGGGAGGGCTGCTCCGCGGCATGGGCCATGACCTGGACGAGCAGCGGCACCATGAGCGCGCCTGTTCCTGGCTGGAGCAGGCCCGCGACCTCGAGCGGCTGGTCGGCGACGCCCAGCAGCATGTACGACAGGGCCGGGAGTCGCTGCGCTGGAACACGCGCTGGTCGGTCCGTGGTCACCGCCGACACGACACCGACAGCGAACTGTGGCACACCCTGCACCGAGTGTCCTTCCAGATTCGCGGGATCGCCCGGACTCTGGTCGACAGCGTGGGCGACGAGGTCGGTCACCACCTCGGCCCGCTGTTCCTCGAGCGGTACGCCGAGTTGCTGAAGCTGGCCGGGCAGGCGGTGGAGGAGTTCTCCGCCGCTCATCGCAGCTGCGCCGCCCCTGACTGTGAAGCCCTGTCCGCCCGTTCCGACGCTCGCGACCGGCTGCGGGACGCTCTGGACCACGCGGAGGCCTGGCACGAGACCATGACCGACCTGGTGGGCCACGGCACACTGGCCCAGCCGGACGCCTGGCATGTTTACGGGTCGCTGATGACCGACCTGGAACGCCTGCTGTTCGACCTGGACCGCACTGATGCTGCGCACCCAGTCGCGGCGACTGCTGGGCGCTGACAGGTGGTGTGTCCGAAGTCTCACCTGCCGACTGAGCAAGTCGATGCGCCGCTGGGTGCGGTTCGTTTCGAGTGACGGCATCCAACAGCCGCTGCGAGTAGAGGCGCCCCTCGGAGATGCCAGAGCCCGGAGTCGGGGGCGCGGGCTTTGGAGCCTGCGACTACTCCACGCATCGACCCGGTGCACGTGTCCGGTGACCATGACGGGCACGGCGAGCAGCGCAGGAGGGTTTGCTTGCGAGTGCGAATCCTGACGCCTTGGCCGGGCTGAGAGCGACCGTCGGCCCTCGTCAACCCGTTGTCCTGTGCGGAGCCAGGCGCGCAGACAGGTCAGCGACCAGCGGCGCCGCATGGTGCTCCAGATAGAAGTGCCCGCCGGGGAAGGAACGGGCGGCAAAGGTCGACCTGGTCACCTGGGACCAGGCGTTCACCGAGTTTTCATCCACGTGGTCGTCCCGGTCCCCGTAGTAGGCGACGACGGGGATGTCGAGAAGCGGCTCCGGAACCGCCGCCGCATAGTGCTCCACGAGGCGGTAGTCGGCCCGCACCGCCGGAAGCAGGAGCTCCCGCAGCTCCGCGTTGGCGAGAGCTTGCGCATTGGTGTTGCTCATGGCGACCAGATCCTTGATCAGTTCCTCATCGCTCGCGCCGGAGAGTTCCCGCGGACGGGACATGCCCGGCCCCGAGCTTCCGGAGACGAACAGGGCCTCGGGCCGGACTGAGCCGGAGGTGGTCCGCGCCAGTCTGGCCGCCACCTCGAAGGCCACGGCAGCGCCCATGCTGTGGCCGAAGAGCACCAGCGGGCTGCCCACAAGAGCTGCACAGGCGTCCGCTAGCGGAGCCACCAGCTCCTCCATGCGCTGCGCCGGGACCTCCAGAAGGCGGTCTTCCCGCCCCGGATACCGCGCTGCCAGGAGTTCCACGTCGTCAGGCACCAGCGGAATCCATGAGCGGAAGAAGCTGGCCGCACCGCCCGCGTGCGGGAAACAGACGAGACGAAGGCGCGGTGTCTGACGACTTCGCAGCGACCGCAACCACCGGGACCTGCTGCCTACCTCGCTGAGCACCACGGCTCCTCTCTCTTCGTCTCCGCCGGACTCATGAGTTCTCCGGCCGGTGGGGGCGGCCCCACGGGGGGAGGCCCCGACCCCGCCGCCACGTCGATCCGGTTCGGGGCGCCGGCTGCCGGTATCCGGGCGTCGTGCCGGCATCACGCGGCAACCTGTGGCCGGCAAGCAGTATTAGCACGCCCTGGTGAAGCGAAGGGAAAGCCGAGTCCCTGGCTGCCGGACGCAGGGCCGGCCCGTCGGCCTGATGCCGTCCACCTCGACTTGGCCGGCGCAGCCGGGCCGCCTTCCGGGCGGGAGCCGAGGAGCCACGCACATTACGTTGACCTGGTTCTCTCCCTTCCGATCCAGCGGCGTGGGGGTGATCCCGGGTCCGCTGGAGCCACTGCTTCGACAGTTGATCGACTCCGTCACGCAGCCGGCTTCGTATGAGTCATCAAGACTGGGGGGCGCAAGCCCGGACACCCGGCTGCGGAGTTGTCGCAGCCGGGTGTCCGGGGCCAGGGCTCGCCGGGATAAGGCGGCGAGGCGTTGGTGTGGTTGGTTACTGGTGGGAACCTTCCTCCTGGGCCGAGGGCTGGTTCTGGTTCTGGTGGAGCCAGTCCGCGATGGCGGTCCAGGCGCGTCCGAGCATGTCCGGACGGGACATCTGGGCGTGACGGCAGGGGATGGGTACTTCGGCGATCTTTCCGGTGGTGTAGCGGGCCCAGGAGGCGGCGGTGTCTATGCCTTCCGGCTTGCCGAACTCCGCGGTGAGGAAGAGCAGGTCGCCCCGGAAGACCTCCGGCTGGTGGGAGGGCGAGATGGCGTCCATGTTGTCCGTGACGCGCAGGACGGTGGCGTACTCCTCCTCGGTGAGTTCGGGAAGGAGCTCCGAGCCGGGTATCGCGTCCTCGATCTCGATCCCGCCGGCGGTGTAGGCCTCGATCGCCTTCGCTCGCTCGCTCGGGGAGAAGGCATCCATCATCACCAGCGCCGCGACTTCCTCGCCGGCGGACTGGAGCTGTACGGCCATCTCCTGGGCCACGACGCCGCCGGAGGACCAGCCCACCAGGTGGTAGGGACCCGACGGCTGGACCGTGCGGATCTGCTGGACGTATTCCGCGGCCATCTCCCGGATGGAGCCCGGAAGAGGGACGTCCGAGCCGTCGATGCCCCGCGCCTGCAGGCCGTAGAGCGGGTGCTGCGCGGGCATGAAGCGGAGCAGCGGCGAGTAGCCCCAGGCCACGCCGGTCGCGGGATGGACGCAGAAGAACGGCTCGGCCTCGCCGCTCGTGCGGATCGGCAGGAGAATCCTGCGGACCGCGTCCGACAAGTGGCTGTCGGATCGATTGGCGAGTTCACCGGGCGTCGGTGTAGCGAACAGCGCGCTGATCGGGATGTCGATGCCCAGCGCCGTGCGGATGCGCTCGATGAGGGTGATCGCGAGCAGTGAGTGTCCGCCGAGCTCGAAGAAGTTGTCGTCGACGTTCACTTCTGGAGCGGCGAGGATTTCGGCGAACAGGGAGCAGAGCACCGCTTCGCGCTCGGTCGCGGGCTTGCGGCCCCCAGCGATGCCACGGGGCTCGGGTGCGGGAAGCGCACGGTTGTCGAGCTTGCCGTTCTCCGTCACGGGCAGCGCGTCCAGGACCACGAAGGCGGACGGGACCATGTAGTCGGGCAGGAGGGCGGCCGTGTGGCCCCGCAGCTCTGCGACCAGGTCCGCCGTGTCCGTGCGCGCCGCTTCGCCGCCCGGGACGACGTACGCGGTGATGCGCTTGTCACCCGGCCGGTCCTCGCGCACGACGACCGCGACCTGCGCCACGCCCGGGTGTGCGCTGACAGCGGTACGGACTTCGCCGAGTTCGATGCGGAAGCCGCGGAGTTTGACCTGGTCGTCGGTGCGGCCGAGGTGTTCGAGGAGGCCGTGGGTGTTCCAGCGGGCGAGGTCGCCGCTGCGGTACATGCGGGAGCCGGCTGGTCCGAAGGGGTTGGCGACGAAGCGGCCGGCGGTCAGGTCGGCGCGTCCGAGGTATCCGCGGGCCAGCTGGGCGCCGGCCAGGTAGAGCTCGCCGGGGACGCCGGGCGGGCAGGGGTTCAGGCCTGCGTCGAGGACGTAGACCTGCATGTTCCACATCGGCCGGCCGATGGGAACGGGGCCGTGCTGCAGGGGCTCGCCCGGAGCGACGTGGTGGTCCACCGCGCCGACCGTCGCCTCGGTCGGGCCGTAGTGGTTCACCACGGCCAGCTGCGGGTGCTCACGGCGCAGCTGCTCGAGGTGGACGGCGTGGAGGGATTCGCCGCCCAGCATGAGCTGCCTGGTGGGAACGTTGCCGCCGAGGCCGTCCTGGTCCAGGAATGCGAGGTGGCTGGGGGTGGCCTTGAGGAACGCAGGCCGCGCCTTCGTGGGTGCCACGGGCAGGTGCGTGTCGGCGGGCGCCAGATGCAGGCATCCGCCGCTGACCAGCGCGCCGTAGAAGGCCGTGACGCCCGCGTCGAAGGAGACCGAGAAGTGGATGAGCGTGCTCTGCGCGAGCGCCGGGTACGCCTCACGGGTTCGCGACGCGTAGTTCAGCAGGGCGCGGTGCGGGATCACCACCCCCTTCGGCCGACCGGTCGAGCCGGACGTGTAGATGAGGTACGCCGGGTTCTCGGACCGCAGTGCTGCCCTCCGTTCCCCGGCCCGCACGTCGGTGTCCGACAGCTCCGTCAGACGCCCCCTCGTGAGGGAGGCGTTGAGGGCGATGACGCGCATCCGACCGTCGAGTTCAGAGGGTGCCAGCGCCTCCATGGTCAGGAGCACCGTCGGCCGGGCGTCGTCGAGCATGTAGGCGATGCGTTCTGCCGGGTACTGCGGGTCGAGCGGTATGTAGGCGGCGCCGCTCTTGAGGACGGCGAGCAGGGCGACGACCATCCCTGGCGAGCGGGGCATGAGTACGCCGACCCGGTCCTCGGGTCCGGCGCCGTGCTCGATCAGCAGGCGTGCCAGGCGGTTGGCCCGCTTGTTGAGTTCGGCGTATGAGATCTCGGCGCCTTCGGGGTCGATCACGGCGGTGGCGTCGGGGGTGCGGGTGACCTGGGCTTCGAAGAGGTCGACGATCGTGCCGGTGGGCACCTGGTGTGCGGTGTCGTTCCAGTCGACGAGGACCTGGTGGCGTTCGGCGGTGTCCATGACCTCGATGTGGTGTACGGGTATGGCGGGGTCGGCGGCGACCGTCTCAAGGACCCGTACGAAGCGGGCACCGAGGGACGCCGCTGTGGCTTCCTCGAAGAGGTCGGTGGCGTA
>NZ_LIQR01000523.1 GCF_001418575.1 Peterkaempfera griseoplana
CGGCAGGTTGCTGCCGGACTCGTACCCGCCGTAGCGCGGCTGGTCGTAGGGGGAGGGGAAGGCCGGCGGCAGGGCGGCCGGCACATTGATCGGGGCGATCTGGGGGACACCGCGTTCTGCGACAAGGCTGTCGTAGATGGGGGTGTCGGAGGAGAAGGACGGAGCGTAGTAGCCGACTCCGTCGAAGGAGCGGGAGGTCATGCGCATACGGTAAGCCACTGTGTGCCTGCTGAGGAGAGTGGTGGGGCACGGAGTTGGAGTGTTTGCCGATACTTCGCCTGAACACTTCCATCGAAAGTATGAAAAACGGTCATCGAACGTCGGGGGCGATGTCAAGGAGCGCCGCGCAGGACGCTCGACATCGCCCGAAAACAGCCCCAGGATGTCAGCAGCGGACCGGGCGTGCGCGACAGCGGGCGAGCCCCCCGAAGGTGCCCGCCCGCCCTCCTGCGCGCGAAGCCGCGCGCCCTGTCGCACGCCGCCCACCAGCGGCGACTCAGACCCCCTGCAACCGCAGCCGCTCGGCGCAGGCGTGGATGCGCACCACCGCCTCCGCCGTACGGCGCACCGTGGCGGCGTCCATCTGCGTCCACAGCGGAACCGTGAGCACCGAGTCGGCCAGCCGGTCGGTCCGCGGCAGTGCCTCCGCCTGCCCCAGCCCGGCATAGGCGCGCTGCCGGTGCACCGGCGGATGGAAGTACCGCCGGGTGTCCACACCCTCCGCCTTCAGCGCCCGGCCCAGCTCCAGCGCGGTGAGGCCGAAGCGGTCCGCGTCCAGGATCAGCGTCAGGTCCTTGAAGGTGGAGATGTCGCCCTCGTCCGGCTGCGCCGTCCGCAGCCCCGGCAGCCCCGCCACCGCGGAGGTGAACTCCCGTGCCAGGGCGCCGCGGTGGGCCACCCGCTCCTCCAGCCCGGCCAGCCAGGTGAGCGCCACGGCGGCGTGCAGCTCGCTCATCCGGGCGTTGAGGCCGGGGAAGAGGGTGTCGTAGTCGCCGGGGTTGCCGTAGTCGCGGGCGCAGCGCAGGGTCTCCGCCAGCGCACCGTCCCGGGTGGCGACCAGCCCGCCCTCGCCCGCGACCGCCACCTTGGTGGGGCTCATGGAGAAGACCTCGGCCAGCCCGAAGCCGCCCACGGGAACCCCCGCCCGGCTGCTGCCCAGGCCGTGCGCGGCGTCGTAGACCAGCGGCACCCCGGCGGCGTCCGCCACCTCCTGGAGGCGCTCCACCCGGCAGGGGGTGCCGTAGACATGGGTGGCCATCAGCGCGGCCGGGGAGTCGGCGGCGGCCAGCCGGGCGGCGGCGTCCTCCGGATCCAGGGTGACGTTCTCCTCCAGCGCCTCGGCGAAGAGCGGCACCCCGCCCGCCCAGTGCGCGGCATGGGCGGTGGCGGAGAAGGTGAAGCCCGGCATCACCACCGGACGGCCCGCCCCCACCCCGGCGGCCTGCAGCACCAGCATCAGCCCGGCCGTGCAGTTGGAGACCGCCACCACATGCTCCACCTGGAGCAGCTTGGCCGCGGTCTCCTCCAGTTCCGCGACAGTGGGCCCGTTGGTCAGCCGGCCGCTGTCCAGCACGGTGCCCAGGCGCTTCAGCAGCCCCTCGCGGTCGGGCACCCGGACCACCGTGAGCGGCAGCCCCTGCGGGAAGGCCGGGGTGCCACCGAGTGCGGCGGGCAGTGAGGCGACCTGGTCTGCGGTCATCTTTCGATCCCCCTGAGGTGAGGCCGGTTCGGCCGGTTCGTCGGTTGCGGTGGCACGGGACGGCGGGGCACGGCCCGACGGGCGTGCCCGCCGGGGAGGCCGGGAAGGCCGGGCATCCGTTCCCCGGGACCGGCGGCGGACGGGACCGCAAGGGGGTCCCGCGGCGGCGCGGCGAAGGGTTCGGCCGCCCGTCCCGGCGGTCGGCGCCGGGACGCGGCGGCGGGGGCCGCGACGGCCGACCTGGGGATCACCAGCAGCACCAGCACCAGCGGCAGCACCTGCACCCGCTCCCGGGACAGGATGCCCATGTTGTTGATGCTGGAGAACGCCCAGCAGAACAGCAGCGTGTAGACGACGGTGAAGGCCATGTACGGACGGCGGACGAAGAGCCGGGGCACCTGCCGCAGCCGCGGCCAGGAACGGACGAAGACCACCAGCAGGGCGAAGCACTCCACCGACTGCACCAGGTTCTGGACATTGGACGCCTCGAAGGGGAACGGCCGGAAGAGCACCGTCACCACCGCCATCGGCAGCCCCAGCGGGGACAGGCTGACCGTGGGCCCCGCGTCGTCCTCCCCGACCCCGGCGGCGGACGGGTCGATCTGGGAGCCGCCCTGCGAGGTGCGGCGGGCCGTCTCCTGGAGCACCTGGTCGACCGAGCCCCCGCCGGAGGCACCGGTCCCGAAGAAGGAGTTGACCTGCTGCAGCATCAGCATCACCCCCACCCCCAGCACCACCACGGTGAGGATGGTGCGCAGCGGCCCCAGGGCGCTGACCTCCCGCGGGCGGCGCCGCAGCACATAGCCGATCACCAGCCCGGCCCCGGCCAGCACCGTCACATGCGGCCGCACCATCCCGGTGCCCAGCGACCCCGCGACGATCCAGGCGAAGGCGCCCCGGCGCCGCTCCAGCAGCCGTGCGATGCCGTAGGCGGTGGCGCCCAGGCAGAGCATCATCCAGGCGTCCTTGCCGATGCTGGACGGCCAGAACAGCAGCGAGGGCAGGAAGAAGACCAGCTTGGCGTAGCGGCGCGACTCGGCCTCCGGAAAGGCGATCTGCACCGCCCGCCAGAACAGCAGCAGACCCCAGAAGCCCATCCAGGAGTAGACCAGGAAGCCCCCCAGCAGCGACGGCCCGGTCAGTACGTAGACCACACCGGTGACGATCACCACGAAGCCGGTGCCGGCGACCTTCATCCCCAGGTCGTAGTGGAAGACGCCCTGTTCGAGCACGGCCGCCAGGGCGCGCCCCTTGGCGTCGTACATCTTGGCGTCGGCCTGGCCGCCGTACAGCACGAAGGCCATCAGATAGCGGGGGAAGGCACAGAGCAGCTTCAGCGTCAGCGCGGTCATCAGCAGCCGGAAGACCTCCGGCTCCGGGTTGGCGGCCGCGATCCGGCTCAGTACCGGGGTGGACACCGCCATCAGCGCGGGCAGCACCAGCAGCGCACCCCAAGTGTCATAGGTGGTGTGCGCCATGCCCCAGACGAACATCGCCACATAGCAGGCCACCAGCAGCCCCGCGGTGAAGGACGCCCACGGCAGCTCCCGGGCCCGGCGGGCGGCCAGGGCGGCCGCTCCGGACCCGGCCATCAGAAGACCTCCAGGTCGCCCAGGGCGAACCGCCAGGCGGCCGGGCCCGCCTCGCCGGCCGGCCCGGGGCCGCCGCCGGGGGCCCGTGTCACCAGGGTCATCCCGGTACGGGGGGCGGTGAGGTAGCCGCAGCGCAGCGCCGCCGCGGCGGCCTCGGTGCCCGGGGACAGATGGGTCGCGACATGGTCGCAGCCGCTGCGCGCGGCCGCCCGCAGCAGCCGGGCCGCGGTCGCGCGGTCGCCGGGGCGGACCACCACGTCGGCCAGGGTGAACTCGGTGAGCGGGCCGCGCCTGCGGGGCCGCCCGAAGGCCACCCCGGCCAGCTCGCCGCCCCGCTCGACGGTCAGCACCCGGTAGTCCAGACCCGGTGCGTCGCCGTAGCGCCAGCGCAGGAAGCCCGGGGAGCGCCGGGTCGCCAGCCGGGGGCCGCGGGCGTCGGCCTCGGCCCGCTCCCGCAGCAGCTCGGCCAGCGGACCGCCGCCCTCGTCACCGCCCCCGCCGGGCTGCGCATCCCCGCCGCCGGCGTCCGGCCCGGACAGCGCGGCGAACCAGTCCGCCGCGCGGGGCAGCGGACAGCGGGCCCCCGCGTCGCTCGGCGGGGCCGGGGCGGCCCGCCGGTCAAGGACGCCGCGGACCCCCCGGGCGAAGGCGGCGGGCCGCACCGGGCGTACCGAGATCGGCACCCGCCCGCCCGGCTGCCAGCCCATCGCCAGATAGCCCGGCAGGCTGCGGTCGTTGGGGGTGTTGAAGACCAGCTCGGTGTCGGCGACGACCTCGGCCAGCAGGCCCAGGGTGAGCCTGCGGAAGACGCCGCGGCCGCGGAAGCCGGGGTCGGTCGCGGTGTCGACCGGCCGCACCGCCCGTACGGTGCGCCCCGCCGCGGTGTACTCCCAGCGCAGGAAGAGCCGCACCCCGGCGAGGTGCCCGTCCTCGGTCTCGGCGAGCAGCCCCGGGCTGGTGCCGAAGGGGTTGGCCAGATGCTTCCAGCCGAAGAAGGCGGCGCTGCGTTCACCGGTCGGGCCGCCCGCGAGGGAGGCGGTGAGCAGGTCGAGCACCCGGGGTATGTCCTGCCGGGTCCAGGGACGTACCAGCAGGCCGTCGGCCCCGCCCGGGAGCAGCGGCGGCCGGCCTGGGCGGCCGGCGTCCGGGGCGGCGGACCGCGCGGAGCCGGCGGGGGCGGAGACGGGGTCC
>NZ_LIQR01000524.1 GCF_001418575.1 Peterkaempfera griseoplana
CGGGGAGGCCGAGTACCTCGGCGAACAGGGTGCACAGGTGTGCTTCGCGTTCGTTGGCGGGTTTGCGGCCTGTGCCTGGGGTGGGGAGTTCGGGTGCGGGGAGGGCGCGGCGGTCGAGTTTGCCGTTGGTGGTGACCGGCATGGCGTCGATGACGACGACGGCGGAGGGGACCATGTAGTCCGGCAGGAGCGTGCCGGCGTGGGCACGCACGCGCGCCGACAGTTCCGCGTCGTCCAAGGTTCCGGTGTTGCTGTCGGTTGGTATGACGTAGGCGACGAGGCGTTGGTCGCCGGGGCGGTCCTCGCGGACCAGGACGGCGGCTTGTGCGATGCCGGGGCATCGGGTGACGGCGGAGTGGACTTCGCCGAGTTCGATGCGGAAGCCGCGGAGTTTGACCTGGTCGTCGGTGCGGCCGAGGTATTCCAGGACGCCGTTGGTGTTCCAGCGGGCGAGGTCGCCGGTGCGGTACATGCGGGAGCCGGCGGGACCGTGGGGGTCGGCCACGAACCGCTCCGCCGACAGACCCGGTCGGTTCAAATAGCCGCGCGCCAGACCCTCACCCGCGATGTACAGCTCACCGGGGATGCCCGGCGGGCACGGCTCGAGCGCGGCGTCCAGGACGTAGGTCCGCGTGTTCCAGATCGGCTGGCCGATCGGCGGCACGCTGTGCCCGGAGGCGGTGCTCAGCTGAGCGAGGGTCGACCAGACGGTGGTCTCGGTCGGGCCGTACAGGTTGGTGACGGACGACGCGAGTGCCGTCAGCCGCTCGGCCAGCGGGGCGGGAAGGGCCTCGCCGCCGACGAGAACGCGCATACCGTTCACAGCCGCCGGACGGTCGATGGCCAGGCCCTGCCAGAGGGCGGGGGTCGCCTGCATGACGGTCGCGCCTGAGCGAGCGATCAAGGCGGCCAGGGCTTCCGGGTCCCTGACCGTGGACCGGTCTGCGACGACGACGCCGGCGCCCGACAGCAGAGGCGTGTAGAGCTCCAGGGCGTGGATGTCGAACGCCGTGGTGGTCACAGCGACGAGTCGGTCCGTCGGGGTCAGAACTATGTGCTCGCCCAGGGCGCTCAGGAAGTTGACGAGTGCACCGTGCGGGACCACGACGCCCTTCGGGCGACCGGTGGAACCGGACGTGTAGATCACGTAGGCGGGGTGGGAGGGCGCGGGTCGGGTTTCGGCGGCTGGGTTGTCGGGGGAGAGTTCGGCCAGTCGTGCCATGGTCGCTTCGGCGTCCACCGTGATCGTCCGCGTCCCGGCGGCGGACTTCGGAGGCTCGATGTTCCTGCTGGTGAGAAGGATCGTGGGGCGGGCGTCGTCGAGCATGTAGGTGATGCGTTCCGCCGGCAGCTCGGGGTCGAGCGGCACGTAGGCGGCGCCGCTTTTGAGGACGGCGAGCAGGGCTTCGACCATCCCGGCCGAGCGGGGCATGAGCACGCCCACGCGGTCCTCGGGTCCGGCGCCGTACTCGGCAAGGAGCCGTGCCAGACGGTTCACCCGCCGGTTGAGTTCGGCGTACGAGATCTCGGCGCCTTCGGGGTCGATTACGGCGATGGCGTCGGGGGTGCGGGTGACCTGGGCTTCGAAGAGGTCGACGATCGTGCTGGCGGGCACCTGGTGTGTGGTGTCGTTCCAGCCGGTCAGGACTTGCTGCCGTTCGGCGGGGTCGAGTGCTGTGAGTGTGTGCAGCGGGGCGTCCGCCGCAGTCTCCAGGGAGTCGACCATGCCCTCGACCACCGTCGTCAGCCGCCCGGCGAGGAGCGCGGGGTCGACGGCGGGCACGGTCTGGACCGTGAGACGGAACCCGTCGAAGGTGTCGTCGACGTGGACAGCCAGCGGGTAGTTGGTCCGCTCCTCGCCCCAGAGGGACTCGACGCCTTCGAGTGCGGCGGCTTCCGTGGCGCTGGTGTCCTGGGTGTAGCGGTAGTTGAGGAGGGTGGTGAACAGGGGTGCGCCGTTCAGTCCGCTTGCCTGCTGCGCCACGGACAGGGGTGCGTGCTCGTGTGCGAGCAGTTCGGCGAGGTCGCGGTGCATGGATTGCAGTGCTCCGCTGACGGTGGCGTGTTCCAGTCGTGCCCGTACGGGCAGTGTGTTCATGAACAGGCCCGGTACCCGGTCCGCGCCGGTGCCGGCGTTCATCCGGCCGAAGAGCACCGTGCCGAAGACGACGTCGGAACGTCCCGTCAGGACGCTGAGGACGCGCGCCCAGGCGAGGTGGAAGACGGTGGCGGGGCTTACGCCCGCGTCGCGGGAGCGGGCGCGGATGCGTTCGGCGAGGTCGGCTTCCAGGGTGAGCTTGTGCTCGTTGATGCCGGTGCCGTCGCCGCGTACGTCGGTCAGGTCGTACGGTGCGGTCGGCTCGGTGACGTCACCCAGCAGACGGTCGAAGAACCGCTGGTGCTCCTCGGCCGGAACGCCTAGCCGCGCCTGGGCGGTGAAGTCGCGGAACGGCAGCGGCCTGGGCAGCGTCTCCTCCTGCCCGGTCAGGAACGCCCGGATCTCGCCCATGAGGATCTCGAGGGTGGTGTGGTCCAGGACGAGGTGGTGCACCTGGAGCAGCGCGTGCCAGACCCCGGTGCTCTGCTCCTGCGCGGTGTACATCCGGATCAGCGGGGCCCGCCCGATGTCCATCACTACCGGGCAGGCCTCCAGCAGTCCTTCGACGACGCCGACAGCGGGTAGCGGCACAGCGGCCACTTCGGCGTTCATGTTCACGACCGGGATGGGTGCTTGGCGGAGGACGACCTGGAGGGGTTCGGGGAGGTTCTGCCAGATGATCGCGGTGCGCAGGATGTCGTGCCGGTCCACGACGTTCTGCAGGGCCTTGGTGAAGGTCTGCAGCCTTTCCTGGGAGTCGAAGCGCAGAACGGTCGGCTGGACGTAGACGTCCTGTCGGCCTGCTTCGAGCAGGTGGTGGAAGAGGATGCCTTCCTGGAGGGGTGCCAGGGGGTAGATGTCGGCGATGTTGGCGGCTCCGCCGGGTACGCGGTCGACGATCCGCTGGACGTCGTCGGCGCTGAGTTCGACCAGCGGCAGCATCTCCGGGGTGATCTCCCGCGCGCCGTGCGGGATGAGGTTCGGCGGGATCACCAGGGCGGGGCCGGTGAGTTCGCCGGCGAGGGCTGCCACCGTGGGCGAGGTGAACAGTGCCCTGACCGGCAGTTCGATGCCCAGCGCCGTGCGGATGCGCTCGATGAGGGTCACGGCGAGCAGGGAGTGTCCGCCGAGTTCGAAGAAGTTGTCGTCGACGCCGACCTCGGGGATGCCCAGGACGTCGGCGAACAGACCGCACAGGGCTTCCTCGCGTTCGGTCGCGGGCCTGCGGCCCGTCCCGGCCGTCACCGCGAGGTCCGGCTCGGGCAGGGCCTTCCGGTCCAGCTTGCCGTTGACCGTCAACGGGAACGCGTCCATGACCACGACCGCCGACGGCACCATGTACTCGGGCAGCAGCCCGGCCAGGTGTGCGCGCACCTCCGCGGCGAGTTCAGCGGCGTCGTGTCCCTGCGCCTCGGGTGTGGGCACCGCGTAGCCGACCAGGCGCTTGTCGCCGGGCCGGTCCTCGCGTACGACGACGGCGCTCTGCGCCAGGGCGGGGTGTCCGGCGAGCACGGCCTCGATCTCGCCGAGTTCGATGCGGAAGCCGCGGAGCTTGATCTGGTCGTCGGTACGGCCGAGGTAGTCGAGCCGGCCGTCCGCGGTCCAGCGCACGAGGTCACCGGTGCGGTACATACGCGCGCCCGGGCCGCCGTAGGGGTCGGCGACGAAGCGTTCGGCGCTCAGCACCGGACGCGCGTGGTATCCGCGGGCAAGGTTCGCACCCGCGACGTACATCTCGCCCGGTACGCCGGGCGGGCACGGCTGGAGTGCGGCGTCGAGGACGTACATGCGCAGGCCGGGGATGCCGCGGCCGATGAGGCTGGACCCGCGGCTGGCGGCAGCTATCGCCTCGGTGATCGGCTCGTAGGTGGCGTAGACCGTGGTCTCGGTCGGGCCGTACATGTTCACCAGCAGCGGTGCGTGGTCGGCGTGGCGGCTGTACCAGTCGCCGAGGCGCGCCAGGTCGAGCGCCTCGCCCGCCAGGATGATCCGGCGCAACCGGAGTCCGCGGCTCAGCTCGGGGTACCGGGCGTCGGCTTGGGCGAGCTGGTAGAACGCGGAGGGGGTCTGGTTGAGCACCGTGATCTGTTCGCGGACCAGCAGGGCGAGGAAGTCGGCGGGGGAGCGGGAGATGTCGAAGGGTACGACGACCAGGCGTCCGCCGTGCAGCAGCGGACCCCACATTTCCCAGACGGAGAAGTCGAAGGCGAAGGAGTGGAACCAGGTGAACACGTCGCTCGGGCCGAAGCCATACCGGCCGCGGGTCGCGGCGAACAGCCGCAGGACGTTGGCATGCGGGACGGAGACGCCCTTGGGACGACCGGTCGAGCCGGAGGTGTAGATCACATACGCCGGATGCGCGGGCAGCAG
>NZ_LIQR01000525.1 GCF_001418575.1 Peterkaempfera griseoplana
ACACCACCCCAGCCGTCCTCGACCTCAACGGCCTGAACATCCAACTCACCACCACCGGCGACGCTCCAGCCAAGTTCGACCTCACCCTCGACCTGACCGAAACCCTCGACACAGACGGCACCCCAGCCGGCGTGAACGGCACACTCACCTACGCCACCGACCTCTTCGAGCACACGACCGCCACAGAGCTGAGCGAGCGGTTCGTGCGGGTACTGAAGACGGTCATCGCCGACCCGGCCATCCACCTGCACCACGTCGACGTCATGGACCCCGCCGAACGCCACCAGGTCCTTGCCGAGTGGAACAACACCGCACACGTCGTACCCACCGGCACGATCGTTGATCTCTTCGAGGCCCAGGTCGCCCGCACCCCCGACGCCATCGCTGTGGTCGACGCCGAGGGCGACAAGGTGTCGTACGCCGAACTCAACAAGCGGGCCAACCGGTTCGCCCACCACCTCCTCGGACGGGGAGTCGGCGCGGAGCAGATCGTCGCGCTGGTACTGCCCCGCTCGATGGAGCTGGTCGTGGCGACCCTCGGTGTGCTGAAGACCGGCGCTGCGTACCTGCCGGTGGACCCGGAGTATCCGGCCGACAGGATTGCCTACATGCTGGCCGACGGTCAGCCGGTCCAGGTGATTGACGAACTCGGCGCCGTCCGGGCCACGCACGAGGAACCGGAGTCGAATCCCGGCGTCCCGGTCTCGCGTACCCAGGCCGCGTACGTGATCTACACCTCCGGTTCGACCGGCCGCCCGAAGGGCGTCGTGGTGAGCCACGCGGGCATCGCCGGCCTGGTCAGCGCTCAGGTCGAAAGGTTCCGTATCGACGAGAACAGCAGGGTGCTGCAGTTCGCCTCGCCCAGCTTCGACGCCTCTGTCTCTGAGCTGTGCACGGCACTTCTGTCCGGCGCGACTCTGGTTCTCCTCCCGGTCGACTCGCAGATCTCCGCGCTGACGGACCCGCGTCTCGGCATCACGCACGCGACGGTGGTGCCCTCAGTCCTCGCCACGGTGCCCGATGACAGCCTGGAGTCGATACGTACGCTGGTGGTCGCCGGTGAGGCCTGCCCGCCGGAACTGGTGGCGAAATGGGCACCGGGACGCCTCATGATCAACGCCTACGGCCCGACCGAGACCACCGTCTGCGCGACGATGAGCACCCCGCTGGTCCCCTCGGGACAGAACCCGCCGATCGGAACGCCGATCGCCAACACCAGGGTGTACGTCCTCGACTCCGGTCTGCAGCCGGTGCCCCCTGGCGTACCGGGAGACCTGTACATCGCGGGTGAGGGTCTGGCGCGCGGTTATCTGAACCGTCCGGGCCTGTCGGCGGAGCGGTTCGTGGCCGACCCCCACGGTCCCGCCGGCTCCCGTATGTACCGCACGGGCGACCTCGCCCGCTGGAACACCAACGGCGTCCTGGAATACCTCGGCCGCACCGACGACCAGGTCAAACTCCGCGGCTTCCGCATCGAACTCGGCGAAGTCCACTCCGCCGTCACCCGATGCCCCGGCATCGCACAAGCCGCCGTGCTCGTGCGCGAGGACCGCCCCGGCGACCAACGCCTCGTCGCCTACGTCATACCAACCGACAGCAACACCGCGACCCCGGACGACGGGGAACTGTCCGCGCGAGTACGCACCCACGTCGGCACCCTCCTGCCGGACTACATGGTCCCCTCCGCCGTCGTCGTCATCGACGCCATGCCGGTCACCACCAACGGCAAACTCGACCGCCGCGCCCTCCCCGCACCCGAACTCCCCACCCCAGGCACAGGCCGCAAACCCGCCAACGAACGCGAAGCACACCTGTGCACCCTGTTCGCCGAGGTACTCGGCCTCCCCGAAGTCGGCCCCGACGACAACTTCTTCGAACTCGGCGGCCACTCCCTCCTCGCCACCCGACTCATCAACCGCATCCGCACCACCCTCAGCAGCGACATCCCCCTCCGCACCGTCTTCAACGCCCCCACCCCAGCCGGCATCGCCGCCGTGCCGGCGGACGGCGGGCACGCCGTTCGCCCCGCTCTGACAGCAGGCGTGCGGCCGGAGATCCTGCCTCTGTCCTTCGCACAGCGCCGCCTGTGGTTCCTCAGCGAACTCCAAGGCCCCAACGCCACCTACAACATCCCCTTCGCCATGCGACTGCACGGCAACCTCAACCGGACCGCGCTGGAACAGGCCTTCCGCGACGTCCTCACACGCCACGAGATACTGCGCACCGTCGTGACAACCATCGACGGCGTCCCACAGCAGCAGATCCTTCCGTCGTCGCAGCTGTCCTTCGAACTGCGCACCGACGAGGTCACCGAGGACGACCTCGCCGCGACCGTGACGCGCCTGGCCCGCAGCACGTTCGACCTCGCCGCGGGCCTGCCCCTGCGCGCCGACCTCCTGGCCGTGGGCCCGCAGGACCACGTCCTCGTCGTCGTCCTCCACCACATCGCCGCGGACGGCTGGTCACTCGCCCCACTCGCCGCCGACATATCGCAGGCCTACACAGCCCGTGTCGCGGGCGGCACCCCGGAATGGTCACCACTGCCCGTCCAGTACGCCGACTACGCCCTCTGGCAGCACCACCTCCTCGGCGACGAGAACAACTCCGAGAGCCTCCTCAACGAGC
>NZ_LIQR01000526.1 GCF_001418575.1 Peterkaempfera griseoplana
GCCCTGCCGCTGCCCGGCCGGACACCCCGGGGCCCGTGCCGCCCGGGCAGCGGCAGGGCGGCGAGGTGCCCGGTGCGGCCGGGAGCCCGGCGCCGCCGATCCCGTTCGTCGGGGACCGCCCGCCCACCTATGACGCCGAGCCCTCGGCGCTGCCACCGGCGGACCCCGACCAGCTGATGGAGCTGGTTCCGGACACCGTGGTCGAGGGCGCCCAGTACGGCGGCCTCACCGTGCGGGCCGCGGGTGTGCGCGGCGACTCCGCCCGCTACCGGGGCGAGCCCCGCCGTGACGCCCTGCTGCTGGCCCGCTTCGGCGACGGGCCCGACGGCCTCCTGGTCGCCGTGGTGGCGGGGGCGGCCCGTGGCTCGCAGACCCCGCCGTCGGCGGCCGCCGAGGCGTGCCGCCAGCTGGCCGCCGCCGTCGGCCGCAGCCGGGCCGAGCTGCTCGCCGACCTGCGGGGCGGTGACCGCGACGGACTGCGCTTCGGGCTCCAGCGGCTGGCCGCCAGGGCGGCGCAGCCGCTGCGGCGGACGTCCGCCGCAGCGCAGGGCGGCCACGTCCCGCAGGAGCCGGACCCCGAGGCCGCCCCCGGACCGGCCGGGCCGTCCTCCGCCGGGTCGCTGCACTGCGTCCTGGCGCCGCTGGACCCGGACGGAGGCGACCGGGCCTGCTTCGGCGTCGGGCCGGGCGGGCTCTTCCTCCTGCGCGCGGAGCACTGGATCGACGCGTACGCGGCACGGCTGCTCCACCACCCGTCCGAACCGGAGGCCGTCGAGGAACCGGCCGACCCGGGCTTCCGCTTCCGGCTGGTTCCGGCCACCCCGGCGGACCTGCTGCTGATGGCGACGGCCGGATTCGCCGACCCGGTGCGCGAGGAGCCCGCGGTGACCCGTTTCCTCGGCACCCACTGGTCGCAGCCGCACCCGCCCGGCACGGTCGACTTCCTGCGCCAGCTCCAGGTGCGGGCGAAGGGCTACGCGGACGACCGTACCGCCGTGGCGCTCTGGACGAACTGACGGGCAGTCAGCTCTCGGTGCCCAGCAGGGCGTCCAGCACCGCGGCGACATGAGCCAGCGACTCCGAGCGCCGTACTCCCGGCAGCCCGATCGCGATCGGGGTGGAGAAGCCGTCGAGCAGAGCCCGGATCCGCACCGCGGTCGCCTCCGGGTCGCCGGGAGCGAACTCACCCGCCGCCGCGCCCTCCGCGAGCAGCCGGGCCAGATCGCGGTGCCACGGCTCCTCGATGGCGGCCTGCCCCTCCCGGACCTCCCGGCCGGCCGACGAACGGCCCCAGACCTCGATCCAGAGCGTCCAGCGGGGATCTCCCGGGCCCTCGGGCAGGTACAGGTCGGCGTAGGCGGCCAGCCGCTCCCGGGC
>NZ_LIQR01000527.1 GCF_001418575.1 Peterkaempfera griseoplana
AGTGTGTATAAGAGACAGCCCCCGGGCTCCCACCCCCACTCGGCGAGCCGTCTGACGGTGGCCCAGCGGGCGAGGCGGGCGCCGAAGCGGGTGGAGCTGAATCTGTGCACGGCAGACCGGCGGGCGACCCCGACAGGGGGATGTTCGGACTTCATGGCCCCACCGTGGCTCCCGTACACATAGCCTGGCCAGCGCCACTGCGTGTACGCAGCGTACTGGTACGGGCACATGGCGGGACCGGTACGGCCGGTCGGCAGTGACGGCGGAGCAGGGGGCTCCGTTGGGTGGACATCAGGTCGGGGAGGTGGCCGGAGATGGCTGTCGGTGCGCAGGACGACTCGGGTACGGAGATCCTCAAGGGCTTCGGCAGGCAGCTGAAGCTGCTCCGCGAACGCTCCGGCCTCACCCAGGCCGAACTGGGCAGGCAGCTGGGCTACTCGGAGGACCTCATCTCCTCGGTGGAGCTGGGGCGCCGGCTGGCCCAGCCGGAGTTCATCGACAAGGCCGACGACGTACTGGGCGCGGGCGGGATGCTGGCCGCGCTGAAGCGGTCGGTGGCAGGGGCCCGATTCCCCGCGTTCTTCAGGGACTTCGCCCGGCTGGAGGCGGAGGCGGTGGAGCGGTACGCGTACGACAACATGGTGATCAACGGTCTGCTCCAGACCGAAGACTACGCGAGAGCCTTGTTCACGATGCGACGCCCCCTGCTGGACGAGGACACGATCGAACAACGTGTGGCGGCGCGTATGGCCCGACGAGAAGTGATCGATCGCCGTCCCTCGCCCCTGCTGGGGTTCGTCATCGAGGAAGTGGTGTTGCAGCGGCCGCTTGGGCGCGAACAGGTGCTCTGCGGGCAGCTGAGGCACCTTCTCAACATCGGACAACTTCGGCACGTGGAGATCCAGGTGATGCCCACTAGCCGTTCCGACAACGCAGGGGTCGCAGGCCCATTCACCCTGCTCACGCCCAAAGGCCGCCAGCAGGTGGCCTACCTGGAGGGGCAAGGACGGAGCACACTGATCACGGACACCGAGGAGGTACGCGCCATCGCATCCAGGTACGGAATCATCCGTGCCCAGGCGCTCACTCCTGAGGAGTCGCTGGCCTTCATTGAGAAGTCCCTGGGAGAGGCATGAACGTCACAGAAGCAGCCCCCGGCGCAGCAGAGTTGATCTGGTTCAAATCCACCTACAGCGACAACGAGGGCGGCAACTGCATCGAGGTCGCCACCTGCCCCGGCGCCGTGCACGTCCGGGACTCCAAGGACCGGCAGGGTCCCCAACTCGCCTTCACCCCCGAGGCCTGGGCGTCGTTCGTCGAGTTCGCCACCGCGCTCTGATCCTGTCGGTGCCGCCCGCCCTCCCGCGGGCGGCACCGGCAGGCCCCGAGGCCTTCTGGTGGGAGCGGCCCGGCTGTTCCAGGGTGCTGCGCGACTGCCTCTGAGCGCTGTCGCTCGCGGGATCCCGATCGTTCCCCCAACGAGTGGAGAAGCCGTGGGGCACCCCACCGCCATGATCCGCAGACCGCTCACCCTGCTCAGCGCCTTCGCGCTGGCAGCCGCTGCCGCCACCGGAGTCGCGGCGGCCCCTCCGGCCTCCGGCGGGCATCCGCACGGTGACTGCGCGGACGACAGGACGATGCTGTTCTGTGAGAACTTCGAGACCCTGCCGCTCGGCGCGGCCATCAGCCCCGACTGGGGTGTGAACACCGACCGTGGAACCCTCTCCGTCGAACGGGACTCCGCCCATGGACCGGACCACCGCCACGGCCGGGTGCTGCATCTGCACACCGAGGGCAACGGCCATGCCTTCGTCGAGGTGAACAACCTCAGGGCGCCGGGCAACAGCTTCTACGGGAGGATGCAGGTACGGGTCGACGCGCTGCCCTCCGCCCCGGACTGGGCCCACTTCACCCTGGTGGAGGCCACCGGCAGCGGCGACGGCAGCGTGGTCCGTCCGGTCGGCGGCCAGTATGTGCCGACCGTCGGCAACGGTACCGACCTGTGGGGCGTCGGCTCCGACGGTGGTCCCACCGGCGACTGGACCGACTGGAGGGAGTCCGCGCCCGCCTCGGCCGGCCGCTGGACCTGCGTGGAGTGGCGGCTGGACGCGCCGGACAACCGGGTCTCGGT
Source organism: Peterkaempfera griseoplana (assembly GCF_001418575.1). Classification (GTDB taxonomy): domain Bacteria; phylum Actinomycetota; class Actinomycetes; order Streptomycetales; family Streptomycetaceae; genus Peterkaempfera; species Peterkaempfera griseoplana. The sequence continues at coordinate 2,132 of NZ_LIQR01000527.1, forward strand.
GTGGCTCGACGGCCGGCCCCAACCGGATCTGACCGTCAGCACCACCCAGCACGGCGGCAATCCGGTGGACTTCGTCTTCCCCCGCTTCGACACGGTCCGCATCGGCTGGCAGCTCTACCAGCCCAACCCGACTCCGGCCTCCTACGACCTGCGGCTGGACGACCTGGCGCTGTCCACCCGGCGCCTGGGCTGCGGCTCCTGACCGGTGCCACCCGGCCGGGGGCCTCGCTTGCGCTCAGCCCGGCTGGTGGAGGTGGACAGCAGGACGCCCACGGCTCCTGAGTGCCCGACAACAGCCGTGGCCCGCCGCCTGGTCCCCCACTGCGAAAGGGAGGACCGGGCGGCGCAGTCCGCGCTCAGGCAGCTGTGGACGCGGTGCTTCGACGCCGTCCGGCTACAGGCGCTGCTCCAGGACCTGCCCGTGCCAGGGACCCGCCCCGGCCGGGTGGACCGTGAAGGTGTCGCTCGGGGTGAACCCGAGCCGCTGGTACTGGGCGACCAGGCGTCCCTGGTTGCCCGCGTAGCAGTCCACGCGGAGCAGACCGATGCCACGCCTTGCGGTCTCGGCGCGGGCGTCGTCGATCAGGGCGGCGCCGACGCCGCTCCCCTTGAGGGCGCGATCGGTCACCAGGCTGCGGACGTACAGCTCCCGCTCGTCCACCGGCGGCGCATACGGGGGTGGCTCCTCGGCCAGGATGCAGCAGCCGGCCGGCCGCCCGTCCACCTCGGCGATACGGACCAGGTAGTCGGTGGCGTAGCGGTGGATGCGCTCGACCGCGGCCGGGCTGGTGGACCAGGGGGTGGTGCCCCACTGGTCGGGATGGCCGCGCTCGACCAGCCAGGCGACGGCGCCGTCCAGCAGGCCGAGGATCGCGGGTGCGTCGGCGGGGCCGCCGGTGCGTACACGGATGGGCATGCGGGCCTTTCTATCTGCTCTGCCGCAGCCTGGCCAGCGCATTCTCCGAGATGCGGTACGCCTGCGGGCTCGGGCAGGTCAGCGCCCGTCGGCCAGGGAGCCCCGGCGGAGCGACACCCATTGACGGGCTGCCTGGATCTCACCGACCACGTCCCTGTCGCGCAGGCCCGCCATGGCGGGCTCGCAGCGCCGCGCGCCGGCCAGGATGCCCCGCCAGCAGCGGTCCTGCCACCACAGCACGGTGTCCACCACCTCGGCCGGACCGTGCAGGCCGTGGGTGTCGCAGATCAGCCGGATCCGCCGGGCAGCCTCCGGAACATCGGTGACGGACGGACCCAGGTCCAGGTACTGCCAGCAGACATGGGCGAGGTCCTGGATGCGCTCGCCCGGGGCGGCGATGTCCCAGTCGATGAGGTCCACGGGCAGCCAGTCGTCGTCATAGACGGTATTCCGGGGCGACAGGTCGTGGTGGCAGACGACCTGCGTTCCGTCGGCGAGGGACGTTCCGGCCGTCAGATCGTGGAACTCCCGCACCAGCCGGGCCACCGGGCCAGTCCCGCGTCATGGTGCGGCTCACCATGGCACACACACCGGCGCCTCCGCCCGCTGTCCGGGAGGCGGAGGCGCCGGGGTCCGCGCGGAGGGTCAGCCCGCCGAGGCGGCCTGCTGCGCGAACTCGGTGGTGTAGGTCTTGCTGAGGTCGATGTCCTTGCCCTTGACCTCGGGGTTGAAGGAGGAGAGGACGTCCAGCACGGTCTTGGGACCGTCGGCGGGCATCACACCGTCCTTGGTGAACATCGGCAGGGTGGACTCGATGGACTTGGCGTACAGGTCCTCACCGCCCTGGGCGTAGTCGGCGGGCATCTTGGCCGCGATCTCCGCCGGGGTGTGGGTGGACATCCACTTCAGGGTCCTGACGAAGGCGTTGGCCAGCTTCTGGGTGGTGTCCTTGTTCTTGCTCACCCAGTCCGTGTTCATGTACAGGCTGGAGGACGGGTAGAGGCCGCCGAGCGCCGCCTTGGAGCCCTCGGGGGTGCGCATGTCGTACAGCACCTTGCCCAGACCCTTGTCGAGGACGTTGGCCACGGTCGGGTCGGTGGTCATGCCGCCGTCGATGCTGCCCTGCTGGAGGGCGGCGATGAAGGTCTGGCCGGCGCCGACCGCGATCGGGCTGAAGTCGCCGACGGCGAGACCGTTCTTGACCGCCAGGTACTTGGTGAGGAAGTCGGTGGAGGAGCCCAGGCTGGTGATGCCCAGCTTCCGGCCCTTGAAGTCCTTGCCGGACTTGATCGACCCGGCCGCCTTGGTGGAGACCAGCTCCACCTCGCCGGGCGCCTGGGAGAACTGCACCACGGACTCCACCGACTTGCCCTTGGCCTGGAGGTCGATGGTGTGGTCGTAGAAGCCGACCGCGCCCTGGACGTCCCCGGCGATCAGCGCGGTGGTGGCGTCGACGCCGGCCGGCTCGGTCAGCAGCTCGACGTTGACCCCCTCGGCCTTGAAGAAGCCCAGGCGCTGGGTGAGCATCGCCGGCATGTAGATGACCTTGTCCAGGCCGCCGACCATGATCTTGACCTTGGGGCCGGACACGGCCGGGCCGGTGTCCTTGGCGACGGCGGTGCCGGAGTTGCTCGCCGCGTCGTTGGCGCAGGCGGCGAGGGGGAGCAGCAGGGCGGCGGCCGCGGCGGCGGC
>NZ_LIQR01000528.1 GCF_001418575.1 Peterkaempfera griseoplana
CGCCCAGCCCGGTCTAGAAGACCGGGACACCTTCACGGACCAGCCGCCAGTCCACCGACGCGAAGTCCGCCGGGTCGATGGCGCCCTTGGCCTTCACCCACGCGATCATGGTGTTGCGGATCTCGTCGGAGTTGGTCCACAGCACCGGCGCCGACGCCACATGCGGAAAGTTGCCGCCGCCGTTCGCCCGGTAGTTGTTCACCGCCAGCACGAACTCCGCAGCCGGGTCGATCGGAGCGCCCCCGTACGACAGATTGACGATCCGCTGCCCCACCGGCTTGGAGATGTCGACGTCGTAGGAGACCCCGTACACCGAGTCGAAGTTGTAGTCGGGGGTGCTGGCCGCGTTGGTGAGCGTCGCGGTGTCCACCGGGGCCCCCACCGGCACCTGGGCGAAGTACTTCATCGAGTACTCCAGGTAGTCCAGTATCTGAGCGCCCGTCAACTTGCGGGCCTCCAGGGTGTTCTCGAAGATGTACAGCCCCGCGGCGTCCCGCAGCTTCACCTCACCGGCCGGAATGGCCGCCGTGCGGTTGAACGGCGCCGCCTGCGCCAGCACCGGCAGGCCCGCGTACGCCGTGCCCGCCAGCGCCGCCTTCACCGTGTCCGCCTGGACCCGCCCGATCAGGTCGATGATCGGCACGTCCTTGAACGGCGCCTCGGCGATGGACAGCGGCTCGGTGCAGGTGCCGATCACCTGGTTGACATACGCCACGACCTTCTTGTGCTCCGCGGTGAGCAGCGACACCACCGCCGGGTCCTCGGCCGCGGTGTTGGAGTTGATCACCGTGGAGCGCACCCCGGTGACCTCCCAGCAGCCGTGCGAGAACTCGGCGTCGAAGTCGAACCGGGTCAGCCGCTCGCCCCACTTCAGCGGCTCGGACAGCACCACGTTCCGCCCGGTCTGCTGATTGACCACGATGCGCTGGGCGATCTCCACATGGGCGTGGCCGATCAGCATCGCGTCGATGCCGGGCACCTGTTCGGCGACCGCCACACCCGCGTTCTCCGGCCACGGGACCTGGTCCCCGTACGACGAGGGCTGGTCCGCGCCGGTGTGCGCGGAGACGATCACCACGTCGGCGCCGGCGGCCCGCAGCCGCGGCACCCACACCTTCGCCTGCTCCACGATGCCCGCGAAGGTCAGCTTCCCCTGGACGTTGCCCTTGTCCCAGATGGCGATGCCCGGGTTGGTCAGACCCAGGATGCCGACCTTGATGTCCGGGCCCCGGTCTGTACGGATCCGCCGGATCGCATACGGCGGGAACGCCGGCCGCTCGGTCGTCGCGTCCAGGGCGTTGGCGCCCAGCAGCGGGAAGTCGCACTGCTTCTCGAACGCCCGCAGCAGCGGGATGCCGTAGTTGAACTCATGGTTGCCCAGCGCGGCGGCGTCATAGCCGATGTGGTTCATCGCCAGCGCCATTGGGTGCACCGGGGCCTGGCTGCCGCCCTGGTCGATCGGCTCGATCCGGGCGTAGTAGTAGCTGAGCTGGGTGCCCTGGATGGTGTCGCCCGCGTCGATCAGCAGGGTGCGGTCCCGCCCCATCTCCTTGCGGATGCCGTTCACCAGGGTGGAGATCTTCGCCAGGCCGACATCGTTGTGCGCGGAGTCGTCGTACTCCGCATCGGTGAAGTAGTCCCAGTTGAGCGCGTTGCCGTGCAGATCGGTGGTGCCCAGAACCGTGAACGACTCCGTGATGGGGTGCTTCGCGGGCTTCACGTCGGCCGCGGCCGGCCGGGCCGCGGCCACGGACGCTCCGCCGGCGAGCGCGGCACCGGCGGCGGTCGCCGCGGAACGGGCCACGAAATCACGACGGTTGAGGGGCATACGGTCTCTCCAGGGCAGACAGGACAGGGCCGTCACCGCACAGGGCGACGCGCGTAGAAGTCTGCCCGTCCAACCCGCTCAGCGGTAGACCCTGCAGGTTTCGATCAGTTGACCGTCCGGCGGAGGCAACCGACAGAACGGGCATAGCGGATGAGGGCGGACGCGCATGCGACGCCGACCGTTCCACCATCCTGCCTGCCGGAGCCGCCACCCGCTCGCCGGGGCTGAGGCGCGCGTCCGCCGGGGTCGTGGCGTGCGCCCGTCGGGGCGGGGGCGCGCGTCCGCCGGTGTCGCGGTTCGGTCTGCCGGGCCCGGCTGTTCGTTGAGTGGGCTGAGGCGCCCGCCCGAGGGGGCCGATGCGCCCGCTCGACGGGCCGTGGCGTGCGCCCGTCGTGGGCCGGGGCCCGGCCGTCCGGGCCCGATGGCTTGTTGGTCGGGGCGCCCCGCTCCGGCGGGTTGAGGCGTGCGCTCGCCAGGGCCCGTGGCGTGCACCCGGGCCGCGTCCTCGTCGGGTCGCGCTCGGCCGTCCGGCGGGGACTGTCTGCGCACCGCCCGCCGGGGCGGCAGTGGCTCACCTGCCGGGTTCGGCGCCCGGCGGGCCCGGGTGGCTGCGCGCCGGGCGGGGCGCCGGGCCGGGGGTGGAGAGCCCGTCCACTCCGGGTGCCGGTCGAAGCCGGGTGCGGACCAGTCCCGTGATTTTCACGGCGAAGGAATGCGGGGCACCCCTCGGAGGTTGGTCCCCACGACAGAACAGACAGGTCTGTCTATACTCAGTGAACAGACCTGTCTACTCACGTCGCAACGTCAGGACGAACCCGTGCCCAACGCCTCCGCCCCCACCGCCACAGACACCCACAC
>NZ_LIQR01000529.1 GCF_001418575.1 Peterkaempfera griseoplana
CCAGCACCAGCAGCGGCCCGCCGACCAGATAGGCCCCCACCACGGCGCCCACCGCACCCGCCGCCGCGGCACTGCCCAGGATCCGCACCGCCATCACGCTCTGCCTCTCCATGACCCTCACGTCACACCGTATCGACCCACGGTGACATGACGGCGGATCAGGGAGGCGAACAGGACCTCAACATTCGGACAATTCGCCATGGAGGCCACCGCAGCGCGCCCCGTCAGTCCGTGAAGTCCAGCAGCACCCGGTCGCTCACCGCCCGATAGCCCAGCCGCTGGTACAGCGCATTGCTGGTCGGGTTGGCCAGATCGGTGAAGAGCAGGACCTCCCCGGCGCCGTCGGCCAGCGCCTGCGCGGTCGCGGCGGCCGTGACCCCTGCCGCGTACCCCCGGCGGCGCCAACGCGGAGGCGTGTAGACGGGGCCGATCCGCACCATGCCCGCCGCCGCACCGGCACCGGCCAGCGCCACCGGTCCGCCCTCGTCCTCCCAGAGGTGGAAGCCACCGGCGGCGATACGGCGCGCGACCGCCTCGGTGAAGTCGCGCATCAGCTCACCGGTCTCACGGGTGAACGCCTCGTACCACTCCACGATCAGCGCCTGGTCCTCCGGCCGCGCCACCCTCGCGGCACCGGCCGGTGCGGGCTGCGGGCCGGTGAGGGCCGCAAGCCGGTAGAGACGCTCCCGCCGGCGGACCGCCGTGCCCCCGCCGACGGCGTCCCGCCACACCCGGGCGAAGGCGGTCGCCGCCTCGACGGCACCGCCGACGCCGCCGAGCGCACCGCCCTCACCCACCAGGACCGCCGCAAGCTCCTCCGCCGCGCGCTGCGGCATCCGGCCGAGGATTACCGGGAACGGCGGCGTCTGCAGATATGCGCCGCCCACCGCCGTACCGTCCCCGGCACACCACCAGCCGTAACGCGGCGGCGACCCGCCGAACGCCCCGGGGCCCTGCCCGCGGATCGCGTCCGACACGGTCAGCAGCACGGTGTTCTCCGCCGCGTGCGCGGCCAGGAAGTCCCCCGCGCAGCGCAGGAAGACATCGACGTCATCGGTGAGGTTCCAGCCCATGGCTCATGGTTCCGCGTCGCGCGGACGCGGCGCCACCAAGTTTCGGCCTTACCCTGCGGTCACCGCACGGCGGTCGCTGCACCACGGTCACTGCACCGGGGATCACTGCACGGCGGTCACTGCACATGGTCACCGAGGGCGGCGGCCAGCCGGGCTGGGTCGCCGGTGGGCGCCTCACAGGTGAAGCGCCGGCAGACATAGGCCGCCGGAGCACCGTCCAGCAGCGGCCGGTCCGCCAGCAGCGGGACCTCGGCGGTACCCGGCTCACCCACCGCGACCACCGCCCCGGGGGCCGTGGTCAGCAGCGCGGTGCGGTGCAGCACCGCGGTGGCCGGGTCGTCGGCCGGACCCACCACGGCGATCTCCCGCGGACCGTCGGCGTACGCCTCGGCGGCGGCCAGGCCCCAGCCGATGAAGCGGGGCGCCCGCCCGGCCAGCGCACCGACCACGCCCAGTGCCCGCTCCGCCGCCGTGCGGTGGCGCTCGGAACCGGTGTAGGCCGCATAGCCCAGCAGGGCGGCCGCGGCAGCGGTCCAGCCGGAGGGGGCGGCGTTGTCCGTGGGGTCCTGGGGGCGGCGGATCAGCTGCTCCGCGTCGTCCGCGGTGTCGAAGAGGGCGCCGCTCTCCGGATCGGTGAAGTGCACCAGCACGGTGTCCAGCAGCCCGCCCGCCAGCTCCAGCCACTCGGCGCCACCGGTGACCGCATAGAGGACCAGGAAGCCCTCGGCCACATCGGCGTAGTCCTCCAGCACTCCGGCGTTGGGCCCGGGACGGCCGTCCCGTGAGGTCCGCAGCAGCCGTCCCTCGGAGGTGAGGTGGACGGCCAGCAGCAGATCGGCGGCCGCGACGGCGGCCGCCAGCAGCTCGGGCTGCTCCAGCAGCGCGCCCGCCTCCGCCAGGGCGGCGACGGCCAGGCCGTTCCAGGCGGCCACCACCTTGTCGTCGCGGGCCGGACGGGGACGGCGGGAGCGGGCGGCCAGCAGACGGGTGCGGACGGACTCGTACCAGCGGAGGTCCTGGGGGTCCTCCGGAAGCTGGAGCACGGACCGGGAGTGCTCAAAGGTGCCCTGCCGGGTCACCCGGAACAGCTCGGCGGCCCGGTGGCCGTCCTCCTCGCCGAGTTCGGCGACCAGCTCCTCGGGCGTCCAGGAGTAGTAGGCGCCCTCGACGGACTCTCCGGTCACGGGGTCGGGGCTGTCCGCGTCCAGCGCGGAGGCGAAGCCGCCCTCGGCGGTGCGCAGCTCCGCCAGCAGGAAACCGGCCGTGTCCAGGGCCACCCGGTGGGCCTGCTGGGAGCCGGTGGCCCGCCACAGGTGCAGATAGGCCCTCAGCAGCAGGGCGTTGTCGTAGAGCATCTTCTCGAAGTGCGGCACGGTCCAGTGGGCGTCCACCGAGTAGCGCGAGAAGCCCCCCGCGAGCTGGTCGTGGATACCCCCGCGCGCCATGGCGTCACAGGTGCGCTCGGCCATCTCCAGGGCCGCGTCGGACCCGGTGCGCGCATGGTGGCGGAGCAGGAACTCCAGCACCATCGACGGCGGGAACTTGGGCGCCCCGCCGAAACCGCCGCGCTTCTCGTCGAACTCCCGGGAGAGCCCCAGCAGGGCCTGGTGCAGATCGTCCTCGGTGGGGGCGGCCGGACGGCCGGCGCCCAGGATCGAGCCGCGCTCCGCCAGATCCGCGGCGATCCGCCCGGCGACCTGGCCGACCTCGCCGCGGCGGTCGCGCCAGGCGGCGGCGACCCCCTCCAGCACCTGCCGGAACGACGGCATGCCGTGACGCGGCTCGGGCGGGAAGTAGGTGCCGAAGTAGAAGGGCTCACCGTCCGGGGTGAGGAAGACCGTCATCGGCCAGCCGCCCTGCCCGGTGGCTGCCTGCACGGCCTCCATGTAGACGGCGTCGACGTCCGGCCGCTCCTCGCGGTCCACCTTCACCGAGACGAAGTGCTCGGAGAGGTACGCGGCTACCGCCTCGTCCTCGAAGGACTCGTGCGCCATCACATGGCACCAGTGACTGGAAGCCTAAGTGGCACGACGAATACCCAACCGAAAGAAGGATGGGAACGTCGCGCCTCTTTGCCTCTTGCATCGCCTCCTCTCCCCACGGCCACCAGTCCACGGGATTGGTGGCATGCTGCCGGAGATAGGGCGACTGCGAGTCAGCCAGCCTGTTCATGTGGCCACTCTTGCACAGCCGGGAGCCCGTTGCAGGCAAGGCTCAGTGCGCGGAGTCGCAAGCGTGCTCCTGGAAGGATGCCAGCGACGTGGTCTTGGGACTGTCGGCTGCGAACGGCTGGTAGCGGACCTGGCCCGGCCGGAGTGCTCCGAGGTCGCCTGGAGTGCACTCCACACGAGTCCCTGACCACCGATTGTCGTGGGTTGCCCCGTAGACGGCGTAGCCCCAGCCTGCCTTCCACGCGGGCAGCGGCCTGGCAAGTCTCCATTCGCGGTCTCCTGCCAGAGGCCAGGCGGCGAAGTCGGTGACGGATCCGTCATGCGACCACGAGATCATGCTCTTGTCGCCCAAGTCGGCCACGTAGAAGACGGCTGAGTCCACATAGCCCTCGCAGACCCGAACGACCACCATTGTCGTACCGGCCGGAGAACGGCAGATGCCGGTGACCGCCCCTTCGGAAACAGTGCACCCCCGCCAGGGACATGCCCAACAGCGCCGCACCACAGCCGAGTACCAACCGCCGGAACGACAACACGTTGCACCCCTTCCGAACCGGAGGGGGCCGGCGGCTGGCTCCGGGCCCCGGAAACCCGCGCAATTCTGCACGCGCACCGGCGCCGTGGCCAGTATGCGAGCAGTCCGACCTGCCGGTTCACCCCACCCGTAGGCGTGCACCCGTACTCACCGCGCCACTGTAATAGTTCTTGTCGTACACTGGCCTCGTGAAGACGACCCGAGCCGGGACGACCGAGAACGTCTCCGTGTCGCTGCCCTCCGAGTTGGTCGGCGCGCTACGCGAACGCGCCGGCCGACGCGGCGTGTCCGCCTACATCACCGAAGCGGTCCGGCACCAGCTCGCCATGGACGGTCTGGCGGAGATCGTCGCCGCCCACGAAGCAGATCACGGCGCCCTCACCGAGCAGGAGATCGAAGCCGCGCACCGAGAGCTGTTCGGGGAGGAGCCGCAGTCTGCGGAGCCGGACAGGACGCGGCGTGAAGGAACCGCCTGTCCGGTCACTGGTCCTCGACTCGCAGGCGCTGTCTCTCCTACTGGGCAATGACCGGCAGATGGTGGCCCGCGTAGAGGCATCCCGCCGGGCCCGCGTACTGGTGCTCGTCTCGGCACTGACCGTCGTCGAGGCCGTCCACGGCAAAACGGATGTCGCCCGGCTGAACTGGGTCCTCTCCCGACTCCAGGTGGAGCCGGTCAGTCAGGACGACTCCATGGCCGCCGTGCGCCTGCTGCTGGACGCCGGCGGCCTCCACGGGCACAAGTACGCAATCGACGCGCTCGTCGCTGCGATGGCCCTGCGGGCCCCAGCCCCCGTCCTCGTGCTGACCTCCGACCGCGACGACTGGTCGAAACTGTGCGGGAGCCGCGTCGGCATCAGGGACGTCTGACGCAGGTCAGGACTCCTGCGTCTGCGAGTTCATTGGCACCAGTGGCAGGCCGCATAGCCGACGCTCAGCAGCACCGGCACACTGCGCCGCCGCGCCTCCTCGAACGCCTCCGGCGACCAGGACCACCAGTCGACCGGGTTGTCGGCGTGCTGAAGCAGGTAGGGCGAGGTTGCGCTACCGAGTCGGTTCACCCGGCCGGCTTCTCCCGCTGCGGCCACCGATTCGGGTTGATCACCGCCCGCCCGAAGCGGGGAAAAGTTTCTTCGCCCCGGGTGTCGATCCGGCCGCACCCCGATCGACGCGTAGGCAGGGGACGGAGAGAAGTCCCCGGCGGAACCCCGCGGCGAAGCCGCCGCGGGTCCCGTGCAGTACCGCTGCAGAACCCGTTGCGAGAGGAACACCACCGTGCGCTTCATGATGCTGCTCAAGCTGGACCCGGCCAAGGCACCCCAGAACGGCCCCAGCCAGGAGCTGATGGAGGAGATGGGCAAGCTGATCGAGGAGATGACCAGGGCGGGCGTGCTGCTGGACACCGGCGGCCTGCGCCCGCTGGAGGAGGGCACCCGCATCCGGCTCTCCGGCGGCAAGCTGACCGTGCTCGACGGCCCGTTCGCCGAGGCCAAGGAGGTCATCGGCGGCTACGCCCTGATCCAGGCGAAGTCCCGGGAGGAGGCGGTCGAGTGGGCCTCGCGCTTCCTGGCCATCCACGGCGACGAGTGGGAGATGGAGTCGGAGATCCGCCAGGTGGAGGACGCCGGGTAACCCGGGCGCAGGAGCCTGCGTGACCGCCGCCGTCCGGGGCGCCCGCCTGGCGCTGGCGCCCCACGGCATGCTGGGATGTGTGGACGTGACCCCCAGCGACGAACGGACCCGGCGCACCGTCGAGGCGGTCTGGCGGATCGAGTCCCCGCGGCTGGTCGCCGGGCTCACCCGGGTCGTCCACGACCTCGGCACCGCCGAGGAGCTGGCCCAGGACGCCCTGGTCGCGGCGCTGGAACAGTGGCCCGAGTCGGGCGTACCGCGCAACCCCGGAGCCTGGCTGATGGCCACGGCCAAGCACCGGGCCGTGGACCTGCTGCGCCGCAACGAGCGCTACGCCCGCAAGCTCCGGCTGCTCGGCCATGAGCTGGAGACCGAGCAGCGACAGCAGGGCGCCGGGCCGCCGGAGGGCGCCGCGCTGCACGAGGACATCGAGGACGACCTGCTGCGGCTGGTCTTCACGGCCTGCCACCCCGTGCTGTCCCGGGAGGCGCGGGTGGCCCTCACACTGCGGCTGCTGGGCGGTCTGACCACCGAGGAGATCGCCAGGGCGTTCCTGGTCGCCGAGTCCACGGTCGCGCAGCGCATCGTCCGCGCCAAGCGCACCCTCGCCCGGGAGCGCGTCCCCTTCGAGGTGCCGCAGGGCCATGAGCTCGCCGAACGGCTGGCGTCCGTGCTGGAGGTCGTCTACCTGGTCTTCAACGAGGGCTACTCGGCGACCGCCGGCGACGACTGGCTGCGCCCGGCGCTCTGCGAGGACGCGCTGCGGCTGGGGCGGGTGCTGGCCGGGCTGATGCCCCGGGAACCCGAGGTGCACGGGCTGATCGCGCTGCTGGAGATCCAGGCGTCGCGCTCGGCGGCCCGGGTCGACCGCTCGGGGTCGCCCGTCCTGCTGCCGGACCAGGACCGGTCACGCTGGGACCAGCTGCTGATCCGCCGCGGTTTCGCCGCCCTGGCCCGCGCGGAGGAACTCGGCCGCTCCCGCGGCGAGCCGCCGGGCGGCTATGCGCTGCAGGCCGCCATCGCGGCCTGCCATGCGCGCGCACTGACCGCCGAGGAGACCGACTGGGCGAGGATCGCCGAGCTGTACGGCGCGCTGGCGGCCCGCACACCGTCACCCGTGGTCGAGCTCAACCGGGCGGTCGCCGTGGGGATGGCCGAGGGGCCCGCCGCCGGGCTCGCCGTCGTGGACGCCCTGACCGCCACCGGCGCGCTCCAGGGCTACCACCTGCTGCCGAGCGTGCGCGGTGACCTGCTCTCCAGGCTGGACCGGTACGACGAGGCCCGGCGCGAGTTCGAGCGCGCCGCCGGGCTCACCCGTAACGGCGCCGAACGCGCCCTGCTGCTGGGACGCGCCGCCGGGTGCGCGGACGCGGCGGTCACCGCGCCCCGGCGCTGAGCCCCGCCCCGCCCCCCACCCGCAGGCAGGCGATACGCAGGTCAGGCGGTGCGGGAGTCCTCCGGGCGGCGGCCCGCGGCGGACGGGGAGGCGTCCTGCTCGGGCTCCTCCACGAAGTCCACCTTCTTGAACTGCTTGTTCATGCTCTTCAGCAGGAACCAGGTGGCGGCGCCGAGGACGGCGAAGACGATGAAGCCCAGCAGGCCCGGGGTCACCTTGTCGGGGTTGACCGCCAGGGTGACGTGGGCGAGGGCGGCGGGGTCGCTCATGGGGGTGCTCACCTCTCCATAGTGGCCCGGTCGCGGGGCGACCGGGCCACCGGGGTGCGAAATTCACACGGCTCAGACCGTGACGTCGGCCGTGATGCCCGCGAACAGGTCGTCCTCCGGGAGGGAGGTGTCGACCAGGGAGCGGGCCAACTCGTAGTCCTCGGTGGGCCAGACCTCGCGCTGGACCTCCAGAGGCACACGGAACCAGGGGCCCTCCGGGTCGATCTGGGTGGCGTGGGCGATCAGGGCGCGGTCGCGGACCTCGAAGAAGTCCGCGCACTCCACCCGGGTGGTGATCTCCCGCTCCTGGCGGCCGCTCTTCTCCCATCCCTCGATCCACTCGCCGTACGGGGAGTCGTGCCCGTGCTCGGTGAGGTAGGCGTGCAGCGCCCGGATCCGGCCCATCGGGAAACCGTGGTTGTAGTAGACCTTCAACGGCTGCCAGGGCTCGCCGGTGCCCGGGTAGGCGTCCGGGTCGCCGGCCGCCTCGAAGGCCGCCATGGTGATCTTGTGCGTCATGATGTGGTCGGGGTGCGGATAGCCGCCGTTCTCGTCATATGTGGTGATCACATGGGGACGGAACTCGCGGATGAGCCGCACCAGCGGCTCCGCGGCCTGCTCCACTTCCTGCAGGGCGAAGCAGCCACCGGGCAGCGGCGGCAGAGGGTCGCCCTCGGGGAGGCCCGAGTCGACGAAGCCCAGCCAGGCCTGCCGCACACCCAGGATCTCGCGCGCCGCGTCCATCTCCTTGCGGCGGACCTCGTGAATGTTCTCCTCCACCCAGGGGTTCCCCTGGAGCTTGGGGTTGAGGATGGACCCGCGCTCTCCCCCCGTACAGGTAGCCACCAGCACGTCCACACCCCGGTCGACGTACATGGCCATGGTGGCGGCGCCCTTGCTGGACTCGTCGTCCGGGTGGGCGTGTACCGCCATCAGTCGCAACTGCTCAGTCAACGCCTGTTTCCTTCCGCATCCATCCCGTACCGCCCCGCCGCATCCGGCCGGGGTCGGCCACTTCTATAGTGACGGACTGGAGGGCCGGTACATTCCGCGGCCTTGCCGAGGAAGGATGATTCGGATGAGCACCACAGCGCCCGGGCTGCCCGAGGGCCGGTACGGCGGGGGTGGCCGCTTCGGCGGCGACGACCGCAGGGCCGACCGGCGGCTGCGGGTGGCCGCCGTGGTCTGCGGAGTGCTCTTCCTGGGCCTGATCGCCTGGCTGGGCGCCTCCTACCTGCTGCGGGAGACCAAGCTCCACGGCGAGGTGCCGACCTTCAGGGTGGTCTCCGGCACAGCGGTCACGGCCCATCTGTCGGTACGCAAGCAGAGCGGGGTGAGCGGGGTGTGCACCCTGCGCAGCGAGTCCCCGGACCACACGGTGGTGGGTCAGCTCGATGTTGCCGTCCCCGCTGCAGGCAGTACCTTCGATAAGGACGTGACCATCCGCACCACCGCGCCCGGCACCACCGCCGAGTTGCTGGGCTGCGTGGCCCACGGGTAGTGGGTGGCGCGGGGGGCGCGCGACATTCCGCGAGCGCGGAGCGTTCCGATTGTCACACCTGTCAGGCATATTCGGCGGTGGGATCGGGCATGCGCACCGCAGCCGGCGGGTAGCAGTGCGCAGTCAGCCACTCCCCTCACCCCCGAGGAATTGTTACGCTCGTGGTTTCGCCCCTTCCGAGCCGGACGGCACGGGAGCGGGCGTTGCTTTGTAGTACAGCCGAGTACCGACGAGGAGCACCTGTGACCCAGACCAGCGAAAACGTCACCTGGCTCACCCAGGCGGCGTATGACCAGCTCAAGACCGAGCTGGACTATCTGTCGGGTCCCGCACGCGTGGAGATCGCCAAGAAGATCGAGGCAGCCCGTGAAGAGGGTGACCTGCGCGAGAACGGCGGGTACCACGCGGCCAAGGAGGAGCAGGGCAAGCAGGAGCTGCGCATCCGCCAGCTGACCCAGCTCCTCGAGAAGGCCAAGGTCGGCGAGGCTCCGTCGGACTCCGGCGTGGTCGCCCCCGGCATGGTCGTCACCGTGGCCTTCGACGGCGACCCCGATGACACCATGACGTTCCTGCTCGGCTCGCGCGAGGTGGCCGGGGACGACCTGGACATCTACTCTCCGCAGTCGCCGCTCGGCACCGCGATCAACGGCAAGAAGGTCGGCGAGAACGCCACCTACGAGCTGCCCAACGGCAAGAAGGCCACCGTGAAGATCATGGAGGCCAAGCCCTACACCGGCTGAGCCACCGCCACCGCGCACGGCGAGGGCGGCCGCACCCTACGGTGCGGCCGCCTCGCCGTCGTACTGCCAGGCCGATCCGCGACGGCCGGCGGACGACTGTCGGCGATGCGGCCGACCAGCACCGCGACCGGACCCCGCCATGGGCAGCCGGCAGAACCGGTCCACCAGGCCCTTGGTCATGCCCGCCGAGGCTCCGGCCACCGCGAAGCCGGCCGTCAGAAACTCCCGTTGGGCGTTCCCGCCCGCCGAGCCCGGGACCTTGATCGCCCCGCCCATCACACAGACCAGAGTGCAGCCCGAACATCACGGGCTGCATCAGGCCGAAGACCATGTGCGCTCCCCCGACTCCTCCTGTTCGACGGACGCGCACTTCGGGTCGATCGCTCCCGTGACCAGCATCGGAGGCAGGAGGAACGGGTCAGGCACGGGAGTGCCCTCGTAGGCCCCGAGGGCGTCCAATGCTGCTTCCCATGACCCGTCGGCGTGCCATGCCCTCGCGCGCCGGTACACGCCGTTCCAAGCGCCCGTGGGCGCCAGAACCTCGTTCCAGCGTTCCGCTGTCCTGAGCTTGTGCAGGATCGCCGCAAACACCTCTCTCGCCCCGTCCACGTTCTGACGGGACGGCTTCAGGATCGCCGCGACCCGATCCCATTGCTCATCGTCGATCGCGGCCGGGACCAGACGGCCGGTGCTCCGGTGCCACTCGGTGAGCGGATCGGCAATGCCCTTGCGCCGCGCCTCGCCCTGGCCGATGACCTGCACACGCACGTCCAGGAGCGACAAGAGATCGCCCTTCTGCTCGGAGTCGAAGCCTTCAAGCGTCGGGGCTGCTCCCTCGACCTTGGCCAGGATGGCTTTCGCACGCGCCACGTGGTCCCGGGCCTCAGCCCGCCAGTCCGCGACACGTTCGCGCTCTTCCCGGAGAGCCTTGATTCGTTCCTGGCTCTTCTCCCAAAGGGCCGCCATCACCTCGGCCAGCGTCTCCAGGTCGACATCCCGGTCGTCGTCGTCCGAGACCTGCGCCAGCAGTTCGAGAAGCCGCTCCTTCTTGTTGCCCGTCTGCTTGTCCAACTCGGCGTCGATCTGCGCAAGACGGCGCTCGTAGGATGCGATCCGCCCGGGAACGGCTCCCATCTCCGCCTCGATCAGCCCGCGAAACCTGGTGGTGTCCGTGAGCAGCTTCTCAACCTCGCGCCAGACCGCGTGCTCCGTCTCCAGGGCCGGAAGCTCGGAGCAGGTGCAGAAAAGGCCAAGGCGCTTGCCCATGCACCGGTATGCGGCGTCGCGATCCGGAGCCTTCCCCCCGGTGTAGTGACCGCCACAGAAGGCGGTGAAGCGACCGGTGAGCAGGTACGCACGTTGGTTCTTCTTGGTGAACGTGCGGGCCGCCATGGCCGTCCGAAGCGCTGCCACACGCTCCTCCGCGAGCGGCCGAGGCACAGGGATGCGGAACACCTCGAAGGTGTCGTCCTCCTCGTCGTCTTCCCCTGGCCGCATGATCTTGAACTCGGCGTACCCGTCGAGCGCAGTCGTCCTGAGGCGGCCTGCGAGGTTGTCGCCGGTCCACGGCTTGCCGTTGCGGGTCTTGTAGCCGAGGAGATTCAGCTTCTCCGCCGCCTCGTGCCTGTTCAGGCCCTCCTCTGCGATGAACCGGCACGTCAGGTCCAGCACTTCGCACTCGTAGGCGGAGAGCACAGGCACCGCATTCTTGCCCGTGCCTTCGAGTACGACACCGTAAGGCGGCTGCCCGAGAGGCCAACCACCAGCAGCGATCTTCTGTTCGCGTCCCGCCGCCGTCCGCTCAAGGATCAGGGTGTGCTCAAGCTGAGCCACGTGGGCGAGAACCGAGAGGGTGATCTCAAACATCTCGTCCTGGCTGTCGATGCGCCCGTCCGCGGTGGCGATGCGCACGCCCAGCTCAGTGGTGTCGTAGGCCCATCTGTGGATGTCCTTCACAGTTCGCCCGACGCGGTCGAGCTTGCCGACCACGACGAGGTCAGCACCTTTCCCGGCGATCAGGGCATTCATGCGGTCGAAGTCCGGTCGAGACGCGAGCTTCCCGGATACACCGTCGTCGGAGAAGACCCGGATGATCGTGTAGCTGCCCTTGCCGAGCCTGTAATCCAGCCAGGCACGGCACTGGGCTTCCTGGACCCGGAGGCCATAGCCGACAACCTGTTGCATCGTGGACACACGCAGGTAGACCACTACCCGGATCAGCTTGCGCTGCTTTGAGGCGCGCGAGCACGTAAGCGTACGCTCACCCATGTCAGTCCCTCCAGACTGGCCAGACCCCGGAGCGTTGGCGCGCTGCCGGGGTCACCATGTGTGGAGCGATGTTAGCCACGGTCACGGTGACCACTGACAATCAGTCAGATTCAGGACTTTTTCCCGCCTGATGACGTCGCCGAACAGCTGTTGAGCGAGCCGACATTGCTTCTGTGCCGATCAAAAACGAGCACGCCACCTCATGTCGATCCTCGCGCCCGTCCCCGGCTTTTCCCCCCTCCGGGTTTCACCATTGCCGCTCGAAGCGCCGTCCCCTGGTTGATGGATTACTGCGGCCCTATTCGTGGACTTTGATAGCCGCTTCGGCCTCGGCCGCCGTCCGGAACGAGGAACCCGAACTCCTTCGTACCGCAGGCGTGGGGCTGTGCCAGCCGGCTTGGCAGGCGACGAGACATCGGCCAAGCGCTCAACCACGGGCACCGGGCGCTCGACCTGGCCAGGCGACCAGGCTCCGGAGGAACGACGAAGACCCCGCGGGGAGGCGGGGTCTTCGACCTTCTGACGTGGTTGGAGGCGGTCCTCGCCTGCTCAGCCGTTGGCGCGACGGTACTTGCGTACAGACAGCGTCCTGAACAGAGCGATGATCAGGATGGACCAGCCGGCGGAGACCCACACCGCGTGCTGCATCGGCCACGCCGTCTGCACCATGCCCGCAGGCACGTTGCCGAAGAGGTGGCGGACTGCCTGCACGGTGGCGCTGAAGGGGTTCCAGTAGGCGACCGGCTGCAGCCAGCCCGGCATGGTGGAGACCGGAACGAAGGCGTTGGAGATGAACGTCAGCGGGAACAGCCACACCAGGCCCGCCGAAGTCGCAGCCTCCGGGCTGCGGACGGACAGGCCGATCAGCGCGCCGATCCACGAGAAGGCGTAGCCCAGGAGGAGGAGCAGCAGGAAGCCACAGATGACCTCCCAGAAGGCCGTGTGGGTACGCCAGCCGATCAGTACCGCGACGACAGCCAGGACGACAATGATCAGGGTGGTCTGCACCAGGTCTGCGAGCGTCCGGCCGGTGAGGACCGCGCCACGGGCCATCGGCAGCGAGCGGAACCGGTCCACCAGGCCCTTGGTCATGTCCTCCGCGATGCCGGCCGAGGCCCCGGCCACGGCGAAGGTGACGGTCTGCGCGAAGATGCCGGGGATCAGGTACTGCCTGTACGCGTGGGGGTCGGCTGTCGCGCCGGGGACGGTGATCGCACCGCCCATGACGTATGTGAAGAGCAGCACGAACATGACCGGCTGGATAAGGCCGAAGACCAAGACCTCAGGAATCCGGGTCATTCGCCGCACATTGCGGCGAGCCACGACCCAGGAGTCACGCGCCGCCTGCAAGAGGCCCGTCCGCTGCCCCGGGGCTACCGTGCCGATCGCGCCCGCTGTGGTGGAAGTCATCACGCCACACCCCTCTCAACCCAGGCCACTGCGCTGATCTGGGCATTTGCTGAACCGAAACCTGGCCAACGCGAGCGAACACGATCGGCCACGACGATCGCCGTCGGGGTGGTCGCCGCCATGTCATGCGTCCTTTCCGGTGGTGACGGTCCGGTCCTCGGCCGCCTCCGCGTCCTCCGCCGTCTCCGTCCCCTGCTCGGCCGCATGGCCGGTGAGGGAGAGGAAGACGTCGTCGAGGGTGGGGCGGCGCAGGCCGATGTCGTCGATGAGGATGTCCCTGCCGTCCAGCTCGCGGATCACATCCGCCAGCACCCGGGCGCCGCCGCTGACCGGGACGGTGATCCTGCGGGTGTGCTTCTCGATGGTGGGCTCGCCCTTGGCGTACGGGGTGAGCGCCTCCACGGCGGTGCCGATGAGGTCGCGGTCGTGGACCACGATCTCCACCCGCTCGCCGCCGATCTGCGCCTTGAGCTCGTCCGCGGAGCCGCGGGCGATGACCCGGCCGTGGTCGACCACGGCGATGTCGTGCGCCAGCCGGTCGGCCTCCTCGAGGTACTGCGTGGTGAGCAGCAGGGTGGTGCCCTGCTCGACCAGGGTCTCGATGACCTCCCAGAGGGCCATCCGGTTGCGCGGGTCGAGGCCGGTGGTGGGCTCGTCCAGGAACATCACCGGGGGGCGGACCACCAGGGCGGCGGCCAGGTCGAGCCGGCGGCGCATACCGCCGGAGTAGGTCTTGGCCGGGCGGTCGGCGGCCTCGGAGAGGTTGAACCACTCCAGCAGTTCCAGGGCCCGCGCCTTGGCGTCCCTGGACCTCATCTGGTAGAGCTCGCCGACCATCTGCAGGTTCTCGCGGCCGGTGAGGTACTCGTCCACGGCCGCGTACTGGCCGGAGAGCCCGATCAGGCTGCGGACCTTGTTGGGCTCCTTGAGGACGTCCACCCCCGCGACGACGGCGCGGCCGGCGTCGGGGCGCAGCAGGGTGGTGAGCACCCGCACGGTGGTGGTCTTCCCCGCCCCGTTGGGACCGAGCAGGCCGAGGACCGTGCCCTCGGGTACCTCCAGGTCGACCCCGTCGAGGGCTCGTACGTCGCCGAAGGTCTTCACCAGTCCTTCGGCGGTGATGGCTGGCGCCATGTCGGTCTCTCTTCTCCGTGTGGTCCCCCGGGCGCGCGCATCGGCGCATGGCCACGCGGGGCGGGCAAAGGCGATACATCGCGACAATGACAGACGCGATGTATCGCGTCAAGGCCGGATCCTCGGTCATGAGTCGGCCGTACACCGCCCTGTCAACGATGCACCCGGCCAGCATGCCGGGTACCACTGACAACCGCCCCCGATTTACCCTCACCCGTCCTCGGCCGGGTACCGCGCCCCAGCCGGGTCGCGCGCCGAGCCGCCCCGGCGGCTCAGCCCTGCCGCAGCACGGTGTAGCCCGCCTCCCGCAGCTCCGACACCACCGCCGCGCAGTGGTCCGGCCCCTTGGTCTCCAGGTGCAGATCGACCTCGGCGTCCGCCACCCCCAGTCCGGGGGCGGTACGCACATGTGCCACGTCCAGCACATTGGCGTCCACCCGGAAGCAGACCGCAAGCAGCGCCGCCAGCGCACCCGGCCGGTCCCTCAGCAGCAGCCGCAGGGAGAGATAGCGCCCGGCCGCCACCATGCCGTGCCTGAGCACCCGCTGCATCAGCAGCGGATCCACATTGCCGCCGGAGAGCACCGCCACCACCGGGCCCTCGATCGCCCCCGGATCCTGCAGCAGCGCGGCCACCGGGCTCGCGCCGGCCGGCTCCACCACCAGCTTCATCCGCTCCAGGCAGAGCAGCAGGGCCCGGGACAGCGACTCCTCGCTGACCGTACGGACCCCGTCCGCCAGCGCGTTGATCACGGCGAAGGGCACATCGCCGGGCCGCCCGACCATGATCCCGTCAGCCATGGTGGAGTACGCCTCCAGCCCCACCGGCCGGCCGGCCGCCAGCGACGGCGGATAGGCGGCGGCGCCCGTCGCCTGCACCCCCACCACCCGGACGTCCGGGCGCAGCGGCTTCACCGCGGCGGCGATCCCGGCGAGCAGCCCGCCGCCGCCCACCCCGGCCACGATGGTGCGCACCTCGGGGCACTGTTCGAGGATCTCCAGACCCACCGTGCCCTGGCCGGTCACCACGTCGGGGTGGTCGAACGGGTGGATGAAGACCGCGCCGGTGGTCTCCGCGAAGTCCCGGGCCGCCACCAGCGCCTCGTCCACGTTCAGCCCGTGCAGCCGCACCTCGGCCCCGTACTCCCGGGTTGCCGCCACCTTGGGCAGCGGCGCGGCGAGCGGCATGAAGACGGTGGAGCGCACCCCCAGCAGCGAGGCGGCCAGTGCCACCCCCTGCGCGTGGTTGCCCGCGCTGGCCGCCACCACCCCCGCGGCCCGCTCCACCGGGGAGAGCCCCGCGATCCGCACATACGCCCCGCGCAGCTTGAAGGAACCGGTGCGCTGCAGGTTCTCGCACTTGAGATGGACCGGGGAACCGACCAGCGCGGAGAGGTGTCGGCTGCCCTCCATGGGGGTCACCCTGGCGACCCCGGAGAGCATCTTGTGGGCACCGCGTACGTCGTCGACGGTGATCGGCCAGCTCTGCATGATCCCAGCCTAGGACGCGTCCCCCGGCCGCCCCCGCGTACACCGCGCGGCGCGGAGGGGCGAAAGTCCGCGCGGTCCGGGGCGTTACATGCGACCGCCGGACACGCGTACCCTCAAAGTCGCCCGGCCCCCAGGGCCCGGCGCACCAGTACCGATGCACACCGCTGAACACCGCGAGCCGCCATGACCACGGACCACAACCTCCACGACCGCCTCCAGTACCAGGTGGCGATCTTCGCCCGCCGGGTCGAGCAGGTACGCATCGGCGGCGTCGGCTCCCAGCGCAACTCCATGGACCGGGCCGCGTTCCTGCTGCTCAACCGGCTCGGCTGGCAGGGCCCGACCGGCGTCAAGGCGCTCGCCGACGCCCTCGGCATCGACTCCTCGACCGTCACCCGGCAGGTGGCGCCGCTGGTCGACGGGGGCCTGGTCGAACGGGTGCAGAACCCGGACGACAAGCGCGCCGTCTTCCTGGACCTGTCACCACTGGGCCGGCAGCGCCTGGAGGAGGTGCGCAGCAGCCGCCAGGAGCTGGTCCGGCTGCTGGTGGCCGACTGGCCGCAGGAGGACCAGGAGACGTTCTGCGAACTGCTGGCCCGCTTCAACCTCTCCATGGAGTCCTTCGCCACCGGCGGCCGCAGCGGCACCACGGACGAGCAGGAGGCGGTCCCCAGCCGCTGACCGGCTGGGAGCCGCCTCCTGAGTGTCCGTCAGCCGAGCGCCCGGGTCAGGTCCGCCAGCAGGTCGTCCACCGACTCGATGCCGACCGACAGCCGCACCAGGTCGGCCGGCACCTCCAGCGCCGAACCTGCGGCCGAGGCGTGCGTCATCCGCCCCGGGTGCTCGATCAGCGACTCCACACCGCCCAGCGACTCACCCAGGGTGAACAGCTGGGCCCGGTCGCAGACGTCCACGGCCGCCTGCTCGCCGCCCGCGACCCGGAACGACACCATGCCGCCGAAGGCCTTCATCTGCTTGGCCGCCACCTCGTGTCCCGGGTGCTCCGGCAGGCCCGGGTAGAGCACCTGCACCACCTTGGGGTGGCCGGTGAGCAGCTCGGCGACCCGGGTCGCGTTCTCGCAGTGGCGGTCCATCCGCACCCCGAGGGTCTTGATGCCGCGCAGCACCAGCCAGGAGTCGAACGGTCCGGCCACCCCGCCCATGGCGTTCTGGTGGTACGCCAGCTCCTCACCCAGGGCGGCGTCCGCCGACACCAGGGCGCCGCCGACCACGTCCGAGTGGCCGCCCATGTACTTGGTGGTCGAGTGCACCACCACGTCCGCGCCCAGTGCCAGCGGCTGCTGGAGATACGGGCTGGCGAAGGTGTTGTCGACCACCAGCAGCGCCCCGGCGTCGCGGGAGATCTGCGCCAGCGCGGAGATGTCCGCGATGCCCAGCAGGGGGTTGCTGGGCGTCTCCACCCAGACCACCTTGGTGGTGGTGCGGATGCCCGCCCGTACCGACTCCGGCTCGTGCATGTTGGCCACCGACCACTCGACGCCCCAGCGCTGGAGCACCTTGGAGAAGAGCCGGAAGGTGCCGCCGTAGGCGTCGTTGGGGATCAGGATGTGGTCGCCGGGCTTCAGCACCGTGCGGAGCAGGCAGTCCTCGGCGGCCAGGCCGGAGGCGAACGCCAGCCCCCGCCGGCCGCCCTCCAGCGCGGCGAGGTTCTCCTCCAGCGCGGTACGCGTCGGGTTGGCGGAGCGGCTGTACTCGTAGCCGCCGCGCAGCCCCCCGACGCCGTCCTGCTTGTAGGTGGAGACCTGGTAGATGGGCGGGACCACCGCCCCCGTCTGAGGGTCGGCCTCCTGGCCCGCGTGGATGGCAAGGGTCTCGAAGGCGTACTGCTGCCCGTGCTGGTCGCTCATGGTGTCCGAGCGTAGCCCGCCGGGGCTTCGCGGCGCGGGGACGCACGGGCACCCCCGCGGGCCGCGCCGCACTCCCCGGGCCCGGCACCGGACGGCTCCCCCGCCGGGGTCCCCGCCCGCCGCCGGGCGGCCGGGTGCGGTCAGCCCTCCGTACGGGCGGGCAGCCGCCATCCCGGGCGCGGGAAGTGGCAGGTGTAGCCGTCGGGGTAGCGCTCCAGGTAGTCCTGGTGCTCGGGCTCGGCCTCCCAGAAGGGGCCGACCGGCTCGACCTCGGTGACGACCTTGCCCGGCCACAGACCGGAGGCGTCCACGTCGGCGATGGTGTCCTCGGCGATCCGCTTCTGCTCGTCGTCCACGTAGTAGATCGCCGAGCGGTAGCTGAGGCCGATGTCGTTCCCCTGGCGGTTCCTGGTGCTCGGGTCATGGATCTGGAAGAAGAACTCCAGGAGCGAGCGGAAGCTGGTCTGCTCGGGGTCGAAGAGGATCTCGATGGCCTCCGCGTGGGTGCCGTGGTTGCGGTACGTCGCGTTCGGCACATCACCGCCGGTGTACCCGACCCGGGTGGCCGTCACCCCGGGGAGCCGGCGGATCAGGTCCTGCATCCCCCAGAAGCATCCGCCCGCCAGCACGGCCCTCTGCGTCTGCGCAGCCATTGCGGCCCCTCCAACTGTCACTTCGGTCACTCGGGCTGCCGGGCTCGCACACCGCCGGCTCCCCTGTCTCCCTGTGCAACGCGCGAACGTTTCGGGCGATTCCGGGGGCGGCCGGGCGGGACGGTGCGGTGGTCAGGGGCGGGTCGCGAGGAAGGCGGTGGTACGGACCGTGTCGTCGCACTCCGCGAAGTTGCCGCCGCCCTCCATGCCCAGCTGGAGCCCGCCGCCGGCGACTCCCAGCACGATCGACGGGGCGGCCTGCGGGGTGGCTCCGGAGGGGCAGTAGCCGTCCGCCTCGCCCAGGACCTGCCGGAAGGTGAGCCGTACCCAGGCCCGGCCGCCGACCTTGAGCAGCACCGGTCGTGCGACGCCCTCGGTGGTGACCTTCAGCGGCCGGTTGCGCTCGGGCGACCCCTCGCCGGCCAGGGCCACGGTGGGGAAGCCCTGCAGCACACAGGGCCGGGGTCCGTCGTTGACCAGGGGTACCCGTACCGCCCAGCTCCCCGCCGGCGCCCCGGACGGCAGCTGCTGGGCTGCGGAGGCGACCAGCTGGGTGTGGCTGCACCCGGCACTCGCGGCGCCCGGGGCGACGGGGGTGGACGAGGCCGCCTCCCGGGACACCCGCTGCGGGGAGTCCCCGCTCTCCGGCGCGGCCGCGCCGCCGCAGCCCGCCAGCAGGATGCCCGCCGCCGAGAGCAGCACCGCCGGTCCGGCGGCCCTGCCCGTCCCTGAACACCTCATGGCCCGTCCTCCGGAATGACGCCCGCGCCGCCCCCTGCGGTACGCACGGCACCGGCTCCCGGCGGCGGGACGGCGAGCACACCGGCGGCCGCGCCGGTCCCGCACCGGTCGGTGACGGCAGGGCCACTCACCACAGTGCACCGGGGCGGGTGCGGCCGCCTGCCCGCTGGGCCGTCCGTGGGAGGGCTTCGGGGG
>NZ_LIQR01000053.1 GCF_001418575.1 Peterkaempfera griseoplana
GGCCCGGCACCGGTGCCGGGCAGCTCGGAGGGCCTGGGAGCCGGAAGCTCCCGGGCCCTCGGGCGTATGGGGGAAGGAAGACACGCAGGTCGGGGGTGTAACGGGGGTCGGACGGGACGCGCCGCTCAGGCGAGCTTGCGCGCAGCCCTCCGCAGGTCGTGCTCATGCACGATGGCCTTGGCGTAGCCGTACGAGATGTCGTACTCGCGGCGGAGCCAGTCGATCTTCTCCTCGCAGCGCGTGAGGCCGGGCCCGTCGTCGACCGCCTTGAGCCAGTCACTGATCTCGCGGCCGGTGACCGCCGGGATCCTGGAGAGGAGGTTCTGGTGGGTCGCTGCGGAGTACATCAGGGACATAAGCGCCTCCGGTAGAGCGGTCCGTCCTCCCACCGTGCCTGAGAGCTGAACCCTTGGCAACACTCGCCGTCGGGGCGATGGTCGGACGAGGGTCGGACGGTCCTCGTTGCCGCCTCTTTACCCACCATCCGCCCGGTTGACGCCTGAGCTTCCGGTAACTCCCCCAGCTGCCCGGATACGCTCACTCCATGCTCGATTGCGCTCCGCTGCTCACCACCGTCGACCGGCTCGCCGACCGTTTCCGCTCGATGCCGCAGAGCAGGCTGACAGGCCCCGTACCAGGGCACGCGTCACGGGCGGCGGCCGCACTGGAGCTGGCCCGCAGGCTGGCCGCCGAGGCGCAGGCGGTGGAGCAGGACGGAGCCGCGCCGTACCGGGAGCTGCCCGACGCCGGGCCCTTCGCCGCCGGGGACCAGCTGGCGGTGGCCGGGCACGACCTCGCCGCCGCCCTCGCGGCCCACCCGTCCGGGAGCCCGGTCGCCACCCGCGGCGGCGGCAGGTCCCCCGCGGACCAGGTGCTGGCGGAGGCCGTGGCGGGGCTGGAAGCGCTGGCGGAACTGGTCTGAGGGGCCGTGCGGCGCCGGGGTCAGAGACTGGCGACGACCCGGTCGGCGAGCACGTACACGGTGCCCTCACCGGTGGCGAAGGTCAGCGAGTAGGAGCCGGAGAACCGTGAGCCGCCGAGCAGCCGCACCTGTTCGCCGGCCTGCACCGCGTCGATCAGCCGCTCCGCCGAGTCCCGGTCGCCGGGTGCGACGCAGAGGGTGGTGCCGTCGGCGAAGGCGTAGACGTCCAGGGTGCCCAGCGGGCCGGGCCGTACGTCGATGAGCGCGGTGCCGTCGTCCGTGAGACGCTCCAGGGTGGAGTCGGTCCACTCGCGGGACGGGGCCCGGTTGGGGACGAAGTCCGGGTGCGAGGGGTGGCGAC
>NZ_LIQR01000530.1 GCF_001418575.1 Peterkaempfera griseoplana
CCGTGACTCCGACCGGAGCCGATGACATGAACCCTCTGACCACCGGCACGTTCGACCTCCCCCACCACCTCTCCCCCAAGGCGGACCCCGCCCTGATCGGCGGCGACGAGCAGCACTTCGCGGCCGTCGCGGAGAGCCTCGCCCAGGCCGTCGCCGAGCTCACCGACCGCCTCGACGCCGCGCGCAGGGCGCCCGGCGGCCTCGGCCGGGGGGCGATGGACCGGGACCAGGAGATCCACCGGCTGACCGGCCGGCTGCGCGCCCTGCGCCGCTTCGGCCTGGACCTCTGCCTCGGCCACATCGTCCGCGCGGACAACCCCGAACCCCTGTACATCGGGCGTCTGGGCCTCACCGACAGCACGGGCCGCCGGCTGCTGCTCGACTGGCGTTCCCCCGCGGCCGAGCCGTTCTTCGCCGCGACCCACGGCAACCCCATGGGGCTGGTGAGCCGCCGCAGGTACCGCTGGACCCGCGGCAGGGTCAGCGACTACTGGGACGAGGTGTTCACCGCCGACGGACTCGAAGGGCGCGCCGCGCTCGACGACCAGTCCGCCTTCGTCGCCAGTCTGGGCAGTTCCCGGTCCGCCCGGATGCGGGATGTGCTCGCCACCATCCAGGCCGACCAGGACGCCGTCATCCGGGCGGGGTCGCGCGGCGCCCTGGTGGTGGACGGCGGTCCGGGTACGGGGAAGACCGTCGTCGCCCTGCACCGCTCCGCCTACCTGCTCTACTCCGACCCCCGTCTCGGCCACCGCCGGGGCGGTGTGCTGTTCGTCGGTCCGCACCAGCCCTATCTGTCCTATGTCGCCGACGTCCTGCCCAGCCTCGGCGAGGAGGGCGTGCGGACCTGCACCCTGCGGGACCTGGTGGCCGAGGGTGCGGAGGCAGCGGTCGAGACCGACCCGCGGGTGGCCCTGCTGAAGTCCTCCGCGGACATGGTGAGGGCGATCGAGACGGCCGTCCGGTTCTACGAGGAGCCGCCCACCGAGGAGATGACCGTCTCCACCGACTGGGCGGACATCCGGCTGAGCGCCGACGACTGGGCGGAGGCGTTCGACGCGGCGGGGCCGGGCACCCCGCACAACGAAGCGCGCGACCTGATCTGGGACGAGCTGGTCACCATCCTGCTGGAGAAGCTCGACGACGAGGACGTCCCCCCGGACCTGTTCCGCAGGTCGCTGCTGCACGACGAGGAACTGGTCGGGACCCTGCACCGCGCCTGGCCGGTGATCGACGCCGCCGACCTCGTCGGGGACCTGTGGTCGGTCCCCGCCTACCTGCGGATGTGCGCGCCCTGGCTCAGCCCCGAGGAGGTCCGCAGCCTGCGGCGCGCGGACGCCCAGGCCTGGACGGTGTCCGACCTGCCGCTCCTGGACGCCGCACGGCAGCGGCTGGGCGACCCCGGGGCGGCCCGGCGCAGGCGCCGGCAGAGGGCCGCCGTCGCCGCCGAGCGCGAGCGCATGGCCGACGTCATCGACAATGTGCTCGCGGCCGACGACGACGGCGAGGGCGCGGTCACCATGCTGCGCGGGCAGGACCTGCGGGACAGTCTGGTCGACGAGGGCGCGCTGCCGGGCGCCGACGCGGACCCGCTCGCCGGACCGTTCGCGCACATCGTCGTGGACGAGGCCCAGGAGCTGACCGACGCGGAGTGGCAGATGCTGCTGCTCCGCTGCCCGTCGCGGAGTTTCACCATCGTCGGGGACCGCGCCCAGGCCAGGCACGGGTTCACCGAGAGCTGGCAGGAGCGGCTGCAGCGGATCGGGCTGGACCGGGTCAGGGTGGCCTCACTGACCATCAACTACCGTACGCCGGAGGAGGTCATGGCCGAGGCCGAGCCGGTCGTCCGGGCGGTGTTGCCGGACGCCAACGTGCCCACCTCGGTGCGCAGCGGCGGCCTCCCCGTCGTCCACGGGTCCGTCGCGGATCTGGAGTCCGTCCTCGACAGCTGGCTCGCCGCGAACGCCGACGGTACCGCCTGTGTCATCGGCGACCCCTCGTTCCGGGCGAGGCCGCGTGTCCGGTCGCTGACCCCCGAGCTGTCGAAGGGGCTGGAGTTCGACCTGGTCGTCCTGGTCGACCCGGAGGCGTTCGGCGAGGGGGTCCAGGGGGCGGTCGACCGCTATGTCGCGATGACCCGGGCCACCCGGCAGCTCGTCGTCCTCACCCGCCCCTGACCCGGGGCGAGGCGAGGCGACCGGTACCGGCGGGCAAGGCCCGGCGGTTCAGAAGGCGTTGACGCCGGTGAGGGCGCGGCCGATCACCAGCTTCTGGATCTGGCTGGTTCCTTCGTACAGGGTCATCACCCGCGCGTCGCGGAGGTACTTGCCGACCGGGTACTCGTCGATGAACCCGTACCCGCCGAAGACCTGCAGCGCCGTGTTGGCGGCCTTGACCGCGGCCTCCGAGGCGTGGAGCTTGGCGACCGACGACTCGGCCCGGAAGGGCAGCCCGCGGTCGATGAGGTCGGCGACCCGCCAGACCAGCATCCGGGAGGCGTCGAGATCGACCTTGATGTCGGCGAGCATCTCCTGGACCAGCTGGTGGGCGGCGATGGGCTTGCCGAACTGCTCACGCTGGCCGGCGTGGGCGACGGCGGCGTCCAGGGAGGCCTGAATGATGCCGACGCAGCCCGCGGCGACCGACATCCGGCCCTTGGCCAGGGCGGACATGGCCACGCTGAAGCCCTTGCCCTCAGGGCCGAGCATCGCCTCCGCGGGCACCCGGACGCCCTGGAACACCAGCTCGGCGGTGGGCTGGCCGCGCAGGCCGAGCTTGCCGTGCACCGGGTTGCGGGTCAGCCCCGGGGTGTCGGTGGGGACCAGGAAGGCGCTCACCCCCCGGTGCCCGGGTTCCCCGGTGCGGGCGAAGACCAGCGCGACCTCGGCCCAGGTGCCGTTGGTGATGAACATCTTGGCGCCGTCGAGCACATAGGAGTCGCCGTCGCGCACGGCCCGGGTGGTCAGGTTGCCCGCGTCGGAGCCGGTGCCGGGCTCGGTGAGGGCGAAGCAGCCGAGGGCCTCACCGGAGGTGAGCCGGGGCAGCCACCGCTGCTTCTGCTCCTCGGTGCCCCAGTGGTCGACCGACTTGGCGACCAGGCCGAGGGAGACCGAGACCAGGCCGCGCACGGCGGAGTCGCCGCGGCCGAGTTCCTCCATGACCAGCGCGTACGCCAGGTGGTCGCCGCCGGAACCGCCGTACTGCTCGGGGATGGTCAGGCCCAGGAAGCCGAGCGCGCCGAGCTTGGGGACGATGCCGGGGTCGACCTGCTCGGCGCGGTCCCAGGCTGCGGCGTGCGGGGCGATCTCGCGGGCGACGAAGCCGGCGGCGAGTTCGCGGACGGCTGCCTGCTCTTCGGAGAGTTCCAGATTCACGGCGGTCCCAAAACTAGCGGTGCAAGTTTTGGGCGACTCTAACCCCGTGGGGCATGCTTGGGTCAAGAGCGGGGGACCCGCCCGTGGACCGGGGGAAGGACGTACCGCTGTGGCCAGGCCGCGCAGCCCGCTGCTCAACCAGGAGCGGATCGTCACCGCGGCGCTGGCACTGGTGGACGCCGAAGGCCTGGCAGCGCTCTCCACCCGTAGGCTCGCCGCCGAACTCGGTGTGAGCGGCCCCTCCCTCTACAACCACTTCCCCACCAAGGACGCCCTGCTCGACGCGGTCGCGGACACCGTCCTTGGCGAGGTGGACCTCGGCATGCTCGGCCGCGAGCCCTGGCCGGACGCACTGCGCGACTGGGCCCGCTCCTACCGTGCGGCCCTCACCGCCCATCCGAACCTGGTGCCGGTGCTCGCCCACGGCCCGGGGCGCCGCGCCAGTGCGCTGCGGATGGCCGACGCCGTCTTCGGGGCGCTGGTCGACGCCGGCTGGCCCCGCGGGGAGGCCACCCGGATCGGCGCCCTGATGCGCTATCTGGTGCTGGGCTCCGCCCTCGCCTCCTTCGCCGGCGGCTTCGTCGACGACCAGCGGGTGTACGCGGCCGACTACCCGCATCTCGGACAGGCCCACCTGCTGGCGGAGCACCGCGGGGAGATCGACGAGGGTGCCTTCGAGACCGGCCTCGCCGCCCTGATCGAGGGGCTGGCGCTGCGCTTCGAGAGGCTCGGGCCGGGGATCTGAGGCGGGCCGGGCCGGGTGAGTCGTGCACATCCGTCACGGCCGACGGACGTCCTCGGCCCGCCGCCCCTGGCGGGGGGCTGCGTGGCCGGCTCCGGTGGGGCCGGGGTCAGCCGAACTCGCCGTCCCGCACACCGCTGCGGAACGCCGCCCACTCCGCCGCGGTGAACCGCAGCGGCGGCAGGTCCCTGCGCTCGGAGTCGCGCACCGCGACGGCGCCGCCGCCGAGGTCTGCGACCTCCACACATGTCTTGGTCCACCTGTTGGTGTGGCTGCTGGTCACCCAGCGCGCACCCGTCAGGTCCACCGCGTACAGTCCGGTCTTCGCTGCGTCCATCATGGGTCTCCCTGGCGATGCCCGGTCGGACGTTCTCCTGCCAGCATCACTCCGTCGGCCCGGCCGTGCATCCCGCGGACGCCCCGGACGCGGACCGCCCCGGCGGCCGGGGTCAGTAGCCGCCGAGGAGCGTCCGGACCGCACGCAGCGCCTCCGGTCCCGCGTCGCTGTGCCAGCGCGAGGGGTCCGCGGGACGGCGTCCCCAGAGGAGGAGGGTGCGTACGGCCGCGTCGCTCTCGATGGTGGCCGGGCCGTGCGGGGCGGCGAAACCGATGCCGGTGCCGTCGGCATCGGCCGTGATCACCACGTCGTCCGTGCCGGGCACCCGCAGTCGCCCCTCGACCCGGCCGCCGCCGTCGAGGCCGAGCGCGGCCGATCCCCGGCGCAGCAGCGGCAGGCCGACCTGGTTCACACTGTGCTCGGTCATCCACGGCTCGGCGAGCGCCCGTACCGCCGCGCTGTCGTCCCCGGTCAGGTCCCAGCGGTGCAGGACCAGTTCCTCCCGCATGTGCTCGGCGAAGAAGGCCGGATTCACATGCCGCCCGGTCCACACGATGTCGGTGTCGGGCGGCAGGTCGCGGGCGGCCGCCTCGGTGACGTCGGCCAGCCGTTCGCAGTGGGCGGTGAACGCCGACCAGAGGTCGGGGGCGGGCATGGCCCGGTACGGGGCCTCCCGGTCGAAGCCCCGGGTCTCCACGGGCGAACCGGCCAGGTGGGCGGCGAGCACCCGGGCCAGTTCCTCGGCGTTGCCGGTCTGGTGGATCAGGACGTCGCGCACGGTCCACGCCTCGCACCAGGTGCCGTCGCCGGGCCTTCGCGCCCGCACGGCGTGGACGAAGGCGTCCCATTCCGGGAGAACGTCGTGCACTCGGGCCGCAACCATGGCCGCACAGTGTCCCCGGGGCCGGAAACCAAACGCCGACGCGGCGGGCACCGGACCGGGGCGGCAGCCCGGCACACCCGGCCGGGCCGACCGTCCGGCCCGGAACCCGCCCGTGCCGGGCCCGGGGTGTCCCGGGGAAACGCCCAGGTCTGCCGGGCGGTACCGATGGGTGTCCGCGCGCGACCCGGTCCGCGCACGGCCGGATCGGTCAGGAATCGAGAAGCGCGGACACCGGACCGCTTCTAGCCTGCACATCATGAACATCACCATTCATATGAGCTCCCTGCCGCACGACGACCCGGACGCGTCGCTCGCCTTCTACCGCGACGTCCTCGGCTTCGAGGTCCGCAGCGACGTCGGGCAGGGCAGGATGCGCTGGATCACGGTCGGTCCTGCCGGACAGCCCGACACCTCCATCCTCCTGGCGCCGCCGGCCGTGGACCCGGGAGTCACCGAGGACGAGCGCCGCACCATCACCGAGATGATGGCCAAGGGCACCTACGGCTGGATCCTGCTGGCCACCCCGGACCTGGACGCCGTCTTCGAGAAGGTGCAGGCCGGGGACACCGAGGTCGTCCAGGAGCCGACCGAGCAGCCGTACGGCATCCGCGACTGCGCCTTCCGCGACCCCGCGGGCAACCTGGTCCGCATCCAGGAACTCCGCTGAGCCGCACGCGCACCGACGCGGCCGCACCGGCCCGGACCGGGCAGGGAACCGGTCCCGGCGGGGTGCGGCGGTCACCCGGCCGGCCGCCGGTTCCCGCCGGCCGGTCATCGTCACCGAGCGCCCGGGGTGTCCGCCGTCGGCGGGCACCCCGGGCGCTCACCGGCATCCATGGAAAAAAGGGGAGGGTCCCATGTGTCTGCCCGAGTGGCGGCGTGCGCTGATCCAGGCGCACCGTCTGACCGAGTTCGCAAGGCTGCGCCGTGTCCGCGACCGGATCGACCGGGAGTACCGCCGGCCGCTGGACGTGGTGGCGCTGGCCCGTGGTGCGGGGATGGCCGCCGGTCACCTCAGCCGGCAGTTCCGGGCCGCCTACGGCGATTCACCGTACGGGTATCTGACGGCCCGTCGGGTCGAGCGCGCGGCCGCGCTGCTGCGCCACGGTGACCTCAGCGTCGGCGAGGTCTGCCTCGCGGTCGGCTGTGCGTCGCCGGGCACGTTCACCGCCCGCTTCACCGAGCTGGTCGGCATGCCTCCCGGGGCATTCCGGCGCCGCTCCGCGGACGCGGTGGAGGGAGCGTCCGAGCCTGCCCACGGGGCCGGTGGCGGGGGCCCGGTGGTCGCGTGGGAGGG
>NZ_LIQR01000531.1 GCF_001418575.1 Peterkaempfera griseoplana
GCGTCTTCGCGGTGCTCGCCGGACAGGCCGTGGACCAGGCACCGCAGCTGCTCTCCTTCCTCCATCTGGTGGACGCGCCCGTCCCCGACGGGGAGCTGATGGAACTGCTGCGCCGCGGCCTGGACGAGCGCCGCCACGGCGCGGGGACCGGCCTGGCCGCGCTCTCCCCGGTGCCGCACGCCGCCTCCGCGGTCTCCGCGGTCCGCGGCAGCGAGCCCGGCGAGGACGAGCAGCAGACCGGCGCCCCGCCGGCGCCCTCCGACGTCGCCGCGGTGCTGGAGTGGATGCTGGACGGCCTCACCGCCGTCGGCGCCGTGGTCCGCGAGCCGGGCGAGGGCGAGCCCTCGGTGCGGCTCTCCCCGCTGGGCCACTGGGCCGTACGGGCCAAGCTGGAGGAGATCTGCACGGTGGCGCAGACCGCCGCCGGGCACATCGAGCAGAGCGCCCTGGAGCTGCTCACCGCCTGCGCCCGCTACTCGCCGGGCCCGGCCCGCGCCGAGTACCGGGCCTGGGTGGCGGCCCGCCCCGTCGACCGGGCGGTCTCCGAGCTGCTGGAGGCGGCCCGCGGCGACGACGCGCTGGTGCGCGGGCTCGCCTTCGAGGCGTTGCGGGTGGCCGGCGGCACGGCCGAGCAGGCCGTACGGGCCGCGGCCGAGGAGCCGGTGCTGCGCCCGTACGCGCTGCTGTGGCTGGCCGAGCAGTCGGACGAGGGCGGAGTGGTGCCCGCGGACGTGCTCAGCCGGGAGGACGCCGCCTGGCTCTGGGTGGACACCGGAGCCGCGGTGCTCGACCACGGCGACACCGCCCTGCTGGTCGGCCACGTGGAGGCGGCCGCGGTGGGCGATCCCAACCGGCTGTTCACCCGGGCGCGGCAGTCGGGGCACCCGCGCGCCGCCTCGGTCCTCACCGCGGTCGCCTCGACCCACCCGGATCCGGCGGTGGCCCGCGCCGCCCGCCGCTCCGCCTTCAGCGTCCACGAGGGCGGCGCCTGAGGGGCGCGGGCGGCGGGCCGGGCGCGGGTGGCGCCTCAGTGGCAGCTCCCGCTGCCGCTGTCGGTGGAGCCTCCGTCGTTGGCCGGGACGAAGTTCCAGCTGTACGCGTTGTGGGAGAGGGTCATCTGGAGCACGCCGAAGGTGTTGGCGATCCGTGACACGCTGTTCGCCGCGGGCGTCGGCCGGATGCTGAAGAAGCTCCGGCCGCCGGTGCCGACGACGAACTGGGGGATCCCCTTCACCGGGTCGGCGTTGCCCGCCCCGTCCTGTCCGGCGAACCGCTCGTAGAAGTGGGCGTGGCCGGTCAGCACCACGTCGGCGCCCTTGGCGTACAGCAGGCTGTAGATGGCCTGCATGTCCGGTTGGTGGTCCTGGCTGCTGGAGTAGACCGGGATGTGCCAGTAGGCGAGCACGCAGCTGTTGGTGTGCGCGTTGAGGTCCGCCTGCAGCCACTTGTACTCGGGGTTGCCGGGGTTGCAGCCCCCGATCACCGCACACTGGCTGTCCAGCGAGATCAGGTGCCACCCGCCGATGTCCCAGCTGTACCAGGAGGTGCACAGGCTGGTGCAGCCCGGTGCCAGGGGGTGCGAGCGGTCGCCGTAGTAGGAGAAGTACCCGGCGCCGCCGGTGGGCTCGATGGCGCTGCCGATGTAGCCGTACTCGTGGTTGCCCGGGGCGGGGTGGGCGATCGGGTCCATCCGCCCCCAGCCGGGGCCGTAGACGGACTGGAAGTCGCTCTGCGCGCCCAGTTCGTACTGGTCGTCGCCGAGCGGCAGCACCGCGTCGGGGTGGAGGCTCAGCGCCAGGTCGGAGGTGGCCTGCTGCTGGCACGAGGTGGCGGTGGCCGCCTTCCCGGCCGGACAGGCGATGTCGCCCGCCGCCACGATCACCGGGTCGGTGGCGGTGAGGGAGAATTTGGCGGAGCCCGGGACGCCCGCAGCCGTGGCGGTCACCGCGAAACCGCCCGCCGACGCGCCGGCGGTGAGCACGGGGCTGGTGGCGGTGCCGTCGGCGCCGGTCATGGCGGTCGCCTGCGTCGTCCCGTCGGGGAAGGTCCCGGAGGGGCCGGTGGCGGGCGCGCCGAAGGTGACGGTGACCCCCGCCCCCGCGCCGCTCACCGCCACCGTCAGCGGCGCCGCGAAGGCCCGTCCCACCATGGCGCTCTGCCCGCTGCCTCCGGTGGCGGCGATGCCGCCGCCGGACGTCGTGGACGGCGACGGCGACGGGGAGGGCGAGGAGGTCGGGGAGGGCGAGGAGGTCGGCGGCGGCGTCCCGTTGGTGAGCGTGAAGGAGGCCGGGCCCGCGGCTCCGGTCGTGGTGGCGGTGACCGCGTACGACCCGGCGGCTGCGTTGGCCGTCAGCGCCGGTGAGGTGGCCCTGCCCGAAGCGTCGGTCGCCACGGTGATCGAGGCCGAGCCTCCGGCGAAGGCGGCCGATGCCCCGGTGGCGGGCGCGGTGAAGGTCACCGGGACGTCGGGCACGGGCCCGCCGGAGGCGTCGTCCACCTCGGCGACGAGCGGCGCCGCGAACGCCGTCCCGGTGGCCGTGGTCTGCCCCGAGCCGGAGACCGCGGTCACCGAGGGGCCCGGGGAGGTGTTGACGACCAGCTGCGGGGCGCGGCCGGTCGTCTCCCGGGCGGCGAACTGTTTGCCCAGGGTGGAGGTGGTGTCGATGACGAAGGTGTAGGTGCCGTTGCCGGTGACCACGCTGCTCACGTCGGCGGAGGCCCAGGTGTCGGCGGCCAGGTTGGTCATCGCGGCGACCATGGTGGACCCCCTGGCCGGCCGGTTGGCGAAGGTGATACCCGTCTCGGTCCAGTCACTGCCGCCGGTCCACAGCCGGACACCGGTGGCCGTGGTCGCGTAGCTGTAGAGCTGGAGCTGCACCCCGGCGGGGGGCGCGGTGAGCCCGGAGACGGTGAACTTCAGATAGCTGTCCGCCTCGGGCTTGGTGTCGGAGAGCGCCCGGGCGGTGAGCACCGGGTCGGTGCCGTCGTTGGAGTCGGGGGCGTCGGACTGCACCGTGGCGTCGGCGGCGGCCGTGACGGTGGTGAGGGTGGCCGCGGTCGCCGGCGGGGCGGCGCTCCATCCCAGGCGCAGGCTGACCAGCAGGACCAGCGCCAGCGGCACCGCGAGGGCGCGGCGGAACGGTCTGGAGCGGAGGGCGGGTCCGTGGTGCGGTGCTTCGGTGGCGGGCATGGGGGCTCCTCCGTCGGTGGGTGGGCCGGTGGGTCAGTCGTCCTCGATGAGGCCCTGTTCCCCGCAGGGGCGCAGCGCCGCCTTCCGCCACTGCCAGGACAGCTGGGCGGTGATCTGCGCCGGGCCGGCGGCGGCGCTGTGGAAGACGCCCTCGATCCGGACCGGCCGTGAACTCTGCGGCGGCACCGTCCGCGGAGCGGTGATCCGTGCCTTCCACGGCTTGCCGCGGACGGATGCGGTCACCTCCAGCACCGTCAGGGCGGCGTCGGTCTCGTTGTTGACCGTGCCCTGGAGCAGGATGCGGTAGTTGCGCCTGCCGAACAGCGAGCCGCGTACCGGCTGGGGGTCGAAGACGGCGGAGGTGAGCATGATCCCGGGTTCCGAGCCGGTCGGGCAGTCGACCGCCCGGGTGCCCGGGGAGCCGGATCCGCCGACCCGGACCGGGGCCGGGTCGCCGCCCGCCGGCAGACGAGCGGGCCGCTGGTTGGCGAGCGGCGCCGGGGTGCGGGGAGTGTGCCGGTGCGACGTGGCGACCAGCACACCGGCTGTCAGGGTGAGCAGCGCGGCGACGGCGCTCACGGTACGGGAGGGGGGCCGCGGTCTCACAGCGGTTCCTTCCTGCCGGGGGAGGCGGTCGCGGGCAGGCAGGCCGCGGCCGGGTGGTGTGCACGGGCGCGGTCCAGCTCCTCCGCGTAGGAGGCGGTGTAGCGGCCGCTGCCGTCGGAGTCGAAGTAGGCGTGGGCCTCGTAGACGGTTCGGTGGGCCGGGTCCGCGATCCATGCGCGGGGATGCAGCTCTCCCCAGGCGGCGGGGCCGCTGCGGGCGTAGCCGCCCACCGAGACCACCCCGCCCCCGCCGGACCGGCGGACGGCGGTGACCGCCTGCTGGGATGCCTGTTCCCACAGCCGCGCCCCGGCCGCGCCGTGCACCGGCAGACGGGAGGCTTCGTTGAGCAGGCCGTACCCCACGACAGCCGGATCGGCCAGGGTGGCGGTGGTGAGCCGGGCCCAGAAGTCGGCGAGCGAGGGGGCCGGCAGCCCCGCCGAGCCCAGCAGCACCGTCCGGGGGCCACCGGCGGCGGCCGATCGGAAGTCGCCGTAGCCGTGCAGGTCGAGCAGGACGCGCAGCCCGTGCCGGTACGCAGCGGTCAGAGAGCTGCGCACCCGGGCCAGCTCCGCAGCGTGGAGGGGACCGCCGGGCACCGGTTGCAGCCGCTCCCAGGCCAGCGCCAGGCGCACCAACCGGATCCCCCGCGAGGCGAGGAACGCGTAGGAGGCGCCGCCCGGATAGGAGTAGTCGTAGCCGTACCGGCCCGGGTGCCCGCTGTCGTACCGGGGCGACGCCGTCCCCGTTCCGAACGATCCGTCGGCCAGGGCCACGCCCCGCGCCGTGCCGTTCCCGCCGGGGTGCCGTTCCACCACCGCCGCCTGCGGGCCCGCGGTGTCCAGCGCGCCCGACCCCCGTCCGGCCCGGTAGACCGCGAGGCGGTAGCCGGCCGGCCAGCGTGCCGCGGCCCAGGCGGTGACCGGCAGCCCCAGCCGGTCGGCGGCCCGGTACCAGGTGTCGGCCAGCGCGTTCCAGCGGTCCGCGTCCGGGCCCGAGGGCCAGCCCACCTCGCCGACGTAGCCGGCGGCGGCGTTGCTCCGCAGCCAGTCGGCGTAGCGCGCGAGGTCGGCCACCACCCTGGCCTGCAGCGCGTCCGTGCCACAGACACCGCCTCCGGCCGCCCGGCCTTCGGCGCGGGAGGCCGAGCCCGAGACGGTGACGGCCAGGGCGAGGCCCAGCAGGGCCCGCCGGCCCGGCGTCCGGCTGCGCTGCGGAAGGGGTGGCGACGCCGGGTGGCGCCGTGCGGTGGTCATGGCGTGCCGGGTCTGCCGAGCCCGGGCGCGGTGCCCGGGTCGCCGCTGCCGGGGTCGACCCTGCGCACGCTGATCGCGTCCAGCCCGGTGCCGTACCGCGCCACGGGGGTGCTGTGGGAGAGGGCCGCGCCCAGCGTGGGGAAGAGGTCCCTGGTGTCCTTCGAGGGCGTGCCGTCGGACTGCAGATGCACCGAGAGCTCGTCCTGACGGTCCAGCAGCACATAGCCGATGCCGGCCCACTGCGGCCGGTGCGGGATCCGCACGGCCGGGTCGACGTCCAGCTTGGTGTACCAGACGACGTGGTCGGCGGGGAATCCGGCCTGCACCAGGTCCACCCAGAAGCTGTCGTCCACCACCAGGTAGGCGGAGTGCGGCACATGGCTCTCCACCCAGGCCAGCGCCTCGGCCTTGCCCCGGTCCCGGTCGACTGCCCGCAGATCGTGCAGCGGATAGGACCAGGCGTGGCCGACGCTGAGCAACAGCCATGCGCACCCCGCCGCCACCGCCGCGGACCAGCCGAGCCGCCCCGGCGAGCGGCGCCCCGGCGTGTGCTGCACTGCGGCGCCGCGCTGTCGCAGCCGGGCGGGCAGCGGCAGCCGGCCGCGGTCCCACAGCCAGTCGAGGACCCCGGCCACGGTGAGGGCCGCGAAGGGGATCATGGCGATGACGTACGGGTACGGCAGGTAGCCGCCACGCAGCAGCTGCACCACCTGGATGGCGAAGGCGAGGGCCACCGCCCGGGTACGCCGGATCAGCAGTCCGGGCACCACCAGCAGCAGGGCCAGCCGCGGCAGCCAGGCGTCCTGGTCGAGCCAGCTGCGGATCACGGCGTGCGCGGTGCTGGCCGGGTCGAAGATGCTGCCGCTGCCCTGCCGTCCGGAGAGCTGCCAGCGCACCGCCCACTCCAGGCTGACGTGCCCCGGGCCGGTGAGCAGCTCGTTGTTGAGCAGCGCGAACAGCGGATAGGCGGCGCACAGCAGGGTGAACCAGGCCCCGAACAGGCCCAGGGAGAACCGGCGGGTGCGGCGGTCGCTGTGCTGCACCAGCAGGGCCAGCACGGCCGGCAGATAGAGCAGCGCCGTCTCCTTGCTGAGCACGGCGACCGCGAGGCAGACCGCGGACGCGGTGGCGGCCCGCAGGCTGCGGCGCGGCGAGGCCGCGAAGAAGAATGCGGCGAGCAGCCACGGAGTGACGATGTTGTCCAGCAGCGCCGCCCTGGTGAAGTAGACGGCCAGCGGGCTGAAGGCGAACAGGGCCACCGCCAGCACCCGCCCGGGGCGGCGCAGGCCGACCCGGGCGGCCAGGCCGTAGAGCAGCGGCACCGACACCAGCTTGCAGAGCAGCATGAACTCGCGGGTGCCGCCCACCGCGTAGGGCGGGTGGTGGAGCCATCCGGTGAGGACGTTCCAGGCGGCGATCTGCAGCCATCCCAGCGGCGGGTGGGCGTACCAGTAGGTGTAGTGGCCGAGGGCGTGCCGGTGCTGGACGGCCCAGGCGTAGGCGGTGTACGTGCCCTCGTCGTCGAAGCGGGCGGGGGAGCCGTACATGCCCAGTGCGTGCACCACGCCGGCTGCGGTGGTGAGCAGCAGCACCAGCGGCAGGTCGTCGCGGTGGGCCCGGATCAGCCCCCGCAGGCGGCGGCCGATGCGGCGGGCCAGCGGCCGGCGTGGCGGCGGGGCGCCCTCGAGGGTGATGTCCAGTGGGGGCAGGGTGCGGTCGTAGAGCGGCAGTGCCATCAGGCGCCTCCGACGCTGAGGGTGTCCTCACCGGCGGGTGCGGCGGCCGCGGCGGGCGACCTGCCGGCTGCGTCCAGGTGGGCGCCCACGTGCTCGGTCTTCTCCCAGCCGCGCTCGCCGCGGAACTCCCGTACCGCC
This sequence comes from Peterkaempfera griseoplana, assembly GCF_001418575.1. Taxonomy (GTDB): domain Bacteria; phylum Actinomycetota; class Actinomycetes; order Streptomycetales; family Streptomycetaceae; genus Peterkaempfera; species Peterkaempfera griseoplana. The sequence goes on from NZ_LIQR01000531.1 coordinate 6,924, forward strand.
GCGCGCACCGCGGCGGTCGCGAGCAGCAGCTGGTAGGGGACGGCCCCGATCACCAGCTTGAGATAGTCGCGCGGCCGCACCCCGAGCTCGAACATCCGGTTGAACTCGGCGAGCCCCACCACCTCGACCACCAGGGTGGCCAGCGTGGGCGCCAGCGGCAGGAAGGTGAGCAGCACGAACAGGACCGGCGCCTTGAGCAGCAGGGCGGTGACCGCCGACACCGGCACCAGCAGGCCGGAGAAGGCCTGAAGATACGGCATCGCCAGCAGGTAACGGGCCATCAGCCGCCGGCCGCGGCCCGGCAGCCGCCGCCAGGCGCCGCGACGCAGCACCTGGAGGTAGCCCTGGTTCCAGCGGGTGCGCTGCTTGACCAGGCCGCGCAGGGTGGGCGGGGTCTCCTCCCGGGTGGCCAGTTCCGGGCTGTAGGCGACGGCCACCCGGGCGCCTGCGGTGCTGAGCCGGATGCCCAGCTCGCAGTCCTCGGCGAGGCAGTCGGCGTCCCAGCCGCCGGCCAGCCGCAGCAGGTCGGTGCGGACGAAGACGGTGTTGCCGCCGAGCGGGATGAAGCCGTTGCGGGCGTGGAAGTGCAGTCGGCTGGAGAACCAGAAGAAGTACTCCAGGCAGTTGCGCAGCGACCACCAGCTGGAGCGGTAGTTCATCAGCTGCACCCCGCCCTGCACCACATGGGCCCGCTCGGCGCGGAAGCAGGCGTCCACATGGGTGAGCAGGGTGAGCGCGACCACGTCCTCCGCGTCGAAGACGCCCACGATCTGGCCCCGGCAGTGGGGCAGCGCCGTGTTCAGGCCCTTGGGCTTGTTCTTTGGCACGCTCTCGTCGACCACGACCCGGACCCGGCGGTCCTCCGCGGCGAGGCGGTGGGCCACCGCCGCGGTGCCGGGGTCGTCGTCGCCGACGACCACCAGGACCTCGAAGTCCGGGTGGTCCTGCCGCAGCAGGCGGCGGACGGTGTGCGCCAGCACGGCCTCCTCGTGGCGCGCGGGCACCAGAAGGGAGAAGGAGAGCCGGGGTTCGTCCGGCGCCGGGAAGGGCATCTGGCCCACGGCGTGCGGAGTCCTCCAGGAGTCGATCATCCAGGCGAGTGTGGTGACGGCCACGAGGAAGAGCGCCATGGTGGCCGGCGCGTAGAGCGCCATGACGAGAAGCTGCGTCACTGGTGGTGGGCCTTCCCCCTGCGGTTCTTCCCGGACCCGGACCCGGGCCGGGCTGCGGAACGGTGCCGGTCCGCCGCGTCCGTCACGCCAGTCCCTCCGGGGCGAGGCGGATCCCCCAGCGGGGCCAGCTGTCGGTGGCCGGCGGCCCGGTCGGGGCCGGTGCGACGACCGGCGCGGGGGGCTCCGCCGGGGTGCCGCTCGCCAGGAGCCGGGGAATCTCCTCCGACCAGCCGAAGCGGTCGGAGGCGAGCACCCGGGCCCGCACGTGGGACAGGAAGCCGCTGAGGATCTCGCGCTCGCGCCGCCGCAGCGCGGCGTGGTCGAGTCCGCCGATGGTGACCGCCGGTGCCAGATAGCGGAAGGGCGGGAAGCCGTAGGCGTCGTCGGTGTTGACCAGCATCCGCTCGACGGTCTCCTCGTGCCCGAGGTCGGCGAGGCGCGGCGCGCCGCGTTCGATGACGAACAGCTCCCGTACCCGGGTGGAGCTGCCGAGACGGCAGGGGACCAGGCGGTCGACGGTGTACTTGGGCGGCGGCACCAGGATCTGGGTGAGCGCGTTGATGCCCATGATGGGCAGGTTGAAGCGGCTGAGCACCAGGGCGATCGAGCGGCCGCCCTTGGAGTGCAGCCTGCTCTGCCACTGCAGACGCCGCCACTCGGCCCTGGTCAGGTCGTCGGCGTGCACGGCCCGCAGTGTGTGCGAGCTGATGGTCAGCGGCTTGGGGAAGCAGACGGCCGTCCCCGACTCGTCCACCAGCGTCATGTCGTCCGACAGGAACCTGCCACCGTGCTCGCGCAGCAGGCGCAGCACGGTCGCGGTCTTCCCGGTGTCGGTCAGGGCGGAGAGCATCACCCCGGTGCCGTCCAGTTCCACGCAGGCCGAGTGCAGCAGCATCCGTCCCCGCGAGATCAGCACGAAACGCAGCAGGGCCTCGACGACATTGGTGTAGACGACGTGCGGGGAGCGCGCCAGCAGCGGCCCCACCTCCACCGCGACGGTCTCCCCCAGCTCGATCCGGAAGTTGGCGCCGAGCCGCCCCAGGTGCTCCTCGTACCGCAGCGTCGTCGGCCCGGTGTACTCGATCATCGCGGCCCGGCGGCGAGGGATGCGCCGTCCGACGTCGCCGACCCGGACGGTGATGTCGCACTCGTTGTCGGGCACCCACTGCGCACGGAAGAACTCCAGCTCCGGCAGGCGGATCTGGGAGCCGATGGTGACCGTGCCGGCGATGTCGTAGCGGTACGGCAGGTAGGCGGAACGCTTGCGGGCGAGCCGGTCGGTGGAGGCGCGGGCCGTGGCGGGCCCGGACGGGCCGGCCACCGGGTCGATCAGCAGCCGTACCGGGTCGCGGCCCTTGGCCTCGCGGGCAGACCGGTCGCCGGCGCCGTAGATGACCCGGTCACTGAGGAGGAAGCGGAGCAGGAACAGCAGTACCAGCGTCACCGCGTTGGCGGTCAGCACCCCGGTCCCCGCCCGCACCATCAGTTCCAGGAAGGGCAGCCGTGCGAGCAGCAGCAGGTTGTTGAGGGCGAAGAAGCGCCCGGCCCGGCCGCGGCGGCTGCCGTTGCCCCTGCCGCGGTACACCAGCGCCTCCACCAGGGCGAAGTTCCAGGCCGTGGAGGCCTGGGTGGCGAGGGCGGCACCCAGCAGGTGGTTGATGCCGAGCAGGTGGTGGAAGATCCACAAGGCCGCGGTGTTCACCCCCACCCCGGTCAGCC
>NZ_LIQR01000532.1 GCF_001418575.1 Peterkaempfera griseoplana
AGATGTGTAATAGCGACAGCCCCCGCACCGCCCGCACCACGCCCGACGCCGCCAGCTCGGCCAGCTCGCCGTGCAGATACTCGCCCAGCTCGGCCGACCGCTGCTGGTACTCCCCGGTGCGCAGCATCGCCACCACCTCCGACGCCACCGCGCACGCCAGCGGATTGCCGCCGAAGGTGGAGCCGTGGCTGCCCGGGGTGAAGACATCCAGGACGGCCCGCGAGGAGACCACCGCGGACACCGGCACGATGCCGCCGCCCAGCGCCTTGCCCAGCACATAGACGTCCGGCTGGACCCCCTCGTGCTCACAGGCGAACGTCCGCCCGGTGCGCCCCAGACCCGACTGCACCTCGTCCGCGATCAGCAGCGCCCCGCTGCGCCGGGTGATCTCCCGGGCGGCGGCCAGATAGCCCGGCGGCGGCACCAGCACCCCGGCCTCGCCCTGGATCGGCTCCAGCAGCACCGCGACCGTACGGTCGCCCACCGCCGCCTCCAGGGCCGCCCGGTCCCCGTACGGGACCACGTCGAAGCCGGGGGTGAACGGCCCGAAGCCGTCCCGGGCCTCCGGGTCGGTGGAGAAGGAGACCACGGTTGTGGTGCGGCCGTGGAAGTTGCCCGCCGCGACCACGATCCGCGCCTCGCCCGCCGGTACCCCCTTGACCTTGTAGCCCCACAGCCGGGCGGTCTTCACCGCCGTCTCCACCGCCTCCGCGCCGGTGTTCATCGGCAGCACCGCCTCCATGCCGCACAGCTCGGCGAGGTCGGCGCAGAAGGCGGCGAAGCGGTCGTGGTGGAAGGCGCGTGAGGTGAGGGTGACCCGCTCCAGCTGCGCCGCGGCGGCGGCCACCAGCCGGGGGTGGCGGTGCCCGAAGTTGAGCGCCGAGTAGCCCGCCAGCAGATCGAGGTAGCGGCGGCCCTCCACATCGGTCATCCAGGCGCCCTCGGCCTCGGCGACCACCACCGGCAGCGGATGGTAGTTGTGGGCGCTGTGGGCGTCGGCTGCCGCGACCAGGGCGGCACTGAGGGTCGGCCGTTCGCTCATGTTCGTCTCCGTGGGTCGCCGTTGACCGGGTGGGTGTCTTGTTCTGGTACTTCCCCGGCCGGGCCGTGTTCTCCCGTCCCCCCGGGCGCCCGCCGCTAGAATGGCCGGTGCCGCGACTGGCGAACTGCGTGGAAACGACCACGGGGAAGCGGCTCAGCAGCACCTCCGGGACGCCGTCCGCCTGGGCACCCGGGTCAGCAGTCGTACCGCACGACCGACCCGGGAGACACGCGATGACCGCACTCCATGACCGCCACCCCGCCCTTGCCGCAGCCGACCCCGAGCTCGCCGCACTGATCGGCGCCGAGGAACGGCTCCAGGCCGACACCCTGCGGCTGATCCCCAGCGAGAACTACGTCTCGCAGGCCGTGCTGGAGGCCTCCGGCACGGTGCTGCAGAACAAGTACTCCGAGGGCTACGCGGGCAAGCGCTACTACGAGGGCCAGCAGAACATCGACCAGGTCGAGTCGCTGGCGATCGACCGGGCCAAGGCCCTCTTCGGCGTCGACCACGCCAATGTCCAGCCGTACTCGGGCTCCCCCGCCAACCTCGCCGTCTACCTGGCGTTCCTGCAGCCCGGTGACACCGTGCTCGGCATGTCGCTCCCGATGGGCGGCCACCTCACCCACGGCTGGGGCGTCTCCGCCACCGGCACCTGGTTCCGCGGCGTGCAGTACGGCGTGCGCAGGGACACCGGCCGCATCGACCTGGACGAGGTGCGGGACCTGGCACTGGCGGAGCGGCCCAAGCTGATCTTCTGCGGCGGCACCGCCGTCCCCCGGGTGATCGACTTCGCCGGGTTCGCGGAGATCGCCCGGGAGGTGGGCGCCGTCCTGGTCGCCGACATCGCCCACATCGCCGGGCTGATCGCCGGGGGCGCCCACCCCTCCCCGGTGCCGCACGCCGACGTCGTCTCCACCACCACCCACAAGACCCTGCGCGGTCCGCGCGGCGCCATGCTGATGTGCCGCCAGGAGCACGCCCGCGCGGTGGACCGGGCCGTCTTCCCCGGCCTCCAGGGCGGTCCGCACAACCAGACCACCGCCGCCATCGCCGTCGCCCTGCGCGAGGCCGCCACGCCGGAGTTCGGCGGCTACGCCCACCAGGTCGTCGCCAACGCCCGGGCGCTGGGCGAGCAGCTGGCCGCCCGCGGCTTCGACCTGGTCTCCGGCGGCACCGACAACCATCTGCTGCTGATCGACCTCACCGGCCGCGACGTCCCCGGCAAGGTCGCCGCCAAGGCCCTGGACCGGGCGGGCGTCGTGGTCAACTACAACACCGTCCCCTACGACACCCGCAAGCCCTTCGACCCCTCCGGCATCCGTATCGGCACCCCCTCGCTGACCTCGCGGGGCGTTCCCGAGTCCGAGATGGCCACCGTCGCCGAGTGGATCGACCGGGTGGTCACCGCCGCCCGCGGCGGCGACGAGGAGACGGTCGTCAAGGTCCGGGCCGAGGTCAAGGCGCTGATGGACGCCTACCCGGCCCCCGGGCTGCCGCTCGTCTGACCCCGGCTGCCCCGGCCGGCCGTTCAGCCGCGCCGGCCGGGGCCGAGCGTCGCCCAGACCGTCTTGCCGACACCGCAGGCGCGGGGCTCGCAGCCCCAGGCCTCGGCCAGCGCGTCCAGCACGGCCAGCCCCCTGCCCGACTCCGCCTCCTCGTCCGCCTCCCGCCGCCGGGGGAGGGCGGCCCCGTCCGCGTCGGAGACCTCGACGCGCAGCCGCCCGGGGTCGATCGCGAAGCGGACGCAGATCTCCCGGCCCGGCGACACCCGGGCGTGCCGTACCGCGTTGGCGACCAGTTCGCCCACCACCAGCTCTGCTGCGTCCCGGTACTGCGGCGACTCATGGATCGCCAGGAAGTACCGCAGCATCCGCCGTGCCGACCTTGCCGACACCGGATGCCGGGCGAACCACCACTCCGCCTCGCCCTTCGGCGTGATGGCGACCTGAGGATCAGCCATGACAAGCGCTCCCGACTACTCACAGCGATGAAATCGCTTCGTTCAGTCACCAAGCATTGCGGATCGTGACTACGGTGACGAGTGGTGAGCCATTGCCAGACGGCACTGTCAACAGGGGGTGGGTCTGTGGCCCGTCGACGGACCGAACGCGGATCGGCCGGCAACCCGGCCGCCCTCTTCGGGGCGGAACTGCGCCACGCCCGCGAGGCCAGGTCCTACTCGCAGGGTGAGCTGGCCAGGCTGCTCCATGTCGACCCGTCGCTGGTCTGCCGCATCGAGCGGGGCGGCCGGGTCCCGCAACGGGGCTTCGCCGAGGGCTGCGACCGGGTCCTGGGCACCGGCGGCCTGATGACCAGGCTCTGGGCCCAGGTGGACTGGTACGCGGAGGTGGAGCACCCGGACTGGTTCCAGCGGTACGCGGACATGGAGGCGGAGGCCGTCACGATCCGGCAGTTCCAACTCGCCCGGATCTCCGGCCTGTTGCAGACCGAGGACTATGCGCGGGCGCTCTTCTCCCGAGGCGGGGCCGAGGGGGCCGAGGAGCGGGTCGCCGCCCGGATGAGCAGGCAGCGACGCTTCCTGGTGGACGACTCGGCTTCTCTCGTGGTCGTCCTGGACGAGAGCGCGATCCGGATGAACGTGGGCGGGGCCGCAGTGATGCGCGGGCAGCTGGGGCACCTGCTGGAGATCGCCCGGCGTCCCAACATCGTGCTTCAGGTGGCGCCCTTCGACCGGCCGGAACTGAGGCGGCCCAACACGTCCATGACCATGCTGACCCTTCCGGACGGCCATCGATGGGCGTACTCGGAGAGCCTCGACCGGGGCCACTTCGGGGACGATCCGGCAGTGATCGCAAGGCATGAGCGCGCCTATGATGTGCTCAGAGCGCAGTGCCTGACGGTCCATGAGTCGATGATCCTGATCACCAGCCTGATGGAGGGGTACGGCCACCATGACGAAGCACGACTTGGGCGCCGCAGCATGGCGCAAGAGCAGCTACAGCGGGGACAACGGCGGCGAGTGCGTCGAGGTGGCCCCAGGATTCCCCGGCGTCGTTCCGGTGCGGGACAGTAAGGACCCGCAGGGCCCGGCGCTGGTCTTCCGGTCCTCCGCATGGGCGGCGTTCACGGCCGCCGTGAAGTCGGGCGAGCTGGGCTGACAGCGGCTGCGCGCAGCTGAGCCGCTCCGTCCTGCCGGTACTGCTCCGAGGACGTGCGGCCCAGCGCTGGGCGGACGTCATGCGGGCACAGGCGCCGCCGGGCCGATCTGCTGCGGGGGCCGCCGGGTGTTCCGGGCGTCATGTTGCCGAGCGTTCGGCCGGGCTGTCGGTGGCCTGCGGCACACTGGGACGGTCGGCAGGAGCGCATCGCTCCGGACGGCCATCGGATGACCGAAGGAGAGCGAGCCCGGTGAGCGCAGAGCCAGCACATCACGGTGAACACGAGGCGCTGTTTCCCATGCCGCCGCTGACCGAAGGCGCCCTGCGTGTGGCCGTCGCCACGATCGACCTCGCGGAGGCGGTGCGTTTCGAGCGCGAGTTCCATGGAGCGTGGCAGGAAGCGGTGCAGACCGACAGCACCGTGCCCATGCACACCTTCCTCCACCGCTGGGGGGTCTTCGTGGCACTCCGGCGTTATCCAGCGAGGGCCGCCAGGTTGCGGCAACTGGAGGAGGCCGTCGCGCGGTCGACCGATCGCGCGGAAGTGCAGCGGGCATCCGTCGCCATCAGCACTCTCCTGGCCGAGGCATCCCGCGAGGTGGCTGCGTGACGGAGTGGGACTGGGAGTACATGCCCGATCCCGAGCAGGTCGTGGGCGGTCTGAGCCCCGGAATCCGCGCACAGGTCGACCTGCTGGCCCGCAGGCTCGCGGACGCAGCGGCCGTCAGGTACCTCGGTGAGCCCCCGGCCGAGGAGCCTGGTGTCTCCCCGCTGCTCGACCATGCCGAGGGGCGTCTGATCGTCTGGTACCTGGAACATCGGCGTCTGTTCCAGGTCCTTGTCGTCCGGGTCCAGTGCTGGCCCGATCACGGCGCGGTCTGAGTGCGGGCCTTCGTCTCCGCCTGGGCGGCGTTCATGGCCGCCGTGAAGTCCGGCGAGTTGGGCTGACAGCGGCTGAAGACCGCTGAACCGCGGGCCGACGGCTTTCCGGCGAAGGCCCTCCGCTGGGACAGTCGGCGGTGTGGTGACAAGGCGGCGGTTACGCGGGTTCTGGTGGAACTACTGGCCGTTACTGGTGCTGCCGGTGGTGGCTGTGCTGCTCGATCTGGCGCTCGTCGGGGTGGACGAGGCGTGGACGGTGTCCGACTGGGTCACCAATGTGGTTCTGGGCGGTGTCACCCCGGTGGGCGTGGGCATCCTGCTGGCGCGGCGCCAGACGATGATCCAGGAGGCGCTGGCGGACCTGGAGCTGACCGAGAAGGTCGCCATGCTGTCGTCCGCCGGAGCCGAGCTGCGCGACGGCCTCCGCCCCGGCCGGACCCTGCGGGCGCTGTACGACGCCCGGGCGGGGCTGACGCTGGTCCGGCTCGCCCGGGAGCCGATGCAGCGGGAGTACCTGGGCGCGGTGACCGGGATGCTGTCCCAGGTGGAGCGTGGCCTGCGCACCTCGCTGACCGCGTACCTCCACTGGACCGCGGACGACTGGGCCGCCTTCCGCCGGGTGGTCGCCGCGCTGCGGGAGCATGCGCAGGCGGGTGCCCGCCGCTCGGCTCTGAGCCGCGAGGCATGGACGGACAGCATCGGACCGACGACGGAGGCGCTGATGAACGTGCCCGGTGACCGGGTCCCCTTCGAGGCGTTCCGGGAGCACTTCACCCGGGGGCCCGACCGCATCAGGGTGGCTCTCGACTGGGATCGCCTGGCCGCGCTGGTGGCCGCGGGAGCGGCGGAGGTACGGGCGCTGACCATCGATCTCCAGCCCTACGGGGGGACCGCCGAGCTCGACGCGTTCGCGGCGCCCTGGTACACCGCGGACGGCGCCGAGGTGGCGTACGACCATGGCGACGCCGTCCCGTTGGGGTTCGCGGGGCTGGCGGAGGGGCTCGGCTGCCTGTCGGAGGACCGCCGGGCGCGGGTCGAGGCGATCCGCAGCCGCTACGCCCAGTCCGACGGGCGGCGCATCGAGCTGGTGCTCGCGACCTGGGCCCTGCCCGGCGGCCGTCGGCTGGTGCTGGACGGCAACCACCGGCTGGCCGCCCTCGCCGGGCTGGTGGGCCAGGGGTGCCCGGTCACCGTCCGGGAGTTCCGGATCGTGACGACCGGGCCGGCCCCGGCGCCGGAGCTGGTGCCGGACCTGGCCCACCACCGGGCGGCGGCGGAGTCCCGCTGAGGTCAGCCGAGCCTGCGGGCGCCGCTGAGGGCCTTGGCCAGGTTCTCCAGCAGCGGTGCCGAACCCGCCCAGGAGAAGCGCGGCACGGCGTCCCAGCCGGCGATCTGGCCCGCCCTGACGGCCGGGAGGTCGTTCCAGGCGGGCTTGGAGGCGAGGTCCCCGGGCTGCAGGGAGGTGCTGCGGCTGTCCAGCAGGAGCAGGTCGGCGTGGTACTTGCCGGCGTTCTCCCAGCTGAGGCTCTCGTAGTAGTCGCCGCCGTCGGTCTTCTCCGGGACGACGAACCGCACGCCCAGCTCGGTGAAGTAGCGAAGGTCGGCGGCTGAGGCGGGCTTGGAGACATAGAGGATGTCGGCGCTTCCCGAACAGGCCATCACCTTCAGCCCGCCGCTGGCCTTCGCGGCCCGGCGCACGGTCTCGGCGGCCTGCTCGAAGCGGGTCCTGGCGTCGGTGACCCGCTTGGCGGTCAGATCGGCGCCCAGAGACCGGGCGAGGTCGGCATAGCGCTGGATGGGTACCGGCAGCGAGGCGTGGCCGACGTCGACGGCGACTGCGGGGGCCAGCTTGAGTATCCGGTCGCGGCTCTCGTCCGGGACGTACCAGAGGCCGGGCGCCTTGGCGTCGTAGGTGTGGGTGACCAGCAGCTCGGGGTTGAGGGCGGCGTACTTCTCGATGCCGAACTCGCCCCAGACGTTGCCGAGCACGGTCACCTTCCGCACGTCGAGGTCGCCGGCCTGGGCGGAGGGGGAGCCGTCCTGCCGGATGGTCTCGCCGAAGACGCCGACGATGCGGTCCTGGAGGCCGAGGTCGACCAGGGCGGCGGCGGTGCCGGTGAAGGCGACGATGCGCCGGGGGGTGGTGCGGGCGGTGACCTTCGTCCCGCGGTCGTCGGTGTACGACCAGGGGCCGTTCGCCGTGCCGGGCGCTGCTGATGAGGCGTCAGGCGCCTTTGCTCCCGTCGTCCGTGTGGTTCCCGTGCTGCCGCAGGCGCTGAGCAGGGCGCCGGCTCCGAGGGCGCCGCCGGCGGCCAGCAGACCGCGGCGGGAGAGGGGGTGAGGCATGACGAAGCCTTTCGTGCGGACCGGCCGGGAGTGGATGTTAGGTTAACCTAACCTAAGTTCCTTGGAGAGCGCACATGCCTGTCACCACGTCACCCCGCGCCCCGGCCCGGACGGTGCCGCAGGTCCGCGGCCGCCCCGCCGCGCTCGGCCTGCTCGCCGCACTGCTGGCGCTGCTGGCCGTCCTGGTGCTGAGCATCGGAGTCGGCGCCAGACCCCTGTCCCCCGCCGGGGTCTGGCACGGCCTCCTCGACAGCGGATCCGCCGACTACACCGTCGTCCACCGGATGCGCCTGCCCCGCACCCTGCTCGGCCTGGCCGCAGGAGTCGCCCTGGGCCTGGCCGGCGGAGTGATGCAGGCACTCACCCGCAACCCGCTCGCCGACCCCGGGCTGCTCGGCATCAACGCGGGCGCCGCCGCGGCGGTGGCCACCGCCACCGCCTTCCTCGGGGTCTCCACCCCCGGCGGCTGGGTGTGGTTCGCCCTGCTCGGCTCCGCAGCCGTGGCGACCCTGGTCCACGCCGTCGGCGGCGGACGCGGCGCCACCCCGGCCCGGCTGGCGCTCGCCGGAGCCGCCCTCAACGCCACCCTCTACTCCTACGTCGACGCGGTGATGCTCACCGACACCTCCTCGCTCGACCGGATGCGCTTCTGGACGGTCGGCTCCCTGGCCGCCGCCCAGCCCTCCACCGTGACCGCGGTGCTGCCGTTCATCGCCGTCGGCACCGCCGCCGCCCTCGCCCTGGCCCGCCCCCTCAACGCCCTCGCCCTCGGCGACGACCAGGCGCGGGCGCTCGGCGCCCGCCCCGGCCTGGTCCGCGCCGCCGCCATCGCGGCGGTGACCCTGCTCTGCGGCTCCGCCACCGCCGCCTGCGGGCCCGTGGTCTTCGTCGGCCTGCTGGTCCCCCACCTGGTACGCGCGCTCACCGGCCCCGACCTGCGCCGGCTGCTGCCGTACTGCGCCCTGCTCGCCCCCGTGCTGCTGCTCGGCTCCGACGTCCTCGGCCGGGTGCTGGGCAGGCCGGGCGAACTCCAGGTCGGGACCGTCACCGCGGTCCTCGGCGGACTGCTCTTCCTCCACCTGGTCCGGCGGGGAAAGGCGGCCGCGGCATGAGGGTCCTCCGTCTGGGGACGGCCGTCAGCCTGCCCGTACGCCTCCGGGCGGTCGCAGCGGCGGCCGGCTGCGCCCTGGTGGCCGTCGCCGTCGCCCTGCACACCGTCGGCAGCGGCGACTACCCGATGAGCATCGCCGAGGTGCTGCGCACGGCCGCCGGCGGCGGCACCGCCACCCAGGACTTCGTCGTCAACCAGCTGCGGCTGCCCAGAGCGGTCGCCGCACTGCTGGTCGGCGCGGCGCTGGGACTCTCCGGCGCGGTCTTCCAGTCCCTGGTGCGCAACCCGCTGGGCAGCCCCGACCTGCTGGGCTTCACCCAGGGCTCCGCGGCCGGTGCCCTCGCCGTGGTCGTCACCGGCGGCGGCACCCTCGCACTGGCCGGCGGCGCCGTCGCCGGCGGCCTGCTCACCGGGGCGCTGATCTACGCCCTGGCCTGGCGGCAGGGCGTCCAGGGACAGCGCCTGGTCCTGGTGGGCATCGCCGTCTCGGCCGTCCTCACCGGCGTCAACGGCTTTCTGCTGACCCGCGGACAGCTGATGGACGCCGCCCGTGCGGTGCTCTGGCTCACCGGCAGCCTCGACGGCCGCGGCTGGTTCGACCTGCTGCCGCTGCTCGTCGCCACCGCCGTGCTGGCGCCCGTGGTGCTGGCCGGCTGCGGCCGGGCGCTGCGGATGATGGAGATGGGCGACGACACCGCGTACGGCCTCGGCATCCCGGTGGAGCGGGTACGGCTGACCCTGCTGGGCGCCGCCGTCCTGCTGGCCGCCTTCGCCGCGGCCACCGCCGGACCGGTCGCCTTCGTCGCGCTCACCGCACCCCAGCTGGCCAGGCGGCTCACCGCCGCGCCCGGCCCGGGCCTCCTCCCCGCCGCCTGCATGGGCGCCGCCCTCACCGCCGTCGCCGACTGGGCCGCCCAGCGGCTGATCCCCGGACACCAGCTGCCCGTCGGCGTGGTCACCGGCGCCCTCGGCGGCGCCTACCTGGTCTGGCTGCTCGCCGCCCAGCGCAGCAGAGGCCGGATATGACCCACCCGCACCCCCCCTGGAGCAGTGATGACGACCCGGCTGAGCGGCACCGGCCTCACCCTCGCCTACGACCGGCGGACCGTCGCCGAGGACCTCACCGTCGAGGTGCCCGACCACTCCTTCACCGTCATTGTCGGCCCCAACGCCTGCGGCAAGTCCACCCTGCTGCGCGCCCTCGCCCGGATGCTCCGGCCCGCCGCCGGAAGCGTCCTGCTGGACGGCCGGGACATCGCCGGCCTGCCCGCCCGGCAGGTCGCCCGGACCCTCGGCCTGCTGCCCCAGTCGTCGGTCGCCCCCGACGGCATCACCGTCGCCGAACTCGTCGCCCGCGGCCGCCACCCCCACCAGCGCCTGCTGCGGCAGTGGTCGGCAGAGGACGAGCGGGTGGTCGCCGAGTCGATGGCCGCCACCGGCGTCACCGGGCTCGCCGACCGGGAGGTGGAGCAGCTCTCCGGC
>NZ_LIQR01000533.1 GCF_001418575.1 Peterkaempfera griseoplana
CGGGCCGCGGAAGAGCGGTCCGCAGGGGACAGGAGCAGATCATGCGGTCGATCACGGCGACGATGTCGGTCACCCTCGACGGAGTAGTCCAGGGCCTTGGCCGCCCGGACGAGGACACCCGCGGCGGATTCGCCCACGGGGGCTGGGGCGGGCAGTACAACGATCAGGTCATGGGGCAGGAGATGGGCAGGAGCATGGCCAAGCCCACCGACATGCTCTTCGGCCACCGGACCTGGAAGGACTTCATCAGCGCGTGGGCAGGAGCGACCGATGGCAACCCGTTCACCGCGCACATGAACGCGGCCACGAAGTACGTCGTGTCCAGGACCCTCAAGGACGCCGACGCCTGGCAGAACTCGATCCTGCTGAGCGGGGAGGCCGTCGAGGCGGTGGCCGACCTCAAGGCCGGCCCCGGCAACGACCTGTCGATCATCGGCAGCACCTCGCTCATCCACGCCCTGCACGCCGCCGGCCTGGTCGACCACTACCAGCTGCTGATCCACCCGCTGACCCTGGGCAGCGGCACGCGCTTGTTCGAGGGCCCCGCGCCCCTCACCGAGTTCGAGCTGACCGACTCCGTCACCACCACCAAGGGCGTGATCATCGCCCGCTACTCCCGCCGATAGAGGAGGGGCCGTGCCGCAGTATCTGCTCTCGATCTACCAGCCGGACGGCACACCGCCCGACGCCGAAACCCTGGCCCGGATCGCCGACGACATCCACCGGTTGAACGAGGAGCTGCGCGAGAGCGGCTCATGGGTGTTCACCGGCGGCCTTCACGCGCCTGGCACTGCGACGGTGGTGCGGGCCGACGGCATGTTCACCGACGGTCCGTACGTCGAAGGCAAGGAGCACATCGGCGGTATCTGGGTGATCACCGCGCCCGACCTGGACGCGGCGCTTTCCTGGGGCCGCAAGGCGGCAGCCGCCACAACGTTGCCGATCGAGGTCCGTCCGTTCCAGGACGTCGAACCGTATTGAGCGCCACCTCGATGACGCCGCAGGAGATCGCGGCTGTCTTCCGCGCCGAGTACGGCAGAGCCGTTGCCGTACTCGTGCGCGGCTTCGGCGACATCGGCCTGGCCGAGGACGCGGTCGCCGACGCC
>NZ_LIQR01000534.1 GCF_001418575.1 Peterkaempfera griseoplana
GTGGCGGGCGGGCCCTCGTCGGGGCGGCCTCCGGCCCCGGCGGTGCGGCGGCGTCCGCCCTGCGGGGGTCGCGCCGTGGGCGGCCGGCGGGTGGCGGTCGACCGCCGGTGGCGAGTACCCGCCGCACTGGTTGCGCGGCAAGGGCCCTCCTGAGCCGCCACCGTCCAGTATGCGGACTACCATGCGTGAGGCACGGACAGCCCGGGAACCCCCTTACGAAGCCCTCACGTCGTAGCGTCTGACGCGAGGGGGCCGGAAATCGGAGGTCGGGGTCCGCCGACGGCCGAAGCGACCCGTCTGAACCGCTTCCGGCTATGGACCGCACGAGAACAGGACGCATTAACCGTGACTGCATTGTCTGTGAGCACCTCCTCCGCGGCGTCGCTGCGTGTGGACGCCGTCGTCGTCGGTGTGGCGAAGGGCGACAAGGGACTGGTGCCGGCGCCCGGCGCCGAGACGGTGGCCGAGGCCTTCGACGGCCGGCTGGCCGAGATCCTCGACACCCTCGGGGTGTCCGGCGCCGAGGGCGAGGCCGTCAAGCTGCCCGCCCCCGCCGGCCTGAAGGCCGGGTTTGTGCTCGCGGTCGGCCTCGGTGACGCACCCGCGGACGGCGGCTACGGTGCCGAAACGTTGCGCCGCGCCGCCGGTGTCGCCGCCCGTACGCTGGCCGGCAGCCGCAAGGCCGCGCTGGCGCTGCCCGCCGCGACCCCCGCCGAGGTCGAGGCGGTGGCGCTGGGCGGTCTGCTGGGCGCCTACGCCTTCACCGCCTACCGCACCAACGGCAACGGCAAGGCTCCGGTCGCCGAGCTCACCGTGCTGGCCCCCCGCAAGGGCCAGAAGGAGGCCAAGGCCGCCGCCGAGCGCGCCACCGTGCTCGCGGAGGAGATGAACCGCACCCGCGACCTGGTGAACACCCCCTCCAACGACCTCAACCCCAAGTCGTTCGCCGCCGCGGTGCAGGCCGCCGGCAAGGAGTACGGCCTCAAGGTCGAGGTGCTGGACGAGAAGGCGCTCGCCAAGGGCTCCTACGGCGGCATCCTCGGTGTCGGCCAGGGCTCGGCCACCCCGCCGCGGCTGGTCAAGATCGCCTACACCCACCCCAAGGCCCGGGCGTCGCTGGCGTTCGTCGGCAAGGGCATCACCTACGACTCGGGCGGCATCTCGCTGAAGCCGGCCGGCCACAACGAGACCATGAAGTGCGACATGTCCGGCGCCGCCGCCGTCTTCGCCTCCGTGGTCGCCGCCTCCCGGCTGGGCCTGGAGGTCAACGTCACCGGCTGGCTGGCGCTGGCCGAGAACATGCCCTCGGGTTCCGCCACCCGGCCCGGCGACGTGCTGCGGATGTACGGCGGCAAGACGGTGGAGGTGCTCAACACCGACGCCGAGGGCCGGCTGGTGCTGGCCGACGCGATCGTCCGCGCCGGTGAGGAGAACCCGGACGCCATCGTGGACGTGGCCACCCTGACCGGCGCCATGATGCTGGCCCTGGGCAACCGCACCTTCGGCATCATGGCCAACGAGGACGACTTCCGGGACCGGATCTTCGACGCCACCCGGCGGGCCGGCGAGCAGGCGTGGCCGATGCCGCTCCCCGCCGAGCTGCGCAAGGGCATGGACTCCTCGGTCGCCGACATCGCCAACATGGGCGAGCGGATGGGCGGCGGCCTGGTGGCCGGGCTCTTCCTCAAGGAGTTCGTCGCCGACGGCATCACCTGGGCGCACCTGGACATCGCCGGCCCGGCCTTCCACGAGGGCCAGCCGTACGGCTACACCCCCAAGGGCGGCACCGGCTCCGCCGTGCGCACCCTGGTGCAGCTGGCCGAGGACGCGGCCGCGGGCGAGCTGCTGTAGCACCGCCGAGGGCGCGCCCCAGGGGCGCGACCGGGGCCCGGAGGGATCTCCTTCCGGGCCCCGTCCGCGTTCCGGGCACCCTCACCGAACCGGCCGCACCGCTGTGAGCTGCGGCGATATCGACCCAGAGGGGGCGGACGGGGCGGCGCGCGCCCCCCGTGGGGTGTCCGCGGAGCGACCCCGGACATCGGCACCCGCGAACAAGTGCGAAGATGTATTTCCGGCACGACTGGGCTCCCCACAAGGGAGCCCGACCCGGTCCCAGACCGGCCGGGCATACGCACCCATGCATGGAGGACGTGACGTGGCGAACGACGCCAGCACCGTTTTCGACGTAGTCATTCTCGGAGGCGGAAGCGGCGGTTACGCCGCGGCGCTGCGCGCGGCCCAGCTGGGGCTTCAGGTCGCGCTGATCGAGAAGGGCGAGCTGGGAGGCACCTGCCTGCACCGCGGTTGCATCCCCACCAAGGCTCTGCTGCACGCGGCCGAGGTGGCCGACGAGACCCGTGAGGCCGCCCAGTTCGGAGTGAAGGCCACCTTCGAGGGCATCGACCTTCCGGGTGTGCACAAGTACAAGGACGACGTGATCGGCGGCCTCTACAAGGGCCTGCAGGGCCTGGTGGCCTCCCGCAAGATCACCTATGTGACGGGCGAGGGCCGGCTGTCCTCCCCCACCTCGGTGGATGTGAACGGCCAGCGCTACGAGGGCCGCCACATCGTGCTGGCGACCGGCTCCGTGCCGAAGTCGCTGCCGGGGCTGACCATCGACGGCAACCGGGTGATCTCCTCGGACCACGCGCTGAAGCTGGACTACATCCCCAAGTCGGCGGTGATCCTGGGCGGCGGCGTGATCGGCGTCGAGTTCGCCTCCGTGTGGAAGTCCTTCGGCGTGGACGTGACCATCGTCGAGGCGCTGCCGCACCTGGTGCCGCTGGAGGACGAGGGCAGCTCCAAGCTGCTGGAGCGCGCCTTCCGCAAGCGCGGTATCAAGTTCGAGCTGAAGGCCCGCTTCTCGGGCGTGGAGTACACCGAGTCCGGTGTGCGCGTCTCCACCGAGAACGGCAAGCAGATCGACGCCGACGTGCTGCTGGTCGCCATCGGCCGCGGCCCGGTCTCGCAGGGCCTGGGCTACGAGGAGTCCGGCATCGCGATGGACCGCGGCTACGTCCTGGTCGACGAGTACATGCGGACCAACGTGCCCACCGTCTCCGCCGTCGGCGACCTGGTCCCGACCCTGCAGCTGGCCCACGTGGGCTTCGCCGAGGGCATCCTGGTGGCCGAGCGGCTGGCCGGCCTGCAGGTCGTCCCGATCGACTACGACGGCGTGCCCCGGGTGACCTACTGCAACCCCGAGGTCGCCTCGGTGGGCATCTCCGAGGCCAAGGCCAAGGAGATCTACGGCGCCGAGAAGGTCAAGGTCGCCAAGTTCAACCTGGCCGGCAACGGCAAGAGCAAGATCCTCAAGACCGCGGGCGAGATCAAGCTCGTCCAGGTCGAGGACGGCGCCGTCGTCGGCGTCCACATGGTCGGCGCCCGCATGGGCGAGCAGGTCGGCGAGGCCCAGCTGATCTACAACTGGGAGGCGCTGCCGGCGGAGGTCGCGCAGCTCATCCACGCCCACCCGACGCAGTCCGAGGCCCTCGGCGAGGCTCACCTGGCGCTGGCCGGCAAGCCGCTCCACAACCACGACTGAGCCCAGGACACGCCACCACATCCGCACCGCACGACTGAAGGAGTTCCTGAAACCATGGCGGTCTCAGTAACGCTGCCCGCGCTCGGCGAGAGCGTGTCCGAGGGCACTGTCACCCGCTGGCTCAAGGCCGAGGGTGACCGGGTGGAGGCCGACGAGCCGCTGCTCGAGGTCTCCACCGACAAGGTCGACACCGAGATCCCGGCGCCCGCGTCGGGCATCCTCGCCTCCATCAAGGTCGCCGAGGACGAGACGGTGGAGGTCGGCGCCGAGCTGGCCGTCATCGACGACGGCTCCGGCGCCCCGGCCGCCGCCCCGG
>NZ_LIQR01000535.1 GCF_001418575.1 Peterkaempfera griseoplana
GCCCACCGCCCCCGCCGGGGCCGGCCCGCCTCCTGCGGGGACGCCCGGCCCGTCGGACCTGACCGGCCGGGTCGGTCCGGCACGGCCGGACACCGTACCCCGGGGCGACGTCCGGTCCGGGGTACGGGCACTGAGGCCTCGCCGGGGTGCACACGAAGCACGGCCCTGCGGCCCCGCCGCCCCGGGGCCGCCCCGACACGCCGGGTCGCCCGGAGGCATACCCCCCAAGGGTGAATGCTGGTGTGATGCCACCTGACCGGCCGCTCGACCCGACCGGCCGCACACCGACACCCCGGGGGCCCCATGCACGCCGTCCGGCACGCACTGTCCATCACCGGGTCGATGACCTGGGAGATCACCTGGGCGCTGATCCTCGGCTTCCTGCTCTCCGCGATCGTGCAGGCGGTGGTGCGCAAGGCCACCGTCGTCAGGCTGCTGGGGGACGCCCGGCCCCGCACCCTGTCGGTCGCCGCGCTGCTCGGCTCGGCGTCCTCGTCGTGCTCGTACGCAGCCGTGGCCCTGGCCCGGTCGCTGTTCCGCAAGGGCGCGGACTTCACCGCGGCGATGGCCTTCGAGATCGCCTCCACCAATCTGGTCGTGGAACTCGGTGTGATCCTGGCGCTGCTCATGGGATGGCAGTTCACCGCGGCGGAGTTCGTCGGCGGCCCGGTGATGATCGCGGTGCTCGCGGTGCTGTTCCGCCTCCTGCTGGGCGACCCACTGGTACGGGAGGCGCGGACGCAGGCCGAGCGGGGGGCGGCCGGCTCGATGGAGGGGCACGCGGCGATGGACATGTCCATCCGCGGGGAGGGCTCCTTCGTACGCAGGCTGCTCTCCCGCCGGGGGTGGACCTCCGTGTCGCACGTCTTCGTGATGGAGTGGGCCGCCATCCTGCGGGACCTGGTGGTGGGTCTGCTGATCGCGGGTGCGATCGCCGCATGGGTGCCCGACTCGTTCTGGCGCACCTTCTTCTTCGAAGGACATCCGCTCGCCGCGAAGCTCTGGGGCCCGCTCGTCGGCCCGCTGGTCGCGGTGGCCTCCTTCGTCTGCTCGATCGGGAACGTACCGCTGGCGGTGGTGCTCTGGAAGGGCGGCATCAGCTTCGGCGGAGTGGTGGCGTTCATCTTCGCCGACCTGCTGATCCTGCCAATCCTGAACATCTACCGGAAGTACTACGGCCGGCGTATGACCGTCTTCCTCGCCGCGACCTTCTACGCGGCGATGGCGGCCGCCGGCTACGTCGTCGAGTTCTCCTTCGGAGCCCTGGGCCTGATCCCGGACCAGCGGACCGCGGAGATCCCCATGGGCGGCGTCAGCTGGAACTACACCACCTGGCTCAACATCGCCTTCCTCACCCTGGCCGCGGCCCTGGTGGTCCGTTTCGCCCGCACCGGCGGACCGGCCATGCTCCGCATGATGGGCGGCTCACCCGACCCCGGCCACAGCGGCGGCCACCACCACTGAGCACCGGCGGTTCCCCGGAGTCACCACCCGTCCGCCTGATTCGGGTCGCTGTGCCGCCGTCCGGATGATGTGCTGGGCGTGGCCCCTGACGGGGCCCGCGCGCAGTCGCGGGCCGTCGGTGGGCGTGCACCCGGAGGCCTCCGTCCGCCCGCGCTGGGCGGGTGTCCCGCGCTGGTGAGCGGAGCTCGGACGCGCTTCGGCGCCGAGGTCCGGCAGCGGTCTCCGGGATGCCGCCGTGGGTGGTCCCGGCGGCATGGGAAAGGAACGAAATGATGCCAACAGGCACCGTGAAGTGGTTCAACGGGGAAAAGGGCTTCGGCTTCATCCAGCAGGACGACGGCGGCCCGGACGTGTTCGTCCACTTCTCCGCCATCCAGAGCTCCGGCTTCCGGGCGCTGGACGAGGGCGAGAGGGTCGAGTACCAGGTCACCCAGGGGCCCAAGGGCCCGCAGGCGGAGACCGTCGTCCGCCTCCCCTGACCTTCCTCCCGGCCTGAGGGCCGGGGAGTCCCCGTCCGTTGGTGGACACCCGGCAAGGGTGTCCACCAACGCGGGGCCGGATCCGGCTGCGGCGTTCACCCGAGGGTCGCGGGCCGTGCGCAGCGGACCCGCCGGTCCGCTGCGCGGGCCGGCCCCGTACCGGCGGACGTCAGCGGGTGTCCACCGGCTGTGCGGTGTGCAGGGTGCTGTACAAGGTGCCGATGGCGAGGTGGCGGGCGAGGTTGGCGGCCCGGGTGTCCCGGAGGCTGTCCAGCATCAGGAAGTCGTGCACCATGCCCAGGACCCGCACCGCGGTGACGTTCACCCCCGCCTGGCGGAGCCTGGCGGCGTACGCCTCGCCCTCGTCCCGCAGCACGTCCGCCTCGTCGGTGATCACCAGGGTGGTGGGCAGCCCCCGGAGCTGCTCGGACGACGCCCGCAGCGGCGAGGCCCAGGCCTCCCGGCGCTGCCCGGGATCGGTGGTGTACTGGTCCCAGAACCAGGCCATGCCGTCGCGGGTGAGGTAGTAGCCGTCGGCGAACTGGTGGTACGAGGGGGTGTCCATCCCGGCGTCGGTCACCGGGTACAGCAGCACCTGCGAGCTGACCCGCACCCCGCCGCGCTCCTTGGCCATCAGTGCGAAGACGGCGGCCATGTTGCCGCCGACCGAGTCGCCGCAGACCGCCAGCCGGGAGCCGTCGAGGCCCTTCTCGGCCCCGTGTTCCATGATCCACTGACCCACCGCCCAGTTCTGCTCGATCTGGGTGGGGTACCGCGCCTCGGGAGCCCGGTCGTACACCGGGAAGACCAGTGCGGCCTCGGCGCCCACGGCCAGCTCGCACACCAGGCGGTCATGGGTGTTCTCGTCCCCGAACACCCAGCCCGCGCCGTGGATGTACAGCACCACCGGCAGCGTGCCGCGTGCGCCCTGCGGACGGATGATGCGCGTCCTGACCCGGCCGTGCCGGCCGGCGTCGACCTCCACCCACTCCTCGTCCACCTCCGGACGGCCCACCCCCTCCCCGCCCTGGAGACCGGCGAGGACGGACCTGCCCTCCTCGGGCGGCAGCTCGTAGATCCGGGGGTGCCCCGATGTGGCCTCCGCCAGCTCCTGCGCGGCGTCTTCCAGGACGGGATCGGGTGGCGGGGGAAGCTGGGGCATCGGGAGTCCTGTTCGCGTGGGCGGCTGTGGGTGATGAGGACGGCGCCGGGGGCGCACCTCCACGCTGGGCAACCCGGGGGCGATCCGCAACCGCCCGTACTCCGGCGGTGGGGGCCGTTGCGGTGGGGCTCCGTGCTGGACAGGGG
>NZ_LIQR01000536.1 GCF_001418575.1 Peterkaempfera griseoplana
CGGCCCGGGCCGCACCGCTCAGCCGGGCCGATCGACGATGTTGGTGCCCTCGCCGCTGCCCAGGGGTGACGCACGGCATGGCGGTCACGGGGAGGCGGCCGCGGATCGCGCTGCGCCAGAAGCCCGACCCGGCCGGAACGGCCGGGAGGCGGGGCGGTCGCGTCAACCGGTGGGTGGTGCGGGCGCGGGCAGATGCTGTGCCCGCCGGGCGGTGATGTGCTTCAGGCTCTCGGCCCGCCAGGCAAACCGGGTGCCGGGTGCCGTTCGCCGTTCTCCATCCGCCGTCTCCCTGCCTCCGGGTATCACGTTGTCCCCGTACCGCGCTCCGCGGTACGCGTCGGCTCCGATCACCTCCCGCTCCCCGTCCGCTCCGTCGCGGATCGGGCAGCGGGCAGCAGAGCCGCCGCCAGCACCGCGGCCAGCGCCGCGGCGTAGGCCCCGGTCTGCACGGCCGGGTTGCCGTCGGCGAGGTACACGGCGGTTCCGGCCAGCGGTACGCCCAGCCACTCCCACCGTCCGTCCAGGGCCACCAGCACGACGATCAGCAGGGCGTACCAGGGGTATCCGGGGGTCAGTACCAGCAGGGCCGTGCCGGTCACCAGCAGGGCGCCGCGCCAGGGCCGCGCCGGGTCTCCGTGGCGCAGGACCCAGCCGCACGCCGCCGCCACCGCGAGTACGGCCGCGCCCTGGGCGAGCGTGTCGGGGAGCACCAGCCGCAGCAGGCTGAAGCGGTGCAGCTGTCCGTCGTCGTAGCCCTCTTCGTGGAGGTATCCGGGCAGGTAGCCGAGCACCGCCGTGCCGTCGGAGGCCGCGTACGGGAGGTAGGCCAGGGCGAAGACGACGACTGCGGTCGCGGCGGCGAGCACGGCGCCGCGGCGGCCGGCCCGCGGCGTGTGCGGGCGCAGGACGCCGGAGAGCAGCCCGGGTACCGCCAGGCCCGGCAGCAGTTTGACGGCGGTGGCGGCGCCGAGCAGCGCGCCTGCCGCCGCACGGTTGCGTCTGCGGGCGGGTGCGGTGGCCAGGCCGAGCCCGGCTGCCGTGAGCAGGGCTCCGAGTGCGTCGATGTGGGCGTTGTTCACCGCCTCCAGCGGTACGGCGGGGCACCAGGCCCACAGTGCCGCCTGCCACTGCCGCTCGCGCCCGGCCCGTCGGCGCAGTACGGCGAGGAGCACCCCGGTGGTGGCGAGGGCCGTCAGCGCCCCGCCGGCCTGGACGGCCTTGTGCCGGGCTCCGGCCGGAGCGGCGGCCTGCACGGCCGCGAACCAGCCTTCGGCCACCGGCGGGTAGATGGTCGGGACGGTCGGCCGGTTGATGCGGGTGCAGATCCCGCCGGGGGCGGGGTGCAGGTTCCAGGCCCGGCAGTCGGTGCCGGTGGGGAAGAGCCATGGGTCGCGCAGTGCGCCGAGGGCCGGGTCCGCCGGAGTGTAGCGGTACGGGGAGATCCCGGCCGCCTGCACCCGGCCGTCCCAGGCGTAGCGGTAGGAGTCGTCGCTGGTGCGCGGCGGTGCGACCAGTCCGGTGGCTGCGACGGCCAGCGCGCCCGCCGCGATCAGCGGCAGCAGCCGGCGGGCGGGGACGCGGCGTGCCGTCACCACGGCGGCGGCGAACAGCGTCCAGCACAGGGCGTACCAGCCGAACAGCCCTCCGGTGTGACCGAGGTCCCCGCCGCGGCGCAGGGTCAGGAGCAGGCAGCCGCACAGGGCGGCGACGATCGCGGCGCACAACGCGGTTCGGGCGCCGGGGGTGCCCCACCAGGCGGTGGTGCGTGCGGTCGGCTGAGTGTCACCGCCGGGGCGGGTACGGCTGTCCGCCCGGGCGCGGGTCTGCGTCGGGAGGGGGTCTTCGGCTGTGGGTGGCATGCCGTCACCTGGCCAGGGTGACGAAGTGACGGCCTGCCGAGGTCCAGGCCCTGGCGGTGCGCAGACCGGCCCGCCGGCCCTCCCGCAGCGCGGCCCGGGCGCCGAGCCGGGCCCAGGGGAACGCGGGTCCGCGTCGGCCGGCGTCGTCCTCCATGCTCACCTCGATGCGTTCGTCGACGTCCTCGGATTCCACCTCGGCGATCAGCCGGCCTTCGGGGGCGAGCAGTGTCCGGGTCCGGGCCAGCAGGCAGCCCGGGTCACCGCCGATGCCGAGGTTGCCGTCGATCAGCAGGACGGTGCCCCATCGGCCCTCGCCCGGCAGCCGGTCGAAGACCGAACGGCACAGGGCCGCGCCGCCGAGACTGCGGGCGTGGTGGACGGCGGCGGCCGCCACGTCCACTCCCAGGGCCGGCACTCCGGCGGCCATCAGTTCGGCCACCAGCCGCCCCGGCCCGCACCCCACGTCCAGCACGGGGCCCTGGCCGGCGCAGCGCTCCAGGACACTGCGGTCGGCTGCGTCGGGCGGCCCGCACCAGCGTTCCACCTCCAGCCGGTGGCGTTCGCCGTCCGCCCTGCGCAGCCAGAGCGGTCCCCGGCCGGACCGCACCGCGGCGCCGTACGGGCCGTCGGCCCAGGGCCGCGCCGACCGGTGGGAGGCACGCCGGGGCGAGGGGGACCCACTGGGTGAGTGATCCTCGACGAGTCCGTGGTCCGGTTCGCTACGCGGTGGCGAGGCCATGCGCACCTGCCGAGGTCGGCGGCTGCCAGCAGGCGGCGAACCGGGTGTGCGGGGCTGCGTCTGCCACCTGCTGCGCCTCGGCGGCGGTGTCCACGTCCGTGAGGACGGCCAGCTCACGGGTGCGCAGACCGGCCGCCGCCAGGCGCTTGCAGAGCTCGGCCCCGGTGTGCGGTGAGGACATCGGCAGTCCCCGCAGCAGTGGGCGTGCGGCGGCGGGCCGGGCCAGCCCGAGGGCCCAGAAGCCGCCGTCCGCGGCGGGTCCGTACCAGGCGTCGCAGTCCTGCCAGGCGCGCGGGCCGAGCGCGGGGGCGAGCAGTCCGGGGGTGAGCTGCGGGGTGTCCATGCCGACCAGCAGGGCCGGGAGGCCGGGGTCGGCGGCCTCGAAGGCGGCCGCCAGTCGCGTGTCCAGGCCGCCGCCGCACTGCGGGACCACCTGGTAGCCGGGAGGCAGCCACCGACCCGGCTGGCCGTCGAGCACCAGCAGTCGGTGGCGCACGGGCAGGCGCGCTCCGGTGTGCAGGGTGTCGGCGAGGGCGGCGGCGGCGACCTCGGCGGCCTGCTCGGGGGTGCACGGGGGGCACAGCCGGGTCTTCACCCGGCCCGGCACCGGCGCCTTGGCGATCACCAGCAGGGTGCCGGTGACCGGTGGCCCCTGGGTGCGGGCCAGCACCCGCCGCATGTCGTGCACGGCCTGCCGGGTGCCGCGCAGCGTACCGGTGACCTTGGAACGTCCGGCGCGCGGGCGGTAGTCCACCGGTACCTCGGCGATCCGCAGCCCCAGCGCCGCCGCGGACAGCACCGTCTCCAGCGGATACCCCGAGCGGCGGTCGGTCTGGGCCAGGGCCAGCAGCGCATCCCGGCGGGCGGCCCGCATCGGACCCAGGTCATGGAGCCGGGCGCCGGTGCGGCGCCGCAGCTGCCGGGCGATCCCGGCGTTGGCCAGCCTGGCGTGCAGCGGCCAGACCCCCCGCCCGACGGGGACCCGGCGGCCGAGCACCAGGTCCGCCCGGCCGTCGAGCACCGGGGCGGTGACCCGGTGCAGCTGGGCCGGGTCGAGGGAGGCGTCGCAGTCGAGGAAGCAGACCAGGTCGGCGGTGGCCGCGGCGAGGCCGGCGTGGCAGGCGGCGCCGAAGCCGCGCCGGGGTTCGTGCACCACGGTCGCACCCAGTGAGCGGGCCAGCTCCGGGGAGCCGTCGGTCGATCCGTTGTCCACCACGATCGGCCGCCACCCCGCGGGCACACGCTGGAGCACCCAGGGCAGGGCAGGTGCCTCGTCGAGGCAGGGCAGGACCACATCCACCGTGGTCAAGGGGGGTGGCTGCTGAGTCGGAGTCACGCTGTCACGTTACGAGCGGGCAGCGGCCCGGAACGGTTACGACGCCTTACGGAAGTACTACGAGGCCGGACATCACCGGATTTTCCGGACGGTCGCCGTCCTAGACTGCCCCGCATGGCCGAACGCACGCCCGGACAGCACCTCCCCTCCGACGAGCCCCCACGCAGGGTGCTCGTCGTGGACGACGACCCCACCGTCGCCGAGGTCGTCAGCGACTACCTCACCCGGGCGGGCCACCTGGTCGACCGCGCCGCGGACGGACCGGCCGCACTCGCCCTGGCCGCGGCTCACCGACCCGACCTGGTGGTGCTCGACCTGATGCTGCCGGGCCTGGACGGCATTGAGGTCTGCCGCCGACTGCGCGCCGCCGACCACGGGACCGGACGCGCACCCCTGCCGGTGGTGATGCTCACCGCCCGGGGTGAGGAGGCCGACCGCATCCTCGGGCTGGAGGTCGGCGCCGACGACTACGTCACCAAACCCTTCAGCCCACGGGAGCTGGTCCTTCGCATCCGGTCGGTGCTGCGCCGCACCACCGCGGCCGGGCCGGCCGCGGGTACCGGACTCCTCGCCGCCGGCGGCATCACCCTGG
>NZ_LIQR01000537.1 GCF_001418575.1 Peterkaempfera griseoplana
GACCACACCCCCCACGACCCCGCCGGCCACCGGCGTCCCGCAGGTGCAGGTCTCCGGCAACACCCTGGTGGACGCCTCCGGGAAGGCGGTCACCCTGCACGGCGTCAACCGCTCCGGCACCGAGTTCATGTGCGTCCAGGGCCGCGGGCTCTTCGACGGGCCCAACGACGCCGCCTCGGTCGCGGCCATCAGGAGCTGGCACGTCAACGTGGTGCGTGTGCCGCTCAACGAGGACTGCTGGAACGCCCTGTCCGACGTGGACGCCGCCTACAGCGGGACCACCTACCGCACCGCGGTGAAGGACTACGTCAATCTGCTGCACCAGAACGGCATCGCCGCCATCGTGGAGATGCACTGGTCGCACGGCGTCTACTCGGGCAACTCCTCCGCCTGCACCGACGTCAACGCCACCTGCCAGAAGCCGATGCCGGACGCCGACAACGCCATCAGCTTCTGGACGTCCGTGGCGCAGACCTTCAAGGGCGACCGCTCCACCGTCTTCGACCTCTTCAACGAGCCCTATGTGGACCGGGCGGTCTCCGGGTCCACCCAGGCATGGGCCTGCTGGCGGGACGGCGGCAGCGCCTGCCCCGGCCTCGGCTACCCGGTGGCCGGTATGCAGTCCATGGTGAACGCGGTGCGCGGCACCGGCGCGGACAACGTGATCATGCTGGGCGGGCTGGCGTACTCCAACGACCTCACCTCCTGGCTGACCTACAAGCCCACCGACCCGCTGAACAACCTCGCCGCCTCCTGGCACTCGTACAACTTCAACACCTGCAGCAGCAGTTCCTGCTGGGACAGCCAGATCGCCCCGGTGGCCGCCAAGGTGCCGGTCGTCGCGGGTGAGATCGGCGAGAACGACTGCGCCCACGGCTATGTCGACACCCTGATGAACTGGCTCGACCAGCACAAGGTGTCCTACCTCGGCTGGACCTGGAACACCTGGGACTGCTCCTCCGGCCCGTCCCTGATCGCCGGTTACGACGGCACGCCGACCGCCTACGGCCAGGGCCTGAAGAACCACCTCGCCACCCTGCAGTGACCGCCGGCCGCCGGGCCGGGACGCCGCACCCGGCCCGGCGGCCGCACCCCGTCCACCCGTGCCGGAAATCCATTCACTGTATATCGGGCGGACATTCAGTTCATAAATTGAAAATGAAGACTTGACTGTTCTTTGACAACAAATTGCTGCGGCATTAGCCGCAAGACTGTGAATTTCTGCGAGGTTCAGCACTGCGTTTCCGTCCCGAAGCGCAGAACCCTTGGCCGGCACCGCGCGCCGGCATCAGGAGGAACCCTCGTGAAGTCCCGCCACCTCGCCGCTGCCGCGGCGGCCGCGCTGCTGCCCCTCAGCATCGCGGCACTGGGCACGACCCCCGCGTACGCGTCGGCCTCACCCTCCGCGTCCGCGTCCCGCTTCTCCCTGCCGCAGACCCTCTCCCCCGCCGTGGCCCGCTCCCACGCCCAGGGGGAGGTCGCCGACACCCAGCGCATATCCGTCGCAGTCAGCCTGAAACTGCGCAACACCGCGGAACTCGACAGGTTCGTCACCGCTGTCAGCACCCCCGGCTCGGCGGAGTACGGGCACTATCTGACGCCCGCCCAGTTCGCCGCCCGCTTCGCGCCCACCGCCTCCGACGTGGACCAGGTCCGCAGCTATCTGCGCAGCCAGGGCCTGACCGTCACCGGGGTCAGCGCCAACCGCCAGGTCGTGGACGCCTCCGGGCCCGCCACCAAGGTGGAGGCCGCCTTCGGCACCCGTGAGCGCACCTATGTGGACCCCGCCGCCGGCAACCGGCGCTTCTTCGCCAACGACCGGCCGGCCACCCTGCCCAGCGACCTCGCCCAGGTCGTCCAGGGCGTCTCCGGCCTGGACGACCACACGGTCCGCCATGCCACCGCCGCCCCGCACGCCACCCCCAGCGGCTACGGCCCCTCCCAGTACGACGCGGCATACCGCTTCAACCAGCTCGGCACGGACGGCACCGGCCAGACCGTGGCGCTCTGGGAGTTCGACGGCTACAAGTCCAGCAACCTCACCGCCTACAACACCCAGTACGGCCTCTCCGGCCCGGCCGCCACCACCGTCTCGGTGGACGGCGCCAACTACGACTCCAGCCCCGGCGACGGCCAGGGCGAGGTGGAGCTGGACAGCGAGATCGTGCGCGGTGTCGCCCCCAAGGCCACCCAGCTGGTGTACGAGGCGCCCAACAGCGACCAGGGCGAGATCGACATGGCCGCCAAGATCGTGTCGGACAACCGGGCGCAGGTGGTCTCCATCTCCTGGGGCTCCTGCGAGCCCGACACCACCCCGTCCTCCATGACCGCGGTCAACAACTCCTTCATCCAGGCCGCCGCCCAGGGCATCTCGATCTTCAGCGCCTCCGGCGACGACGGGTCCCGCGACTGCACCCGCTCCACCAGCGGCTCCGGCGTCAAGGCCGTGGACTTCCCCGCGTCCAGCCCGTACAACACCGGCGTCGGCGGCACCAACCTGTCGCTCAGCGGCGGCGCCTACGGCTCCGAGAAGGCCTGGAGCACCAGCGGCGGCGGTGTCTCCACGCAGTTCGCCAAGCCCTCCTGGCAGACCGGCTCCGCCACCAAGCGCACGGTGCCGGACGTGGCCTCCGACGCCGACCCCAACACCGGCTTCGCGATCTACACCGCGGGCGGCTGGTACCAGTACGGCGGCACCAGCGCGGCGGCGCCGCTCTGGTCCGGCTACACCGCGCTGTACAACCAGAAGGCCACCGCGGCCGGCAAGTCCCGCCTGGGCCAGGCCAACCCGGCGCTGTACCAGGTCGCCACGGGCTCCGGCTACTCCGCCGCCTTCCACGACGTCACCAGCGGCTCCAACCAGGACTACTCCACCACCACCGGCTACGACCAGGTGACCGGCTGGGGCTCCCCCATCGGCGACGGCCTCGCCACCGCCCTGCTCGGCGGCACCAGCGGCGGCAACACCGTGACCGTCACCAACCCGGGCAACCAGTCCACCGCGGTGGGCACCGCCGCCAGCCTGCAGATCAAGGCGTCCGACTCGGCCTCCGGCCAGACCCTCACCTACAGCGCCAGCGGCCTGCCCGCCGGCCTGTCGATCAACTCCTCGACCGGTCTGATCTCCGGCACCCCGTCGACGGCCGGCACCTCCACCGTCACCGTCACCGTCAAGGACGGCACCGGCGCCCTCGGCACCGCCACCTTCACCTGGACCGTCGGCAGCGGCGGCGGCACCGGCTGCACCGCGGCCCAGCTGATCGGCAACGGCGGCTTCGAGACCGGCTCCGCCTCGCCGTGGACGGCCAGCAGCGGCGTGGTCGACAACAGCACCGGTGAGGCCGCCCACTCCGGCTCCTGGAAGGCCTGGATGGACGGCTACGGAACCACCCACACCGACACCGTCTCCCAGACGGTGACCGTCCCCGCGGGCTGCAAGGCGACCCTGACCTTCTGGTTGCACATCGACACCAGCGAGACCACCACCAGCTCGGCCTACGACAAGCTCACCGTCCAGGCCGGATCCACCACCCTGGCCAGCTTCTCCAACCTCAACAAGAACACCGGCTACGCGCAGAAGACCTACGACCTGTCGTCCTTCGCCGGGCAGACGGTGACCCTGAAGTTCACCGGCGCCGAGGACTCCTCGCTGCAGACCAGCTTCGTCCTCGACGACGTGGCGCTGAACGTCTCCTGACACCCCCTCCGCACCAGCCCCGCCGGGGCAGGCTCCTGACTTCACGGGCCTGCTCCGGCGGTTCCACGTCCGGGACCGCGTTCGCATCCGCCGGGTGCCGCGCGCCGCCTTCCCCACTGAGCCGCCGCCAGACCTCTCCTTGTCGTGAGCATTTTCATACCCTTGACGGGGTGACGCGGCGGGGCCATCTTGCGTACTGTCCGTCCGTCGAGCGCGTCGGGGGAGGAGTCCGGATGGTCCCTCAACAACTACCGGCCGGGCCGCCACTGCGCCTGGTCGAGGACCGGGCCCAACTGCGGCCCGTCCCCACGCACGCCGTCGGCACCTTCGCCGAGACGCTGCACTCCGCCGTCGAGGCCAGCGGCCTCAGCCTGGACCGCATCCGGCACACCCTGGCGGCCCGCGGCGCCAGGGTCAGCGTGACCACCCTCAGCTACTGGCGGCGCGGGCGCAGCCAGCCCGAACGGGCCTCCTCCATGCACGCCGTACGGCTGCTGGAGGACATCCTGGACCTGCCGGACGGCACCCTCACCTCACTGCTCGGGCCGCCCCGCCCCCGCGGCCGCTGGGCCGCGGCCAGCCAGCCGGCCCCGCAGCACGCCGAGGGCCTGGGGGTGGCCGCCCTGTGGCCCGGCGAACGCTGGCTCGCGGACGTCTTCGAGGAACTGGGCGCCACCCCGGGCGACGACCTGGAACGGCTCGCCATCCATGACACCTTCCGGGTGGACGCCGTCCGCAGCGAGTGCGTGCTGCGGATGAACCAGGTCGTCCGGGCCACCGCCAACGGCGTCTCCCGCTGCCTGGTGGTGCACAGCGCCGACGAGGACACCGACGACCTGCCCCGGATCGGCCCCGTCCGCCACGCCCGCCTGGGCCGGGTCCGGCACCGTCCGGAGGCCGGGATCGTCGCGGCCGAGGTCATGCTGGACGCACCGCTGGCCATCGGCGACACCGCCGTCTTCGAGTACGAGGTGCGCCTGCGCTCCCGCACTCCCGCCACCCAGTACGGGCGCCGCTTCGCGGTCCCGGTGCGGCAGTACGTGCTCCAGGTGCAGTTCGACCCCTATGAGGCCCCGCCCGCCCACTGCTACCGCTATGAGCGCGACCCGGGTGCCGACACCGACAGCGACCGCCGCCAGCTGTGGCTCGGACCCTCCCGCAGCGCCCATCTGGTCTCCCTCGACCAGCAGCCCGGCCTGATCGGGATCCGCTGGGAGTGGAGCTGACCGGCCGCCCGTCGGCGGGTGCGGTGGAACAGGACGCACCCGCCGCTCTGGGCCGTCCGTGGCACATCGGCCCGCGCCCGCTTGCGCCTGCCGCCGGAACTCCTCCGGTCCGCTGAACAATCGCCCTGGCCGGGACGTGGTCGACATGTCCCGGAGGACCAGGGAGGACCACCGATGGACAGCGCAGCACATCCCGACCGCAGAACCCTGCTCTCCGGCGGACTGGCCGTCACCGCACTGGCGCTCACGGGGTGCTCCTCGGACAGCGTCGCCCCGGCCGCGGCCGGCTCCCCGGCGGCTCCGGGCTCCCCGGCCGTCTCCGCCTCCCCCCAGGCCCGGCCGGCCACGCCTGCCGCGGCTCTGGCACGGCTGATGGACGGCAACCGGCGGTGGGTGAGCGGCGACCTGCGGCACCCCGACCGCGACCCGGACCGGCGCCGGTTCGTGGCCCAGGCACAGGAGCCGTTCAGTGCGGTGCTCTCGTGCATCGACTCCCGGGTGCCGCCCGAGCTGCTCTTCGACACCGGGCTGGGCGACCTCTATGTGATGCGCACCGGCGGGCAGGCGGTGGGCCCGGTGGTCACCGGCTCGGTGGAGTACGGACCCATGACCGGCGGCACCCCGCTCGTCGTGGTCCTCGGGCATCAGCGCTGCGGCGCCGTCAAGGCCTCGTACGCGTCGCTGCGCGACGGGAGGCCGCTGCCCGGCAACCTGGAGGCGATCGCCCAGGCGCTCCGGCCCGCGTACGAGCAGGCGCTCAGGGAGGGCGGCGACGATCCGGTCGAGACCATGACCCGCGCCCAGATCGAGCTGACCGCGGCCGGGCTGCGGGGCAACCAGGACCTGGCCCCGCTGGTGCGCAGGGGCGTCCTCGGCGTCGTGGGCGCCTACTACTCACTGGACACCGGCCGGGTGGAGGTCCTGTCGGGCGCCCCGTCCTGACTTCGGTGTGCCCGCGCCGCCCGGCACCGCGAAGGGCCGATCACCCCGACGGGCCCCGGAAGGCGGCCCGTCCAGGCGGCCGCACGGAAACGGACCCGCCCCCGGAGGGACCGCGGTGAGCGGCTCCCTCCGGGGGCGGGTCGAGAAGGCTTACTTCAGGCCGAAGGCGCGAGTGATGCTCTGGGTCACGCTGTTGCCCAGGTCGTCGTGCGCGGAGGTCCGCAGAGTGGCGTACGCGGCATGGGCGGGGGCGTGGAGCACGGCCGCCCAGCCGTCATCACGGTGGGTGAGCGCTGCCTTCTGCCAGGTCTTGCCGTCGTCGTAGGAGACGTCGAGGGTGACGGTCCTGATCGCCCGGGAGCTGGGGCCGCCGGGGATGTGGGAGGGCGTGACCACGAGTTCGGCGTTCCGGTGCGCCTTGCCCGCGGTGTCGGTGTCGACCTGGTAGTCCAGCTGGATCAGGGGCAGGACGGTGGCCACGCCCGGTTCACCGGCCGCCGAGGTGAAGTTCCACTCGGTCCGTGTGCTGGTGGAGTACGGGTTGGCCCAGTCGCCGCGGGAGTTCTCCGAGACGAGCCGGTAGGGAAGGCGCTCGGGGTCGGCCACCTGGACGTCGACGAAGTCGTCGTAGTTCTTGGCCAGGAGCGTCTCTCCCTGGTAGAAGGACAGCGTGTTGCGCACCAGCGGGTTGTCGATGGTGCCGCCCACGTGGTCGCCGCCGGAGTCACCCCAGCCCGGGACCTCGATGTTGAACTCGTTGTCGATCCTCCACTGCGCCCCCCTCTGGTTGTTGAGGCGCGGACGCTCGATCGGGCCGAACCAGTCCACCCGGCTGGTGGTACCGGCCTGGTAGCTGACGGCCGGCCCCGACTCCTGGATCTCACCGGGGATCTGGTTGCGTTCGATCCACTGGATGTCCTTCCCGGCGGAGACCCAGTCCGTGCGCTCCCCCTGGGCCGGGGTCTCGTGGAGGTAGGAGTAGCCCAGCTCGATTCCCTGGAAGCTGACGTCCGAGCGGTATTCGGCCGTCCGGTCCTGCTGGTAGTTGCGGAAGGAGACGTCGACGCGGGCCAGGTCGTCCTCGCCCGGCCGGTAGGTCGGGTCGGCGGGCACCGCGCCGTCGTAGGTGCGGACGAGGTCGTAGAGGTAGTCCGTGACACGGCTGGAGACGAGGGTCAGCGGGGTCCTGCCGTGCTGGATCCTGCCGATCAGCTCCTCACCCTCGTCCAGGGTGAGGGTGGCCACCGTGAGAGGCGGAACGGAACCGAAGGACATGAAGCCCTGCGGCCACGGACGCAACCGGCCGACCCCGTCGTTGACGACCAGCAGCACCCGGGCGCCCGCCTGTACGGCCGCGGCCGCCTGCTCCTCCGGGGGGACCGTGTCGCTGCGGCGCACCACGGCGACCTTGCCCCGGGCCCGCAGGCCCGTGTAGTCGGACGCGGCGCCCTGCCCGGCGAAGACGGCGTCGAGGGTGGTCCGGCCGTCGGGAAGCTGCACCGAGCCCCGCTGCACCTCCAGGTCGTCGTAGTCCTGCGTGCCGGAGGCAACGGTCAGTGCGGGCTCCTCCTTGCGCCAGCGGGTGCTGAAGGAGAACCGGCCCTCGGTGACCTTTCTGCCGGTCGGCAGCGCCCACATGCTGTCGTACTCGCGCGCGGAGAGGTCCAGGGTGCTCATCGAGTAGTCGTCGGTGTCGAAGACGCGCTCGAGGTCCATGTGGACCTCGGAGTCGGTGGTCGTCCTGGGTACGACGGCGCTGACCTGCCGGGCCGCCCGGGCGTCCAGCATGACCGCGCGGTTCCGGTCCAGGGTGATCTCAGGAGCGCTCAGCAGGGCCTTGCCCAGCGAGTGCGGGCCGTGTGCGCCCTGCACGTCCGCCTTGAGCCACACCGCGTACGTGCCGGGCGGCATCCGCAGGGTGGCCGTGCCCGACGCGTCGAGTTCGAAGACGGCGTAGACGCCCTTCCCCGTCAGGGTCAGCTCGCCGCCCAGCGGTTCGCCGCTGCGATCCTTCGCGGTGATGGAGAGGCTGTAGCGCTCCGCCTCCTTGCCCGTTCCGATGAGGGTGTGGGCGAGGATCCTGCCCGTGGCGTCGGAGGCGTTGATCATGCCGCTGAAGTGGCTGTCCAGGGGTGCCTTGTCCAGGTCGGCCGAGTAGGTGACCGTGCTCGTGCCGTGCGCGGGCACGGTGACCCGCGGGGCGGACAGGGTGAACAGTCCCGCGGGCGCGTCCGCGGCGTCGAGGGCCAGGTCGAGGGTGACCGGGGCGTCGGCGGTGTTGGTGTAGGTCACCTCCTTCTCCGCCTTCTCACCGGGCTGGTGGGGCCACTCGTGGAATCCGGCGTAGGCGCTGCCGGTCGCGAAGACGGTGTCCCGTACCGCTGCCGCGACGTCCAGGCGTCCGGCGCCGGCCTCGTAGGGGGTGTACTGCGGCGTCGCCTTGGTGGAGCTGATCAGGGCGTCCTTGAGTTGCCGTCCGGTCCAGTCCGGGTGCGCGGCGGCCAGCAGCGCGGCGGCGCCCGCAACATGCGGGGTGGCCATCGACGTGCCGCTCATCGTCCGGTAGTAGCCGTCGCCCTCGGACAGCTGGGAACGTGCCGCGAGGACGTCGACGCCCGGTGCGGTGAGCTCGGGCTTGAGCCCGAAGTCGCCCACCCGCGGACCCTGGCTGGAGAAGCCGGCGAGCTGGTCGGCGCCGTCCACGGCACCGACCGTGAGCGCGGCGTCCGCGGCGCCCGGTGCGGCGACGGTGTCCGGTGCCCCGCTGTTGCCCGCCGCGACGACGAAGAGCGCGCCGGTCTCGGCGCTGAGCTCGTCGACGGCCTGGCTCAACGGGTCGCTGCCGTCGGACGGGGTACCGCCGAGACTCATGTTGATGATCTTGGCGTGCTGGTCGCGGGCGGCCCACTCCATGCCCGCCAGGATCCACGAGATCTGGCCGCTGCCGCCGCATCCTCCGATGTCGCACACCGTGCCGAGGACCTTGCCGATGTGCAGCCGGGCATCGGGGGCGACCCCCTTCTCCTTGCCACCGGAGGCGGCGCCGGTGCCGGCGATGGTGGAGGCGACGTGCGTACCGTGGCCGACGGGGTCCTCGAAGACGTTCTCGTCGGGCACGAAGCTGGCCGAGCCGGCGATGCGGTCCGTCAGGTCCGGGTGGCTGCCGTCCACGCCGGTGTCCAGCACGGCGACGTCCACGCCCTGGCCGGTGTCGCCTCCCGCCCAGACGTCCGGGGCGCCGATCTGCGCGGTGGTGTCCGCCAGGTCCGCCTTGACCTTGCCGTCCAGCCACACCTTGGCGATCCCGCCGGCCAGGGCGGGCTTCCCACCGGCGACGCGGGCACCGGCGCCACCGGCGGCGGTGAGCGCGGACCAGAAGTCCGCCGAGCGAGCGCGATCCTCGGTCAGTGCGGCGCCCTGGATGCTGTCGAAGGTCCGGACCCTGGACGCCCCGGCGGGCACCGCCTGGGTGCGCTCGCGAGCGGCGGCGTCGCTGTAGTTGACGATCAGGGGGAGCCGGTCGGTGTGCGCGTTGTCGTAGCCGTCGGCGAGGAGCTGCGTGACATCGAACAGACCCTTGTCGAGAAGCCCGGCGGAGAGGAACGGCAGCGCGGACCCGGGGTAGACATAGGTGTCCTTCCCGGCCCTGTTGACCTCGAAGTCGACGGCCTCCCCGTGCGGTCCCTCGACCTTCCTGATCGCGGTGCCGTCAGGGGTGGCCGTGACCGTGTCCCCGGTGATCAGGGTGACGGTGCGCAGAGCACCGGGGCGGACGCTGCCGGTGCCCGGCGCGTTCGCCGCCCCGGGCGTGGTGGCCGACGCGGTGGCGAACGACGGCGGGACGACCGCCAGTATCGCCAGGGCAGACCCGAGAGCCATCAGCCTCGCTCTGCGAGGGTATGGGGTTGACAAAGAGAACTCCGGTTGTGAAGGGGAGGCTGAACGCCGACAGGGCGTCAGAAGTCAGGCCGGGGAGTGCCGTCATGGGCTGCGGTCGCGGCTGTCCGCTCGACTGCCCTGGTGACCCACCGTGCCCGCAGTCGGGGCCACCGCTCCCGGCGGTACCCGTCGTGGTGCAACCGGGCTGAACGACGCCTGGCGACCCGCGAGGAGAGTCACCGACTCGAAGGCGCTCCCGTGGTGCGGAACGCCGTAGCTGTCCGGCCGCTCGACGTACGGCCGGGACGGGGGATGCCGCCCTCGCCCTGGGCGGAGCGCATCCCGGAGGTCGCTGCAGCCGGCCTGACCCGCGTGGCTCCGCTCGGGAACCGGTCGCCGGTCACGGCAGACGCGACCACCAGCAGCAGGGACCGCCTTCCTTGAGGTGAGGTGCGTTCAACTTCTCTGTGGGCAGGACGACGCCGTCTTCACGGCGGACACCGTCGCGGCGGACACCGTCGGCCGGACGGAGGATCGGACGGAGGAACGGGCGACTGACACCGTGAACCGATCGTGAAGTTCCGGGATCGCGCAGCAGGACGGATGCGGACGTCCACAGTTAAATCTTGTGGCCGGAGGATGTACAGATCACAATCGTGTCCGATATCGCCAGCTGGCGAATCACGCCATCACCGGCCCGACCGCCCGCCGGGCGGAGACCACCAGGAGGACGCCCGGTGCTCGGCCCCCTCGGAATCAGCGAGTTCGACGAGCGCATCTACCGCGCGTATCTGGCCAGGCCTGACCGCACGCAGTGGGAGATCGCCGCACAGCTGGGCACCGCACCCGGCCAGATCCAGAGCGCGGTGGACCGGCTGGCGGAACTGGGCCTGCTCCGGGAGGAACGACACGGCCAGTACCGGCCGGTCAGCCCGCGGACCGCGTTCAGCGCACTGGTCGCCAGGCGCCGGGCCGAAACCGAGGCCGCGTTCGCCGCGGTCGGGGACGCTGTCGACGACCTGGCGAGTGAGTACCGCGCCAACCGGCTGCAGGGGGACCCGACCGAGCTGGTGGAGGTGATCACGGACGAGGAGTCGGTCACCCGGAGGGTGGCCGAGCTGGTCCAGTCCGTCCGCACCCACTTCTGGGTGCTCGACCGGCCTCCCTACCTCGGCCCGTACAGCAACGACGCGGAGGAGGCCCTCACCATGGACCTGCTGGGCCGCGGCGTCGACATACGGTCCGTCTACACCCCCGAGGCCCTGGAGCCGCCCGGCCGATTCGAGCTGATCACCCGTCTGTCCAAGCTCGGCGAGCAGGCGCGGCTGCTCCCGGCCCTGCCGTTCAGGCTGCGGATCATGGACCGTCGTGTCGCACTGGTCGCGCTGATCGGAGGGCGGTACGACAGGATCGTCGTCGTCCACCGGTCGGGCCTGCTCGACGCCATCCTCGAACTGTTCGACACCTACTGGCAGCGCGCGCAACCCATCGCCTCGACGGTTCCCCCCGCCCCCGACCGGCCGAGCGAGGAGGACCTGCTGCTGCTGAAGATGCTCCAGGCGGGCTACAAGGACCAGGCGATCGCCCGGCAACTCGGGACGAGCGCACGCACCGTGACCCGCCGGATCGCGGCGATCGCGTCCCAGCTCGGGCTGGACACCCGCTTCCAGATGGGCGCCGAGGTCGTCAAGCGGGGCTGGCTCTGAGAGGGCCGCAGGGCTCGACGGCACGGAGCCGGTGATCCGTACGGCGAGGTACGCCGGCCCGGCGACGCGGTCGCGCGGGCCCCGGTGGGCAGGCCTGCGGACTCCCTGCGGACAGCAAGGCCGCCCGACCCGCCCCGCGGCAGGTCGGACGGCCCTTCGCCGGACGCGCTCAGACGTTGAAGCGGAACTCCACCACGTCGCCGTCCTGCATCACATAGTCCTTGCCCTCCATGCGGGCCTTGCCCTTGGCGCGGGCCTCGGGGATGGAGCCGCACTCGACCAGGTCGTCGTAGGAGACGATCTCAGCCTTGATGAAGCCCTTCTGGAAGTCGGTGTGGATGACACCGGCCGCCTCGGGGGCGGTGGCGCCCTTCCTGATCGTCCAGGCGCGGGCCTCCTTGGGCCCGGCGGTGAGGTAGGTCTGCAGGCCCAGGGTGCGGAAGCCGACGTGGGCGAGCGTCGCCAGGCCGGGCTCCTCCTGGCCCATGGACTGCAGCAGTTCCAGTGCCTCGGCGTCGTCCAGCTCGATCAGCTCGGACTCGATCTTGGCGTTGAGGAAGATCGCCTCGGCCGGTGCGACCAGGGCGCGCAGGCCGTCCTTGAACTCCTCGTCGACCAGCTCGTCCTCGTCGACGTTGAAGACATAGAGGAACGGCTTGGCGGTGAGCAGGTGCAGCTCCCGCAGCGGCTCGCGGTCCAGGCCGGCGTGGAAGACGGTGTCGCCGGCCTCCAGCACCTTCTGCGCCTGCTCGACGGCGGCGACGGTGGCGGCGGTCTCCTTCTTGAGCCGGGCCTCCTTCTGCAGCCGGGGCAGCGCCTTCTCGATGGTCTGGAGGTCGGCGAGGATCAGCTCGGTGTGGATGGTCTCGATGTCGTCCTTGGGCGAGACCTTGCCGTCCACATGCACCACGTCCGGGTCGTTGAAGGCCCGGATGACCTGGCAGATGGCGTCCGACTCACGGATGTTCGCCAGGAACTTGTTGCCCAGGCCCTGCCCCTCGGAGGCGCCCCGCACGATTCCGGCGATGTCTACGAAGTCCACGGTGGCGGGGAGCTTGCGCTGCGAGCCGAAGACCTCGGCGAGCTTGTCCAGCCGGG
>NZ_LIQR01000538.1 GCF_001418575.1 Peterkaempfera griseoplana
AGATGTTTATAAGGGACAGTTTCCGCAGCCAGGCGGGGTGGGGGTGCCGTGGGCGGAGCGGCGGCCCGGTGGTCCGCCCGGGGGACGGCACCCGGGGCCGCTCGGCGCGGTGCCCGGCTGCCCGCGTACGTCGCCGCCCCGCGGGCCGCCCCCCGCGCGGGACCGGTCGGCGGATTGCCCGGCCTCCGTCCGGGTATATGCACGCCCGCACCGGCTTGCCCCGCCGGCGCCCCGGCTGGGACGCGTCTCGCGGACTGAAAGGGAGCTGGGCCATGGATCACGCCGCGCAGATACGGCAGATGCTGGGCGGGCTGCTCCGGGCAAGCCGTACCACCTCGCTGGAGCACCTTCCCGAGCTGCTGGCCGAGCACGCCGCGGGCGCCGGCCTGCAGCAGCCGGTGATCTTCGTCTCGGACATCCAGCAGCAGGTGCTCAGGCAGCTCACCGGCCGGGGACAGAACGCGGGGGCGGGGGGTGCGGAGCTCACCGTCGACGGCACGCTGGCCGGGCGGGCCTACCAGCGGGTCGAGGTGGTCCCGGATCCCGTCGGGGAGGCTCCGGGCGGCAAGCGGTGGTGGATCCCCGTCACCGACGGCGTCGTCCGGATGGGGGTGCTGCGGGTCGACACCGCCACCCCCGACGAGGAGACCCTGGCGGCCGCCCGCGACCTCGCCGCGCTGACGGCGCTGCTTCTGGTCAGCAGGCAGAGCTTCAGCGACTCCTACGCGCGTCTCATCCGCACCGCCCCCATGGGGGTGGGTGCCGAGATGGACTGGCAGGTCACTCCGCCGCCCGCGTACGCCGGGGACGGCGTCGCCGTGAGCGCCGTGATGGAACCCGCCTACGACGTCTCCGGGGACGCCTTCGACTTCGCGGTCTGCGGTCCGCTGGTACACCTGGCGATCTTCGATGCGATGGGGCACGACACCGCCGCCGGGATCACGGCCGGTCTGGCGGTGGCGGCCTGCCGCTGCGCCCGCCGCCGGGACGCCCCGCTGACCGAGGTGGTCGCCGCCGTCGACGCGGCGGTACTGGAGCAGTTCGCCGCCACCCGCTTCGTCACCGGCATCATCGCCGAGCTGAACGCCGAGACCGGCCGGCTGAGCTGGGTCAACAGCGGCCACCACCCGCCGGTGGTCGTCCGCGAGGGGCGGTGGCCGACCGAGCTGAGCTGCCCGCCCGCCGCCCCGCTCGGCATGGGCCTGGGCATGGACCTGGCAGCGGTCGTCTGCCATGAACAGCTCCAGCCCGGCGACCGGCTGTTGTTCTTCACGGACGGGATCATCGAGGCCCGCGACGCCGACGGGCGGGAGTTCGGGCTGGAGCGGCTGGTGGACGAGCTGCTCCGCCACTGTTCCTGCGGGTTGGGCCTGCACGAGACCCTCCGCCGGCTGGCCCGGGCCGTGATCGACCAGCGCAGACTCACCGACGACGCCACCGCCCTGCTGGTGGAGTGGCACGGCCGGGCGGAGGAGACGCTGGTCGTCTGAGCCCGGCGGCGGGGCCTGTCGGTACCGCCGCCGGTGCGGCCGTCCGTCAGGCCGCGGGGACCATGGCCGGCGCCGGCACGGGAGCCGCTGCCATGGCGGAGGCCGGTTCCGGCGCCCGCACCCGTCCGCCACGGGCCGCGCCCCGGCGGGCGAGCGCCGCGACACCGATCAGGCCCGCGATGACCAGACCGCCGGAGAGCAGCGCGGCGCGCGGTCCCGCCGCCTGCAGCAGCAGGCCGAGCAGCGGCGGACCGGCGAGGTTCCAGACCGTGCTCATACTGCGCCAGGTCCCCAGCACCCGGCCCCTCAGCTCGGCCGGGGGGTCGGTCTGGAGCATCGTGGTGGTGGCGGTGTCACTGACGGTCTCGACCACGGCCATGGGCACCACCAGCACGGCCAGCGGGAGCAGCGAGGGGGACAGAGCGGCGAGCGCCTGCAGCAGACCGCCCGCCGCGGCCAGCGCCGCGATCAGCCGGATGCCGGGGCGCTGCATCCGCCCGGCGATCACCGCGCCGGCGATACCGCCGACGGCAAGCACGGTGGAGATCGCCCCGTAGGCCTCGGGGCCTCCGTGCAGCGGGCCGGTGACCAGCGCGGCGAGTGTCAGGGCGTAGTTGCGGCCCAGTACGGCGCTCAGCGCGGCGACCGCCGCCAGCGCGGCCAGCTGCGGGCGCCCGAGGAAGAACGCCAGTCCCTCCCGTACGCGGGGGCGTTCGGCGGGGCGCCGGGCGGTGCCGGACGCCGGCTCCCCCTCGGCCCCGGGGAGCAGCCGCAGGAACGGGATGACGGCTGCCACGAACAGGAACGACGCGCCGTTGACCGCGTACGCCGCCGCTGCGCCGAGGGCCGCGGTGGCGACCCCGGCGAGGGCGACTCCGCCGAGCCGTCCGGCGTTGGTCACCAGCGAGCCCAGGGCGATCGCGGACGGGACGTCCTCGCGCGGGACCAGGTCGTTGCCGAGCAGTGCGCACGCGGGGGCGTCGACGGTGGCGATCAGGCCGCTCACGGCGGCGAGAACCAGCAGCACCGGGATGTTGAGCATGCCCAGCGCGATCAGGGCGGCCGTGGCCACCGCGACCAGGGCCAGCAGCAGCTGGCTGACGGCCGCGGTCACCTTCCGCGGCCAGGCGTCGACCACGGCGCCGCCGAGCGGGCCGAGCAGCAGACCGGGCGCCGCCTGGGCGGCCACGCACAGTCCGGTGAGCGCCGCCGACCCGGTGAGCTGGAGCACCAGCAGGTTCTGCGCGGTCAGCTGCATCCAGGTCCCGGCGTTGGAGACCAGGTTGGCCAGCGACCACCAGCGCATCCCGGAGTGGCGCAGGCTGCGCCAGGGCGAGCGTCCGGTGGTGCCGGTGCGGCGGCGCAGCGGGGAGCGGCGCGAGGCGGGGGGTGTCACGACGGCAGGGCGGGAGGCGGTGCTGGGAGTCGGCATGGCTTCCAGGAGGTGAGGGGAACCGGCGCGGGCGTCCGCCGCCGGACGGCGGACGGCGGCCGCGTCGGCCAGGTGCGGGGCTGGTCGTCGGGGGGCAGTCCGGCCTCGCTGCCTTGGTGCCTCGGGCCCCGGCGACCTGGCCAGTGTGCCCGGCCGGGGCGTCGGCATGGTGGGACGCCCGTCACACCCCGTCTGAACGGATCAGCTGCGCCGCAGGTCAGCGCGGGTGCACCGACTGGACGTGGGATCGGTCACGTCGCCGGACGGCGCCCCGGGAGGCCTCCGCACCTCTCCTTGCCGGCAGCCCCCGGCCCCGCCGCGCCGCCTGGGCAGCCCCCGACCACCACCGGCCCCGTCCCCAGCCCGGCACCAGGCCCCGGACTGCGCTGTCC
>NZ_LIQR01000539.1 GCF_001418575.1 Peterkaempfera griseoplana
CCGCCACCCGGGCGCCGGCTCCCTCGCCGCCGCCCCCGGCTCCCCGGCGG
Organism: Peterkaempfera griseoplana; assembly: GCF_001418575.1. GTDB lineage: Bacteria > Actinomycetota > Actinomycetes > Streptomycetales > Streptomycetaceae > Peterkaempfera > Peterkaempfera griseoplana. Next base: position 51 of record NZ_LIQR01000539.1, read on the forward strand.
GTGGCCCTCCCGCCCGCACCACCGCTGCTCCACTCCGTCGTCCGCCGGGGCCCGCCGTACGGGCCGTGCACGGCCTGCCGCTGAGCTGCGGCTCCGCCGTGCCGCCGCGCCCACGTCCACGGCATCACGACACGACGGGACCACCCCACCATGAGCTCCAACCAGAGGACCGAGGCCGCGCGCCGCCGTATCGAGGCGAGCCGCGCCGAGCAGCAGCGCAGGACCCGGCGCCGCAGGCAGCTGGTCGTCGGCATCGCCGCGCTGGCGCTGCTGGGCGCCGGCACCGGGATAGGAATCGCGGTGCAGAGCAGCCGCGCCACCTCCGACAAGCCCTACGTCGCCCCCGCCCACTCCGGCGGGCCCGGCGGCACAGTGATCGTCTACGGCAACCCGGCGGCCAAGGCCACCCTCCAGGTCTACGAGGACTTCCGCTGCCCGGTCTGCGCCAGGCTGGAGCACTCGGCCGGGTCCACCATCCAGCAGCTGGCCGACCGGGGCGAGTACCGCATCGAGTACCACTTCGGGACGTTCCTGGACGGCAACCTGGGCGGCCATGGCTCACGCACGGCGCTCAACGCGGCCGGGGCCGCGCTCAACGAGAGCGCGGCGAAGTTCAAGGCCTTCCACGATGTTCTCTACGCCGACCAGCCCGAGGAGACCAACGACGGCTTCGCCGACACCGCGACCCTGCTGAAGCTCGCCGCCAAGGTGCCGGGTCTGAGCACCCCGGCCTTCACCAGGGCCGTCCGCGACATGACCTATGAGCCCTGGGTGTCGAAGGTGTCCGAGGCCTTCGACACCAGCGGCGTCACCGGGACGCCGACCGTCAGGCTCAACGGAAAGGACCTCCCGGTCGTCAAGAGCGACGGCAGTACCGTCACCGGCCCGGAGTTCACCGCCCTGGTCTCCCAGGGCCTGGCCGGCTGACCGGGACCGACCAGGGCACGACCCGGTCCGGGCAGTGCGGCAGCCCCCGCACCCCGGGCCGGGCCGGCCTGCGGCCCTGGCGTCGCGGGAGCGCCGGCGGCGCACCGAGCGAACATCTGACAAACAGTCAGATGACCTCTTCCCGACTGCGCTTACCACTCAGTAACCTCCGCCCGTGACCGAGTCCTCTCACTCAGCCGACGCCACCGCGTCCCCCCGTCGCACCCCCGCCCGCCGCGATGTGCTCAAGGCAGCCGCAGCGGCCACCGGCCTGCCTCTTATACACA
>NZ_LIQR01000054.1 GCF_001418575.1 Peterkaempfera griseoplana
GGTGGACGGGGTCGGGGAGGCGGGGCCGCAGCATGAGGGGTTCTCCTTCCGGGGGTGGCTACTTGGCGTGGGTGGTGCCGTTGACCACGTCAACCCCGGATCGGGTGGTGTGGTCGATGAGCGGGGCAAGGAAGGTGTTCGCGAGGTAGAAGCCGAAGAGGACCAGCGCCACGACGGCCCACCAGCACAGGCGGAAGAACTTGACGACGAGCCAGGCGAGTCCGCCCAGGACCAGGACGAGGGGAAGCGAGACGGTCACGATGGGACTCCTCAGGTGAGCTGTGCGGCGATGGCGTCGGCGAGCAGGGCGTTCACACCGAGACGGGCGCGCAGGGTTGCGGCATCGATCTCGGTTCCGGTGCGGGCGCGGTGGGCGTCGGCGATCTTCCGGGCGTGGTCGACCAGTGCCGTGGGCACCGTCGGGGCCGCCGGAGCGGGACCGTCGACAGGAGCGGGTTCGGGCACCGCCGGAGGGAGCTCGGGAAGGCGCTCCGGCGGGGCGACCTGCTCTGGGCGAGGCGCTTCCTCGTGGATCCCGGCCGGGGCCGGGGCGGCGCTGTAGACCGAAGGGGTTTCGTCGGTCGGCTCAGTGGCGGCGGCCGGGGCATCGGTCGGGGTGTGGGCGAGAAGGGTTCCGCCGAAGAAGGCGACGGCGGGCCAGCCGGCGACGACGATGCGGAGCAGGGCGGGAACGTTGCCGAGGTCGAGTAGCCCGGCGGTGGCGATGTTGGCGCCGAGCGAGGCCGACAGGGCGATGGCGAACCATGTCCAGGCGGCGCGTGCCGAGGCACCGTTGGCGCGCAGGGTGCGCATGCGGCGCCAGGCGGCGACCAGCAGCAGATCTACGGAGATCGGGTAGGCCCAGGCTTTCCAGCCGTGTTGGCCGGCCGCTTCGGCGATGTCGTGGAGGTGAGCGAAGGACAGGGCACCGGCGATCACGGCCTGCACCAGAACGGCATCCAGGCGGGGCAGGTGACGGGACATCGACGGTTCCTCCTTCCAGAGGTCGAGCCGGGGCCGGACGGGGCGTGCAGTCTGGCCGCCCGATCCCGGCGGCATCGGATGGGCGGGTCAGCGCCGGTAGCGGCGCTCGTACCAGCGATCACGCTCGCTGAGAGCGGCGGTGTATCGCTGCTGGGCGTCCTGGTGCTGGCGGTGCGTCTCGGCGATCTGAGCAGGGCCGCCGTGGTCGGCAGCACGGGCTGCTTCCACGTACGCCCGGTACTCGGACTGACGCGCCACCTCGCACCGCTTCTGCGCCTGACCGTCGCGCAGTTCCAGTGCCTGACGGACGTAGCGCTGCTCGGTGGTCTCGGACGGCTTGCGGCTGAACAGGCCCATCAGGGACTCCTTTCGATCGGTAGGGGGTGCTGGGGTGGAGGTCTGCCGCCCAGCGGGCGGCTGGGTGCTACTTGGTGGGGGCGGTCCCGGTGCCGAGGCAAGTCGGGCACAGGACTTCGACCTCTCCGACCGGCCGGGCCGTCTTGCCGCGCCCGGCGCGGTGGGTCTCGCTCACCCAGCCGTCGCCCTTGCAGCCGGCGCATTTCGCCGGGGCCGGAGCGGGGCGCTTGCGGGCGGCCACTGTCGTCACCGGTCCTTGTCGTGGTGGCGGTCGGCGGCGTCGCGGGCCACCTGGCGGGCGTTGCTGTCGTCGGGGCGGGTGTTGGCGATGCGCTCCAGGAGGCTGGCCTTCTCATCGGCCAGGTCGGCGGGGTCGCCGCCGGTCTCGCGGCTGTGTTCCAGGGCGGCGAGGAAGGCGGCGATCTCGCGCGCGGAGGGTCCTCGGGACATGGGTGCTGCTCCTCTCGGTTTCGGGCATGGGGCGGGTAGGGACCTGGCGCGAGGCGGTCACGCCGACCGGGGTGTGGTGGAGGTCAGGGGATAGCCGGCGCCACGGTGGGCATAGGCGGAATCACCGGAGCCAGGACCGGCGCGACCGGGCGGAACGGGTCCAGCCGGGCCAGGTCGGGGACCAGGTGTGCAGTGGTGCGGCACACGCCGGCGGCGTCGGGGAGCGACAGGCGCGGAGTGCGGATGCGGGTCCAGCCCCCGGTCACATCACCGGCCACGGCCAGGCCCGGCATGCCGGGTGCGATCCGCGTGGCCGCGTCCATGGCGGTCTCCGAGATGTCGCCCAATCCCATGCGAGCGGTCTCGGTGTCGTTGACGCGGTGGACGATGCGGGCGGTGAGCTGGGCCCGGAGCATGGTGGCGCCCTTCCCCAACTCGGAGCCGAACCGCTGCCCTGCGATCTCCAAGAAGATCCCGGCAGCGCGGGCGAGTTGAGCGAGGCGGACCAGGGCGGTGACGATCTCGTTGCGGCGCTTCTCGTCCGTCTTGGTGGCGACCAGGAACAGTTCTGCGATCTCGTCCACCACCAGGACGATGGATACCGGACGGAGCTTGGCCGGCAGTCCCCAGATGTCAGCGGTGACCTGGTCGTCCGGGACCCAGCCGGGGATCCCCTGCTGGGCGCGGATCAGGTCGTACCGCTCGTCCATCTCCGCGAGCAGGGCCCGCAGCAGGTCCAGCGCCGCATCCTGGTCGGTGGCCAGCGCGGACAGCCGTGGGGCGAACGGTGCCTGTTCCACGCCGCGCTTGCAGTCGATGCCCGCCAGGGCGACCGGGCGGGAGGCCAGGCCGCAGACCAGGTTGCGGGCGTACATGGATTTGCCTGATTGCCCGGCCCCGAGGATCAGGGAGTGGGGTTCGGCGAGGTAGTCCCGGAAGAAGGCGGTGCCGTTCTCCCGCAGGGCCACCGGGACCCGCAGCAGGCCGCCGGCCCGGACTGTGCGGCGTGGCATCCGTACGTTCCGCAGGACATCGAAGCCGACCAGTCGCAGCTCCACCACGCCGGGGCGTATCTCGGTGACGTGGACCGCGTGGACGCCCCAGGCGTGCCGCAGCCGGTCTGCGGCGTCGGCGACGTCGTCGGTCTGCTGGCCCCGGGCGAGCCGCAGCCGAAGGCGTAACCCGGTCGAGGTGGGGCTGACCCGGCGGATCCGAGGCGGTACCGGCTTGAGCTGTTGCCGGGCGGCCCCGGTCGCCGTCATGGTCCGCCACAGTGACGGCTCCACCGCCAGTCCGCATGCCTCCATCACCGAGTCGTACGAGTGGGCGATGCGGGCGGCAGTGACCGGCAGACCGATGGCCGACCAGTACGCACGAGGCGCCTTGACCCTGGCGTACGCCGCGCCCGCACCGCCGACGACCAGTGGTCCACCCAGTTCGAGAAGGGGCGTCCAGTCGGCCATGGCGGATCAGCCCTTGACCGGGGTCGGCAGCTGAGCCGGGACCAGGGCGACCGCGCGGAACGAGATGCCGTGCCGCTTCTGCCCGTTGAACTCGTTCTCCCAGTCCCGCGCCTTCAGCCCGACCACCGAAACCGGCATGCCGACCTGCAGACCGTCCGGGACGCCAGTCGCGGGGATGGACACGGTGTAGAGGTTGGCCTCGCCCTCGTCGGCCACGGTCAGGCCGACCGTCATCATCTGCGCGCCGGTCTCGCGGTCGAGGGCGATCTCGCCCGTCTGCTTGTTGACCACCTTGGGCGCGGCCGGTACGGCCACGAACACGATTGCGGTGGAAGTGTCGATCTTGAAGGACGGCATGACTGCTCTCCTGTCGACTTACTTGGAGTGCTTAGTACTCCAAGTGGCGATGATTTGAGGATGCACTTGGTATGCCAAGAGTGTCAAGTGCTGCTGCTCGACTGTGTCCCCGGCTTGTGCTGCACTTGGTACGTCAAGTGGGAGAGGGGTCATGGCGGAGCACAGCGGCAAGGCGATGTACTTGCAGATCGCCGACGAGATCAAGCGGCAGATCCGGGCCGGCGAGCGGAACCCGGGGGACCTGCTGCCGTCCGAAGCGGAGATCATCCGGGACCACAACGTCTCCAGGACCGTTGCACGCCAGGCGATGAACCGGCTCGTGGAAGACGGCTATGCCACCTCGCACCAGGGCAAAGGCCGGTTCGCGGCCCAGCCGACGGGCGAGCCGGCGAAGCACACCCCCGAGTACGAGCTGATCACCGCGAGTCTGGCCGCGATGCATCAGGATGTTCGGCAGCTGGGGGAGCGTCTGGACCAGCTCGAAGAGCTCGTACGTCACCAGTTGCGAGCGCAGTGACGATCCGCTCCGTCCGCTGCGACAGTTGAACCAGCTCGTCCCCTAAGTCCCTGATCAGCTCTGCGATCTGGTCCTGTTCAGCCGGAGTCAGCACCGCGACTCCCCTCCCGTACCGCTCGTGGGTCTGACGTACATCCGAGGTTGACCTCAACGCTAGAAGCCACCGCCGCCAGGACCCCGGAATCTTTTTCCGGGGTCCCCGTGTACAGGGGAGCGACGCTGAAGCCATGCGAGGAATGACGACGAACCTCACCATCGGCGAACGAGTGGCCTGGTACCGGCGGCGGCGCGGCATGTCTCAGGACGTGCTCGCCGGACTGGTCGGCCGAACAACGGACTGGCTCAGCCGGGCCGAGAACAACCGCATCGAGCTGGACCGCCTGTCGGTCATCAAGAGCCTGGCCGACGCCTTGGACGTGACCATGGGAGACCTGCTCGCCGAGCCCTCCCTCATGGAGTGGACCCCCGACAGCGGCCGGCGCACCGTCCCCGCCCTGCGCGAAGCCCTGATGAACTACCGCCAACTGACGCCGCTGCTCGGAGTCCCCACCGAAGGCGAGCCCACCAGCCTTGCCGAACTCCGCAGCGATGTCGCCGACGTCTGGGACGCCTACCAGTCATCGCGGTACGGCTACGCCACCCGACGGCTCCCGCTGATCCTCGCGGATGCCATCCTGGCCGCCCAGTCCTACACCGGCAGTGACGGTGCCAGGCCCATGAGCTGCTGGCCATGAGCTACCAGGGCGCCGCCATGGTGCTGACCAAGCTCGGCGAGACCGACTTGGCCTGGATCGCCGCCGACCGCGGACTGTCCGCAGCCCAGCAGGGCCGAAGCCCGATCGTCGTCGGCTCCCTGTTCCGGTCCGTCGCGCACTGCCTGCTCTCCAACGGCCGCTATGACTCAGCCGTGCAGCTCGTCCAGGACGCCGCCGGCTACCTGCGGCCCGGACTGCGCGGCGCATCCCCCGAGTACCTGTCGATCTTCGGGACACTTCTGCTCGCCGGATCCATGGCCACCGCCCGAGCCGAGGACCGTGCCACCACCCGAGACTTCCTCACCGAAGCCGACCAAGCCGCCGAGCAGATGGGTCACGACGCCAACCACATGTGGACCGCGTTCGGCCCCACCAACGTCGCCATTCACCAGGTGGCCACCGCCGCCGAACTCGGCGACATGCAGGTCGCCATCGAACTCGGCCCTCAGATCGACACCACCGGCCTGCCCACCGAACGGCGCGCCCGTCACAACCTCGAAGTAGCCCGCGCCATGAGCGCCCGCAACCAGGCCGACAACGCCCTGTCGCTGATCCTCGACGCAGAGACCTGGGCACCCGAGCAGGTCCGGAACCACTACCTCGCCCGCGAACTCGTCCTTTCATGGGTGCGCAACCAGCGCACTCGCCCCGGCCGCCCTCTCGCTGACCTCGCCCAGCGGCTGCACGTCGTCTGACCTGGGTACTGTGGGCACATGGCCACCAACGAGCACGAAGCCAAGATGGCGCACCCGCGGATGGCTGCGGGTGCGCTCTTCTTTGACGCCGCCGGGCACGTCCTCATGGTGGAGCCGACCTACAAGGACTACTGGGACATCCCCGGCGGGTACGTGGAGACCGGCGAATCCCCCCTGCAAGCCTGCATCCGCGAGGTACGCGAAGAACTCGACATCACCCCACCCATCGGCCGGCTGCTGGCCGTCGACTGGGCACCAAGCGACCGCGAAGGCGACAAGGTGCTCTACCTCTTCGACGGCGGCCAGCTCACACCCGCTGCTCTTGAAGCCATCACCCTCCAGGCCGACGAGCTCCGCAGCTTCCGGTTCGTGCCCGTCGAGGCCATCCCCAAGCGCACCATTCCCCGCCTGGCCCGCCGCATCACCGCCGCAGCCCACGCCCGAGCCGGACAGGCCCCGGTCTACCTCGAACACGGCTACCCAGCCGGTCACGCTGCCGCCTGAACTCAGGCCCTCAGCCAGGGCCGCCGATCCCGCGCGTGACCGTAGACGACCGTTACCCTCCCCGGTGCCAGCACCGCGGGAAGCGCTCCGAACCAGGCGTCAGCCCGGCTCCCGTCGATGACCGCCACGACCGGCGAAGTCGAGCCCCCACGGATCGAGCGTGCCCCCACCACAGCCAACACGGGCCGCACCTCCACCGCGAACGGGCATAGCCGCGACAGCAGCCGGGTCGCCCTCTCAGCCTCAAACAAGCTGTTCCGCACATAGTGATCGTTTCGGCCGTTCACCGTCACCGCCCGGTCGCCGACCCACACCGAGGCCCCGCGATGGTGCTTGGTGTTCACCACGAACACCCCGCCGGGACCGATCAACAGGTGGTCGAGGTCCGAGCCATTGGACAGCTCGATCGAGTGCAACGCCTGCCACCCGGCCGCCTCCAATCTCTTGAGCCGAGAGCCGACGATCCGCTCGCCCTTGAGGCCGACTTCCCACCGGGCCAACTCGTGTTGCCGCTTGCTGTGTCGAGCCATCCATCGCTTGACCCTGCTTGGCTCCAGGGTCTGGATCTGCCGTCGTAGAGCATCACCGGCCCGGACCGTGGCCAGGTCGTCAGCGGCAGCCGGAACGATTGGCGCCTCCCACGGCCCCAACTCACCTGCTCGAGAGGTCGATCCGCAGACCAGGTATGGCGCCAACGCCTCCAGCGCTGCATCCCGGTACCCGTCGAGCACCGGCACCAGGCGTCCCGCCTTGCCGTCGTACCAAGCGACCGTCACGTCATCGGCCACCCGGTTGACGTACAAGCGATCCTGCCCCCGTCGGCGCCACGACTTCACTCGCAGCTCGTCCACGCGACCACCCCCAGCAGCGCTCGACAACGACCCAGGGGAGCACAGCCCCGAGCAGCCGACAAGAGCGCCCATTCACACCGAACCACCCGAGCGATGCACCAGAAGGGAGGAGAGCGAGAGGGGGAGGAGAGGAGATGCGTAAAAACCTTCTCTACGGGTTCAAGGCGCGGCGCCTGGCGCCGCGCGGCCCCGCCCGTCCGCTCGCCGTCGCTCCTGTCTTCGCCCCGCTCCGGCGGCGGCCAGCGGGCCCGCAGGCAGGATGACTCATAAGGTTAGGACAACCCGCCCGGGCAGGGGCGGCCGGCTCCACGGCTTTACCCACCTGCCCGATCAGGGACCCGAGTCGACCAAGGCCAGGGGGCCACTCGGCCAGATTGCGGGCAGGCGAGGAGCCTGCCCGATTCGCGGGTCAGCTTACGGCCCCCTGGCCATGCCCGACCCCAGACCGGGCAGGACACCGGCCAAACCCGTTCCACCGTCCAGGCGTGGGGACGCCAACGACCGTGGAAGTCACTAGCCCGGGCGTGGGCCAACATGCGCTCCGCCGACCCAACGGACAGCCTCACCACGCAGGTGCTCACGAGCACCATTGGCGATCGCACACTCGGTTGGCCCACGTAGGCACAATCTAGAGCTGACTGACATCTCGATCCGAGGACGCCACGCTGACCTCGGGCCAAGGCATGGAGGACACCTTCCGCGCGAAGCGCAACATCGCCAAGAGTACGCAACTACTGTGACGCTTCGGAGTGGTGAGCTACCATCTTGTGCATGCATGTGTCCCGGACCAGGCTCTCCTCGACGTTCGTGGGGCCGAACTACCGAGCAGCCGCTCTGCCGCAGGACCGGTGAGCGCGCGCGATAGGCGCTGGACAGTCGTAGATCTGTTCAGCGGAGCCGGAGGGATGAGTTGGGGGTTTCACGCCCACTCGTCGTTTCGTGTCGCAGCGGCGGTCGATGCACAAAGGAGCAAGCCGAGCCGTAGCACGCTCGCCTGCAACGAAACTTATCAGCGAAATATAGGGGTTGAACCCCTCACTTACGATCTTGCAGATGTGAGTCCGGAGGAGCTGCAGCAGGCCATCCGGCGAGCAGGACACCTGCGCCGACCGAAGATACTGCTTGCCTGCCCTCCGTGCACTGGATTCACTCGCACCCTGCCGAAGAATCATAGTGAGGACGATCCCCGAAACGGGCTTGTAGGGAGGGTTGCGGATTTCGCCGCAATGCTCAATCCCGAGATTATCATCGTTGAGAACGCCCGGGAGCTTATTCGTGGAGCGTTCCGCACCCACTCGGAAGAGCTCATAGGAAAGCTCGAATCAATGGGCTACACTGCTCATTCTGCGGTCTATCGCCTTGACAAGTTCGGACTTCCACAGCGACGCGAGCGCGCGATCATTATTGCTGTGGCCGCCGGCCTACCCCTTAAGACGCTGGAAGACCTTTGGTCCGGCTGGAAGGTCGATCCAAAGGCAATCACGGTGCGCCGGGCGATCTGGGATCTCCCCGAGCTCGAGGCAGGACAGGCTCATCCCTCGGATTCCTCTCACGTCAGCAGCAGACTCACCCCGGAAGTGCTTGAGCGCATCCGAGCCATCCCCACGGATGGCGGCTCTTGGATCAGCCTGTTCAGTAGCGCGGAGACGGAGAAACTGGCTACCCCTGCCATGAGGAGCTCGTTTGATGCTGGGCGGACCAACCACTTCAGCGATGTCTATGGCCGTATGGCGTGGGACTCTCCAGCACCGGTCATTAAACGCGAGTGCAGCCACGTCGGTAACGGCCGATACAGTCACCCTCAACAGGATCGCTTGTGCACCGTGAGAGAGCTAGCACTCCTCCAAGGATTCCCGGCTAATTACGACTTCGATGGGGCAAGCCGGCAGAACGCCTACCGTCATGTGGGCGACGCCGTCCCCCCAATGATTAGCCATCAGCTGGCGTGGGTTTGCCACTGGATACTTGGGGGAGCACGCCCGAAACCGGAGCAGTTTGTACTTCGGGGCACGACGCTGAGGCCTCAGGACATACTCAGTCATCACGCCACTAAGGTGGAGCAAGGCAAGGGCTCTTGATGTCAAAGTAAAGTGGGGAAGCCGGAACTATACGGAGGTCCGACTGCTGTGGCTACATTCAAAGCTCGCGCTCGCGCAGTCGATATGCTCGGCCGCCAGCAGATCGCGGGTATCCCTACGGCCATCAACGAGCTCTTCAAGAATGCGCACGACGCATACGCGGAGAACGTGATCGGTGATTACTTTCGCGAGGACAGACTCCTCGTGATCCGCGATGACGGCTTCGGCATGACCTATGGCGACTTCATCGACAAATGGCTGGTTGTTGGAACTGAGAGCAAGGTGAACGCCGGGGCTGCTCCGCCCGTGGATTCGAAGAGCGCACGTCCTGTCCTTGGCGAAAAAGGGATTGGGCGCCTGGCAGTCGCTGCGGTAGGACCTCAAGTTCTTGTCCTATCCCGCAATGCCCAAGATGTCGCTCTCACGTTCGCGCTTGTCAATTGGACATTGTTCACTGCTCCGGGCATCGATCTCGAGGACGTTGAGATCCCGACTCTACGAATCCCAATCGGTGAACTTCCTGGCCAAGAAGAAGTGCGTCATCTTGCGGAGGGTATACTTCGCAACCTGGAGGCACTAGAGGGACGGATAACGCCCCAGGTCGCCCAGACCGTTCGGGAAGAAATCTCCGCACTCTACAACCTGGATCCTGCTCATCTCACGCAGCGAATGGCGGGTCCGACTCTTAGGGAAGTACCGGGAACCCAATTTTGGATTACCCCAACCGATGAGATGTTGGCCTACGACATCTCTGGCAGTCCAAATGATGAAAACGAGGCATCCCCGCTCTTTAGAACGCTCATCGGATTTAGCGATACGCTAGTGCCGGGGAATCCCGCGCCTCCGATGGCGGCACACTTCTATGATCACCGATCTAAGGACCTGGTCTATGATGTGATTGGCGATGGAGAGTTTTTCACTCCGCAAGACTTCCAACTCGCAGATCACCAGATCCTCGGTTATTTTGATGAGTACGGGCAATTCTCCGGCAAGGTTTCGGTCTACGGCAGGGACCCAGTAAAGCATGTCGTTGCCTGGCCGGGGTCTCGAGGTAAGCCTACGCTTTGCGGCCCCTTCAAACTTAACCTTGCATACGTGCAAGGAAATAGGAGTCAGTCTCGTTTGGGTGACGAGGACTTCAATCGGCTGGCGCGGAAGCTTGCCCGAGTAGGAGGCCTGTACGTCTACAGGGACAGAGTTCGCATGCTTCCCTACGGGCGAAGCGACTTTGACTGGCTCGATATCGAGCGAGAACGTAGTAAGAGCGCATCCGACTACTTCTGGTCGTACCGCCGCATGTTTGGCGTTGTGGGGATTGATAGTACCGCCAACTTCCGTTTGCAAGAGAAAGCGGGACGGGAGGGATTCCGGGCTAATGCTGCTTATCGCGAGTTCCGGGACATGCTTCAGAACTTCCTTGTTCAGACGGCAAGAGATTTCTTCCGCGAAGATAGTGCTGACGAATCCTGGCGAATCACTAGGAGGGAACTAGAGCGCGAAGCCGATGCCCGGCGTCGGCACGACAAGCAGACCCGTAAACGCAGGGCAGACTTTCGCCAAGAATTGTTGGGGGCAGAGAAAAGGCTCAGCCAGGGAGTCCCTGAGGAACACGTCGGCAGCATCCTGCGCGACCTCGAGTCTGATCTCGCAGACGCAGTTTCCGACCTGGATTCAGCGCGAGCGGCACAAAAGGTGATCGCAGCCGAGGCTCGCGCACAACGAGCAGTCAATGAAGTTCGCGTGAGGTTTCGGGTCAGCCGACCTCGTGGCGTGGCTCTTCCGAGGGGCCTCGCACAGGACTGGGACAATTATCAGCGTGAGTTCGAAGCAATGGAGCGTTCGCTCCTAGAGCACACGCGTACGGAGATTGAGAGGCGCAGTTCTACGGCAGCCAAACGTCTGGGCTCTGCTCTAGATAGGCGGAGGCGTTTCGAAGCTGGAATTCAGGGCCGTATCTCGGACGCGCAAACTGCCTTGGGGCGGCGATCCCGCGAGGTTGTCGAGCGTTCAGAAGAGCTGCAGAAGGTGATTGTTCAGCAGGCCAACGAGTGTCGCAGAAAGCTCGAAGAGCAAACTCGACTCGTTCAGCTCGACATGGCTAGTACGAGCACTGATGAGCTGACTGATCAAGACGCAGCTGATCTCCGCAGGGCGCTGGAAGATCGCATCGATGGCGCCATGACGCAACAAGTGCAGCAGCTGGATGCTCTGCTAGAACGCATGGATTTGACTTTCGGCGCCCAGCCGGAGAGCTCAGCCGGCGATGTCCTTGACGTCATCGGTAGCTTGGAACAGGAAGTCGTGACGCTCAAGGACCGCGCAGATGACGATCTCGAGCTGGCGCAGCTCGGGCTGGCGTTGCAGGTCATCAACCATGAATTCTCTTCGAGCATTCGCTCGGTACGCACTAACCTAAGAAGACTGCGCTCTTGGGCAGATGCGAACAGGGCATTGCGTCCGGTTTACTCGGATCTGCGTGCCAGCTTCGAGCATCTTGACGCATACCTAAGGCTTTTTACCCCACTGAATAGGCGCCTCTACAGGCGCGACACAATCATGAAGGGGGCTGATGTCGAACGCTTCCTTGTCGACCTATTTCGAGAGCGAATCTTGCAAGAGAGTATCAGTTTGGAGGCCACCCCCGAGTTCCGAAACGCTAGGGTTAGGGCTTACCCTTCGACGCTTTACCCGGTTTTCGTCAATTTGGTCGACAATGCCATCTACTGGCTCACGACTCGAAGTGCACCACGCGTAGTTCGATTGCATCACAGCGAGCGGGAGTGGATCGTCGAGGACAACGGTCCGGGTGTTCCTACGGTTGATCAACCAAGAATATTTGAACTTGGGTTCTCGCGAAAGCCAAACGGCCGAGGGATGGGGCTGCATATCAGCAGAGACGTGCTCCGGAAGGAAGGATGGTCGTTGTCCCTTTCCACTTCACCGTTGGGGGGCGCGAGGTTCACGCTACAAGAGCCGGACGAAGGCGTGAACGTAGCGGCAGACGATCAGCGCATCGCGGACATGTTGGCACTTGAATTGGATACCTAGCCTCTCTCTATCCTCCGTCAGCTCAACCACTGCTCTACAATCCGACTAGCAGACCATGCATTGACAGGAGAGCGTGCAGATGGCAGCAGGTGGGATGTCGTCTTCAGCACACCCCGTGGATTCAGCACGTGATTACGCGGATCTGTGTATGCGCGCGGCCCAGGAATTCATTCACACGATCGTTGTTGTGGATGACCGCGCGACCTACGGAGAGCTCGAAGCTATTACATCGCTCGTTGAGCCCGGAGCAGTGATTGCGGCCGAAGATTCCTTTGATGAGCCAGCTGGTATTGCTCCCGGCGGCGCATCTCTAAACGTTGCAGTACTGACCGACGCAAGCGCGGACATCGGTCTTACCTGTGCAGTTCTTCGGCCGCGCGAGGAGGAGCAGCGTGATGGCACGCTGCACAGACGACTGGTTCGGGCGGCTCGAAGGGCCGATGTCCTTGTGCTGGACTGGCAGCTGAACGACGAATCAGATGGACAGGCGGCGCTTCGGCTGCTGAGCGACGTAGCTCAAGAGGATAAGCGAGGTCAAGGGCGTCTTCGACTTGTCTGCTTCTACACGAGCCATCCCGATTTGGACGGCGTGTTCGGTGCGGTTGAACGTCACCTCGGCGAAGCGGTTCTAAGTTCTTCTGGGCCCGGCCAAGCCTATCGCTGGATTGACTGTGGCTGCATGCGAATTGTCGTGTTTGCGAAGGCCGGCGGTATCACCGCAGACATTGCTGTGCCGGCGATCGCATTGGAGGAGGACGAGCTACCGCAGAAGTTGGTCGAAGAGTTCGCCTCACTGACCTCGGGCTTGGTGAGTAATGTGGCAGTTGCCTCACTCGCGGCTGTCAGGGCAGATGCGCACCGATTGTTGACAAGATTTGGTTCGAGTTTGGATGAGCCTTTCCTGTCTCATCGTTTCTATGAAGGTGGCCCGGAAAGCGAGGAGCTGGTTGTTCGTCTAGTAGCCGACGAGATCAAGTCTCTCCTTGATAGCGCGGACGTGAGGCGGTGGATAGAGCCTACCGCAATAAGGCATTGGGCCCAGCGGTATCTTCCTGATCAGATCAAGTTGAAGCCCAAGAAGGGTGAGAGAATTCTCTCAAAGGTGGAGCTGGTAAAGGTCCTTGAGGGCGGCGCGTACTATGGCTCCGCAGAAGTAACCAACCAAGTCAATACCGGAAATAAGTTCGATCTCGGTAAAGAATACAAGGATTCCGTTACTGAGATTCTGATTAATGAGGGTGGTGACGCTGAGCGGCTGGACTATGAGTTCGCACGCCTGACATGCCTGGCTCGCAATGACTCCTCCCCATTCCCGGGCGATAGGTCTCCAATCCTCACTGAAGGATCGATCGTCAGGGGAAGGAATGGGCAGCAGGTGATCTACCTCCTGTGCTCAATGCCGCTATGTGACACCGTGCGAGTGGGGGCGCCGAGAGCCTTTCCATTTGTGCCGCTTAAGGTTGTCACGTCCGCTGACCGATACAACCTTGTAGCTTTGAGTCCCGAAGGTGGTCAACTGCATCTAGCCTTCGCGCCGAGTAATCACTACGATATTGTTCGTCACACTTTCGCAGGGGATCCTGGCGGAGTTGTTCGGTCCCGTAGGAGAAAGGTCCGGGATCGGGAGCAGTTTGTTTTCTTTGATGTTGATGAAAAGCCTTGGATATGGGTGGCTGAGCTTCGTTTCCAGCATGCGCATCGGAAGTTGAATGAACTTGGGGCAGCTTCCAGCCGAGTCGGACTTGATGAAGCGCACATCCTTCGAAACGCTGGTCGGCGCTGATCGTCAATCGCTCTGGGTTGCGCTCTGAATCGCCGCTCGAAGCTCCAGTGGCGTAGGCCAGGGAGCGCGCCGATGAATCATGCGGTGACAGTTAGAACAGATGAGAGCGAGGTCTGCCAGCTTAGTGGCGCCCTCGCCAGCCACGTGGAGGGGGACGATGTGGTGGCACTCGATGTAGCCAACGCCGCGTTCCCCGTACGCCTGCTCGAAGTTGAAGTTGCAGACCTCACAGGCCAGGCTGAGCCCCTTTCGAAGCACAGCCTCGATCTTCTTGTGTCGCAGCCCCCGATTGCGCTCGCGAGCGACGTGCCGGCTTAGGAGCAAGCGACCTTCTGGAGCTTCGTAGTCGTCCAGTTCTTCGTCCGAGAGTAGAGTCTGCCAGGGAGTCGTCAGCTATTCCAGCCCGTATGAGCTGGGCTGCCGCTGCCATATCCAAGGGCCTTTCGATGAATGCCTGGATCACCTTGAGGTCGGTGGCTCCGCAGTTAGTGGATTTTCCCTGATAGTCGGGATGGTTCGACATGAGATCGTAGGTCTTGCGCTCAACACCATTCGGGTTGCGGAACTTCTCGTTGCGTGATTCGGGTTCGTGGAAGGGGAGCAGCTGCAGCAGAGCCGAGAGTTCAACTGCTCGCGGGTCTTCGGCAGCGATGCCCTTCCAATCGTTCTCGACAGTGACGGCGCAAGCAAGCACCACTTCGTCCCATGTCCAAGCCGGGTTCCGCACGGATATGACCCGGAAGCCCATACGTTCCAGCCATGCGACAGCTGCCGCCTTGCCACCGTACAGCTGGTCGTGTGTCAGAGCCTCCCCGTACTCGTACTTGTGCGCAACTCCGGCGATCGCCTTGGAGTCGTATCGCAGCCCATCGTGCACCAGCACGTAGCCCAGAGATCGGCCATAGTGGTAGGTCTTCCGGAACTCCTCTGGACCCAGTCGGTCGTACTCCTCGATCGCCGCCAATACCGCCTCACGGCTAAAGATCCCCTTCTTCATGGCGAACAGCGTAGGAGATCACAGCTACTCACCGAGGTCCCTTGCGAACACTCGCGGCTGACATCAACGTCGTCGGGTAACGACGGATCGGGGGTACGTCAAGGACTCTGGATCCGATGTTGTTGAGGACTCTCTCGGATCCTGGTTCGAACCTACAAGGCGCTGGTCCACCGCGGCCCCGTCCCTCATGATGGCGCCGTTATGACCCCCGGTGAATGTGTGCTTGCTTCTAAGGGCTGTCCCGTTATCGGCGTCCTGTTCGACGTAGGCTCTGCCGGACGGCGTCGTCAGTCCGAAGTCTCGGCCACTTGAGAGGGCATCGTTGAACCCGAACCCCACCTGTTGCTTCTGCTACGAGGTCATCGATCTTGACCAGGACGGGGCAGCGACCGAGCTCAGGCTCGGTGCTGTTAACCCGGCGCGAGGCGATAGCGTGCGGCAGAAGGCCTACTCACACTCAAGCTGTCTGCGCGAGCGAGTCCACTCGAACATCGAGCTCTGGTGGGAGTTCTGAGACGGAGCTGACCTTCACGGCTGCCGATCACGGGTGCGGTGATCTCGGAGTGCCTGGTGTGATCACGGCGTCGGAGCCGTCCTGGATAGCCCCGTTCACCGGGCTGAGCCCGCGCGACTTCCGCAAGCTGATGACGGCCCTCCGCCACGAAGGCGCCGACACCGTGCGGCCCGGCCGGCCGTGGAGCCTTCCCTTCGAAGACCGGGTTCTGCTGGTAGCGGCTTACTGGCGCACCAACCTGACACTGCGGCAGCTCGCTCCGCTGTTCGGCGTGTCCAAGTCAGCGGCCGACCGAATCATCGACCACATCGGCCCGCTGCTCGCACTCAAGCCCCGCAGGCGGTTCCGCAAGGACACCGTGCTGATCGTCGACGGCACCCTGGTGCCCACACGCGACCACAGCATCGCCGAGCAGTCCAAGAACTACCGGTACTCGACCAACCACCAGGTCGTCATCGATGCCGACACCCGGCTGGTCGTGGCTATCGGACGCCCGGTGCCCGGCCACCGGCACGACAGCAAAGCGTGGGAGGAGTCCGGGGCCAAGGCCGCGGTCGGCAGGATCACCACGATCGCTGACGGCGGCTACCTGGGCACGGGCCTGATCATCCCGCACCGCCGCCCGCCCGGTGGCGAACTCGTTCAGTGGAAGCAGGAACACAACCACTCCCACAAGCAGGTCCGCGCCCGTGTCGAGCATGTCTTCGCCCGCATGAAGACTTGGAAGATTCTGCGTGACTGTCGGCTCCAGGGCGATGGCGTCCACCACGCCATGCTCGGCATCGCCCGCCTGCACAACCTCCTGCAGGCCGCGTAACCGAGCGGGCGGCCACCGAGATCAGCACATCCGCAGTCGGACGTGATCAATTACGGGACAGCCCTTAGGCTACTGCTCGGGCCCAAGTCGGATTCGAGCCGGGTGCGTGGTGTCTCGAGCTTGAGCGGTCCCTGTTCCTCAAGCTGGGCGACCAGTTCGCCAACGTGGGCGACCATATGGTCGGACGTCGCACTTCCGGGCAATGGAGCGGCCGGCCGGAAGCTTCTCCCCTTTGTGCTCGGGCTGGCGGTTGTTCTGACAAGTCGCGCCCGTCGCGTGCCTGGGCGGGCGGCACTGAGCAGCGGAGCCTCCCCCTGAGTGGTGGACACGCTGATACTGGATCTGCTTGATCCGGAGGAAGCGAGAACACCGCCGATGGCGATGAAGGACTACTCGGACGAGTTCAAGGCCGATGCGGTGGCCCTGTTCGAGTCCACACCCGGGGCGACCTACAAGAGCATCGCCGCTGACCTGGGTATCAACAGGAACACCTTGCGGACCTGGGTGCTGCGGGACCGCGAACGCCGGGGGACCGGCCCGGACGCTGCCCGGGCCGGCAAGACGGCAACCCTCGGACCACGCCGACTGCACCGTCTGAGGATCCGGATGAGCGGATCCGGCAGCTGGAGGCGCGGGTCGCCGAGCTCGAGGCGAGTGAGCGGAAGCTGGCCACCGAGCGGGACATACTCCGCAAGGCGGCCAAGTATTTCGCCGGGGAGACGAACTGGTGAGGAGCCGCTTCCAGTTCGTCGACGACCACCGGGACGCCTTCGAGGTGAAGCGGCTCTGCGAGGTCTTGGACCTGAACAGGTCCAGCTACTACAAGTGGCTGGCCGGCCGCGAGGCCAGAGCAGCCCGGCAGCGGGCCGACCGGCGTCTGGCAGCCGTGATCCGACAGGTCCACGCGGAATCCGGCGGCGCCTACGGCTCCCCGCGGGTGACCGCCGAGCTCAAGGAGGCGGGCCTGCTCGTCAATGAGAAGCGGGTCGCCCGGGTCATGCAGGCGTTCTCCATCACTGGCGTCCGCCTGCGCAGACGCGTGCGCACCACCGTCCCGGACCAGGCGGTCGCCCGGGTTCCGGACCTGTTCGAGCGGGACTTCACTGCCGCCGAGCCAGGGCGGAAATACATGGGTGACATCACCTACCTGCCCCTCGCCGGCGGCGAGTTCCTCTATCTCGCGACGGTGCTGGACTGCTTCAGCCGCAAGGTCGTTGGCTGGTCCATCGCCGACCACATGCGCACCGACCTGGTCGCCGACGCCCTGCGGATGGCCGCCCGCACCCGCGGCGGCCTGGACGACTCCGTCTTCCACTCCGACCACGGGGCCCAATACGGGTCCAGGGCCTTCGCCGAGCTCTGCGACCAGCTGAAGGTCACCCGGTCGATGGGCGCCGTCGGCAGCAGCGCGGACAACGCGGCCTGCGAAAGCTTCCACGCTTCCCTCAAGCGCGAGACCCTCCAAGCAGCCCGCGACTACGGTGACCCCGCCACCTGCAGGAACCGGGTCTTCGCCTGGCTGACCCGCTACAATACCCGCCGCCGGCACTCCGCCAACGGCCACCTCAGCCCCAACGAATACGAACGGCGACACCACGTCGCTAAACTCACGCTCGCCGCGTGATCAATGAAGCGTGTCCACCATCACGGGGGAAGGCCCAGCGGCGTTATCACGCGCAATCTCTCTGAGCTCGGCCGGGGGCGGCGAGAGACTAGCGTGCCACAGTCGTGCCACAACAGGCGGTATCAGGCGGAGGTTCGGGGTCGCTCATGGACGGTGGATAGCCGGAGGCTCGAGACAGATGGATCGCAGGTCAGCAGGGAGGCGCCGCCGAAGGCTTACAAAGCAGGGGTCGGCGGTTCGAAACCGTCTGCGCCCACCCCTCTGACCAGGCAAAACATCAAAAATGAGGGCTTTCGGCAGCACGTCGGGGCCCTTTTTGGGGTCTCATGGGAACGAATGGGAACGCGATGTCGGCCGTATGGTGCGTTCCGGCGTGAACGGCGTGCTTCTGCGCGACGGCGCCCTGACCCGGTGAGGAACAAGGGCCAGGGATAGCGGTCCGAGTCGGTGAGGCTCGCTGGGGACGGCATCCTGACTGGCCCGGAGCCGGCGGATCGCGGCCGTCGCGCACGGCATGGCGTGCGACGAAGCAACCGGGAGTGACGGCGCACCGGAGCGCCAACGCCCGCTCGGACTTCGAGGCCCTGCCTGGCGGTACTGTGCGCCCGTGAACCCTCCCTCCCATGACTGGATCGATCAGGTCGCCGCCCGAGTGACTTCCTCATATGAGGCGTTCGCCCAAGAGTTGCAGGCCGCCGACGGCCGGCTGTTGTGGGTGGTGTCGAGCTACCGCACGCAGGTCTTCCCCCTCCGCATCTTCCTGTCGCTGCGCGCCAACGACGATCAGGACGTCGAAGACGTCGTGGTGTGCCTGGACTGCCAGATGAAATCCGACGGCCTCGTCGCGCAGATCGACATCTGCCTCGACGACGGGTCAGAGATCCTCGCGCTGGGCCCGGACATGGACCTCAGCGACATGTCCGAGCCGGCCATCGCAGAGCACATCGGAGCCGGTGTGGACGCGCTCCTGCGAGAGGCGCATGCATTGGTGCTAGCTCACCTGTAGACGAGGACGCTTGGGAAGAGACGAGCTGCCCCCGCTCGGGCCGCCTCCCCCGACTGAGTGTCTAACTGCGCTACAACGGGTCCGAACTCAGGCGGACAACCGCGGACTTCCGTGGACGGTGGGCGTGGGGCGGAGACGTGCCGTTGCAGGTCACACGACCGTCCGCATTGCTTCGGGACGAAGAAGTTGAGCTAAAGGCCGTCGCGCTCGATCAGTGAACCGTCAGGGCTCAGTGAGTACGAGCGCGGCGGATCCATGGTTTCCACGGCCCTGCGCAGCTCCGCTTCGTGCTCTGCAGGATCAGGTCCTAGTGGGTCCTGCACGTGGAATCCGTGCAGCTCGATGGCGTCTGCGTCGACATCATCGGGCTCGGGACGGCCTTCCTGGATGAACCCGCAGAGCGCCCGAAGTGCGTCTTCACCCAGGTCCAAGGGGTGAAAAGGCAGAGCGCACGGTTCTGCCTCCTCGCCGGGCCAGGGGACGACGTCCGCCGGGCGGTCCCCTGCCCAGTAGGGCAGTTCAAAGGGGAGTGGTTCGCCGATGTTCTCGATCACGCCGCTGTCCGGCGACAGACTTAGGGAGCGGACGAGACGTCCGTCTTCCCACACAGCGAACGCGAGCCAATCGACGACGCTGTGCATGGCGTGCAGGACAAGCCGTCGGTCGGCGCTTGCCGCCACGAGGTGCTGCGGGAGCTGGGAAGGGGTGTTGATCATCACCCTCTGATCAGCTATGACCTCCACGCCCGGCCAGCTGGCCGCGTACACCGTCCCTATTGGGGGGTACACGCCGTCCCAGAGGGTCGAGCCTCCGCACTCCTCGATCTCCCAGCCCGGGTAGAGCCGCCGCATCATGGTCGTCGTCCGATTAAGATCCGCCGCCCCTACTCGTCGCAGCAACGTCGGCACATCGCCGTCGGCGTACACCAGCAGTCCTGTCTTCGCTCCCAAAACCTCTCCCTGGAGTGTTGCTGTCGATGCCGGACGCACCATAGCCGCGCACACCGACATGCGCCACACCCGCGAGCGTGCAGGAGCACTGCCCGTCAGCGTGTAGGCCGTACGACTGACATCAGCAGCTGACATCAGACGAGGGCGGACAGCAGCAGCTCCAGGCGGAGGGCCGGGTAGCCAGGAGGGTCCGTTCCGAGAGGTCGTCTCAGAGCGCACTCGAACTTACAAGGCGGGGGTCTCGCGACTCCGTTACAGTCCTGGCATGGATCCGCGGACGCTCCTCGGGTGCCGGCTGCGAGACGTCGTCGCTGCGTGGCACATCTCCGAGGGCGCGAAGCAACACCAGCCGATCGACGTTTGGTTGGTGCTTGACGTGGGCGGCCCCGTCGAGATCGGTGTCGCCTCGGACTGGCAGCTGACTCTCCAAGTCGGGCAGCCGTACGAGCCGTACGACATGCAGGAGTGCGGCGCAGTTGAGGTGGGTCCACTCTCTAGGCACTTCCCGCTTACGAAGTATCTGGGAGAAGAGATCCGGGGCGTGGGTGAGGACGTCCATCCCGTGGCTGGCCGCATGGGGATGGATCTCCGGTTTGCGTCTGGTGGGGTTCGGGGGCTTCGCAGGCCCCCCATACACCCGGAGGCCTGAGGCGCCGTAAAGAACGCGGCTCGCAGTCTCCGGCTGAGTCGGTGAAGAGCAGCACCTCCGCTCCTTCCGTCCGTCCTGACCCAATCGACGCGATGACGGTGATCAAGGGAGTGGTAGAGCGGGTACCGAAGGAGCTGGAGGCTGCCGGGGCCGGCGAGGTTTCGCCGTCCGGGGCGCTTGTCACAGCAGTGCGCAGGGCGGTACTGGACGAGTTCCGTACGCGCGCCCAGTTCGCCGGACGCCTCGCCGAGATCGACGCACTGCTCTGGTCCAAGGCCGGCGGCAGTCGTGAGGTGGTCGCAGGTGCGATGACTGCGCACCTGCGAGAACTACGGCTGCTACGAGTGACGGAGCCAGAAGCGAGCGACCGGTTCGTGGTGACCGAGGGCGAGGGAGAAGCCCTTGAGCTGCTGAGTCCGGCGTACGTCGATGAGTTGACAGGGAAGGTCATCCTTGCGGGACAACTCCGGCGCGTCGCCGGCCCTGCGGGTATGAAGTGGGGTGAAGAAGCATGACGGCGGCTGGCATCGACTTCGGGACCACCAACTCTGTCGCCGCCCAGTGGAACGGCGAGTACGTCGAAGTGCTGGAGATCTTGTGGGCAGGGCTTGGACGCCAATTGGGGGCGCAGGGGGTTCGAACTGCTCTACCCGTCGGTCGTCGGCACGAGTTCCCTGAGGCCGGGCACGCTGTTCGGCTGGGAGGCGAAACTCCGTTCCGAAGAGGCCGTCGAGGCATGCAAGCGCATGCTGCGTGAGGAGCCGTTCGTCAAACTGGGTGGTGAGCGGTTCGCGGCGACCACCGCCGCGGCCGGCGTCTTCCACGCCATCGCCAGGGCCGCGGAGGAGGAAGCCGCCACCGAGATCCGCGAGGCCGTCGTCACGGTGCCCGCCAACGCGACCGGCGCGGCCCGATTCCGTACGCGTGAAGCAGCCCGTGCCGCGGGGATCACGGTCCGAACCCTGCTGAACGAACCGACGGCAGCGGCGATCGCCTACGCCCACGAAATGGAGGTCGACGGCGAGTTCCTGGTCTTCGACTGGGGCGGCGGCACGATGGACGCCACCCTGCTCCTGCACGACGACGGCTTCTTCGACGAGAAGGCGAGCCGAGGCGTCAACCGCCTCGGCGGCCTGGAGATCGACGCCCGGCTGCGCCGCATGGTCCTCGACCGGGCGCCCGCCCGCAGGGGCTGGAGCGCCTCGGAGAAGCGGATGTTCGCCCTCGACATCGAGCGGGCCAAGATCCTGCTCTCTCAGCAGGAGTCCGTCGGCGTCCAGACGCCTGACGGGGCCCTCGTCGAGATCGGACAGGAGGAGTTTTCCGAGGCCATCCAGGACCTGATCAGCCGTGCGCTCGATCCCGTGGAGGAATGCCTGGAGTACGCCCGGATCGACCCTCGGCATCTCACTGCCGTACTGATGATCGGTGGCAGCAGCCAGATCCCAGCCGTACGCGCTGCGGTCGCCGAGGCACTTGACTGCGAACTCGTCGACACCGCAATGTGTGACCCCATGACCGCGGTGGCCGAAGGAGCAGCGATCAGCGCGGCGGCCATGGACGGCAAGCTGAAGAGCATCATCCGCGTGGTCAACACACACGCCCTCGGCACGATTACCAAAGACCGCGAAGGCAGGCGGGGATTCAGCGCCATCATCGACCGGAACATGCGTCTGCCCCAGCAGCGCATGAAGTCATACGAACCGCACAAGGACAACATCTCCCGCCTGACCGTGGAAGTCTGGGAAGGAGACCCGGACCGCGACGTAGACCACCCGGACAACGTCAAACTGGCCGACCTCGTCCTGGCCTACCCACGGCCCTGCACGGCTGAGGAGGGCATTTTCGATCTGGAGTACACCTACAGCAAGGAAGGGCTCCTGACCGTCAAGGCGACCCTTCAGAAGACCGGGGAGGTTGTCCTCGACGGAGAAGTAAGGGTGTTTGGGGACGGGAACGTCCTGCCAGAGGTGAAGAAGGAACTCGACCGCCTGCTCACCCTTGCCCCGACCGCCCGGCCCGCTGCCACGCCGACCCATCCGCAGCAGGCCCGGACCAGCGACCAGAGGGACGGAGTACCCAAGCCCGCTCCGCCGCGTCCCTCACCCCGACCGGCACCCACCAGTGCGGAAGCACCGCCGCTCATCGTGGACGGCTCCAACCTTGCCTGGAACGGCCGGCCTCCGCGTGCAGCGGGTGGCAGACCGAGCTTCGCGGCGCTGGAGGCGGCTGTCCGGTCACTGCGGTTCAAGCATCCGGATTGCGACATCCACGTGGTGGTCGACGCCACCCTGCGCCACGACGTGTCTGCCGAAGAGCGCCCTCGTGTGGAAGACGCCATCGCGAACGCGAAGGTCGTGCAACCCCCAGCCGGGACGGAGGGCCGGGGCGACGCGCTGGTGATCAGCATCGCTGAGGAGGTCGGCGGGGTCATCATCTCCAACGACAACTTCGCGCCATTCCAGAAGGCGCACCCTTGGCTCCGGGCCCCGGGACGGATCCGCGGAGCCACTCACTCCCAGGGCATATGGGTCTTCACTCCGCGCGTACCGAATGCGGGAGCGCCCGCCCGGCTGAGGTGATCGCGGTTGACGAGGCGCGGACTGCGGCAATCACTACCGGGTTCCACAGTCCGCGCCAGGACGCGAACAACTCAACGGCCACCCTGAGGTGGGCCGCCGGCCGGCAGCCGCGTGTGGCAGCATCTCCGCACATGGGCGGGAGAGAGAACAGCGACGAGGCGTACGTCCTTGATCTGTGTGACGAGGTTCTCGGCGAGCAGGGCCTTCGGCAGCACCGGTTCGAGTGGCTGCTCGGCGATGCCGGATCCGCGGGGCGGCAGACCAGGCTCCCGGTGGACAGTTACTGGCCGAGTCGGAAGCTCGTCGTGGAATACCGGGAGCTGCAGCACGACCAGGCCACGCCGTTCTTCGACAAGCCCGGACGCTTGACGGTGAGCGGCGTGGACAGAGGCGAGCAGCGGGCGCTGTACGACGCTCGACGCGAGGCGGAGATCCCCGCTCGGGGCCTGCGCCTGCTCGTGATCCGACCTGCCGACCTGGACGCCAACAACCGGGGCCGACTGCACCGCCGGGACCGCGCCCGCGACCTGGAAGCGGTCCGCGGCCTTCTCGCCGCAGCACAGGGAACGGACCCGGCATCGCAGACCAGTTGGGCGCGCGACGAAGACCGGGTGGTCGACGCCTTTCGGCGCTGGCTGATGACCGAGGGCTGGACACCGGTCGCGCCCACGGACCCGCACACCGACATCGAGGCAGTGCGAGGCGATCAGCGACTGGTCGGAGAGGCAAAGGGCCGCACCAAGGAACGCGGCACCGATGCCGACATAGCCTACGGACAACTCCTGCGCCGTATGACCGACCCTTCCCCGGATACCTGCTACGCGCTGGTCGTGCCTTCCTCGTCCGTGATCCACGCCTTGCGGGTGCCAGCCCAGGTGCGCAGTCTGCTCGGAATCAGCATCTACGAGGTCGCCGACGACGGCTCGGTGCGGATACGAGAGGCATAGCCGCACACGGGCAGACTCCGGCTGGGCTCGGGGTCAGCTTGTAGGGCATTTCGGCCACGAGTCGGAGCCGAAGCGCCCAGGCGGGGACCCAACACCGCCGGCGCCGGCAAGGCGGTGTGCGGAGGCTAACGGGCCTTGGGGTAGGCCTGGACTGGCACTGCCTGCCAGGACATCGGAGACGACACCGTGGCCCGCTCTCCGCCGAGCGGAGACCCGTGGCGGACGTCGCCGCCGACCCCAAATGCGCTTCCTCTCCAGCCGCCCCGCCCCAGGCCCCACCACCGCCTGGGAAAGGCATCGCCGATGCCCAGACCTCGCGCCACGCCGATCACCGAGACCGATGAGTGGGGAACCGGCGAGGTGATCGACGCCGCGACCGGGGCAGTCGGGTCACCAGCCGGGGTAGCGGTCCCACCAGTGCGAGTCCCAGCCTGGGGTGTATTCGGTGCCGCTCGGCCGTTCGGCCAACTGTGCGACGAGGTCGCGGGCCAGGGTGTCGATGACCCAGGCCAGTTCGTGGCGGCTCACCAGATCGATGGGCAGCGCATCGGCGCCGTGGGCTGCTCCGAGCAGCGCGCCGGTCACGCAGGCGACCGAGTCGCCGTCCGGCGCCCCGGCGGCGAAGCGCAGTGCGGCACCGAAGTCGGCGCGGCCGGGGAAGGATGCGGCGGCGTAGAGGCCGCCGAGCAGTGCCGAGGGCGCGGTGGCGTCCGGTGCGAGTCGGGCGAGGCACCCGTGATCGGCGGGTTGGTTGTCGGCCTGCCGAAGTGCAGTGGCGAGCCGGTCGTGGTCGTCTGCGGTCAGGCCGCGGTCGGAGTCACGAAGGGCCTGGATGCCGCCCGTCAAGGCGTGCCGCACCTGTGATTGCTTGCCGGACTGAGGATCCTGCATGCCGGGAGTGCTGGTCAGGCAGTGGGCGACCAGCACGGCGGCGTGGGCTGCCGCGGACTGCGCGGCCGTGTCGCCGTGGGTGAGGGCGGCGATCTCGCGGGCCCACCGGACTGTTTGGTCCGAGCCGTGTGCAGCTGCGACCACGGCGACAGGAAGGGTGCGGGTGAGGGCGTGGCAGCCGCGGCTGGTCGTCGTCGGCCTGTCCACGGTGCCCTGCTCGTCCTTGGAGAGGGCGGCCACGGTTGCCGGTGCGGAACCGCGCCGTTCGGCCAGCACGGGGACCTGGGCGAGCCATCCGTCCGGCCACACGTTGTCGGTGCTGCCCCCGGCCCAGCGGCGCCGCATCCGTTCGGCCTCGATCCCCTGCAGGGCGGCCCACCGGCAGTAGGTGTGCCACACCACCGACGGCGGATGGCAGATGCCCTTGTGGTCGCCGCGCACCAATGCGCGGATCGTCCCCTCGGCGGTGAAGCAGGCCAGCTGGGTACTGACCCCGGCCTGCAGCGGGCCGCTGGCAGGCAGCTTGCCCCGGGCGGTGCCCAGCGTGTCCCCTAGCGCCAGGCCGAGCAGCATCCCGCGCACCCGCGACGCCGCCCACTTGCCCTTGAGGAACTCCCTCTTCTGCTCCGCATCACCGCCCAGCTCCTCCAGCGGCTGCTCGGCACTGCCATCGTCCAGTCGGCCGACCCTGCCGAGCTGCCCCAGCTTGCCGACCCTCAGCGGGGACGCCTGTCCCGCCTCCCGGCCGGCTTTGGCCGCCCCACGGCTGCCCGACGAGGTACCGCCGAGGGTGTCGTGGGCGGTCAGCTCGTGCACTGCGTTGTGCATCTCGGGATGCGCGTGGAGCTGCCAGCCACCGGTCAGCACACGCCGGAGGTCGTGCAGCGCGGTCGCGGAGTCGGTGCCGGTGGCCAGGTGGCTGTAGAGGGCGGCAACGGCCGGGGTACGGCTCTGCCCGGCCGCGCAGTGCAGCAGGACCCGCTTGCCGGCGCGGCGCAGCCGCAGCACCTCGCGGGCGGCTTGGTCCAGGACGAAGTGAAGGTTGGCGTTGTCCCCCTGGCTGTCCACCAGCCAGACACGGACGTGCTCGACGTCGGCGCCGAGCAGGATCGGGCCGCTACCGACCCGGCACAGCGACACCACGGCGTCGACGGCGACCGGCTCGGTGCCCCGCGTCAGGGCCATGTTGCCGAGTATCAGCCCGGGGTCGTGCGGGTGAGGTATGGCGAAGCTGCTGCCGTGGGACGCGGCAGCCAGGCGCGGTGCCGAGGGCCAGCCGACCGCATCGTCGCTCCCGCCGCGGGCGGTGAGTACCGCCAGCCGGACCAGGTCGACCGCGGAATGGCCGGGCCAGCCGTGGACGGCCTGCTCCCAGGCCAGCGGGATGCCGGAGCATCCCCAGCGCGCACCGAGCAGGGCGCCGGCAATCGCCGCGACCGTATCCGTGTCCTTCCCGGCCCGCACCGCCGCCTCCAAAGCACGGCGCAGGTGCAGAGCAGGAAAACTGCCCTGGGCGGGGACCAACTCGGGAACGGCGGTGCGAATGATCGCCGACCATGCGGCCTGGAGCGCGTGGACAACCCAGCCGTTGTTGGCAAAGTGATGCGGCAGGTTGGCCTCCGCCTCGTCCAGTCGCTCCGCCCACACACCTCGGCGCTCCGCCGGGAGGAGGTCCAGTCCGGCGCGGACGCCATCGAACGTGCCGTGAAGCACTGCGGTGCGGATGCCTGAGCACCACAGCACGCAGGCATCGGCGCAGTCGGCATCCGGGTGGGTCAGCGCGCTGACGGCAATAGCGGCCTCGGCCATCGCCGCGGGGTCGCCCAGATGCGTCAGGGCGACGATCCCGGTGCGCATCAGCGAGCCGTTGCCGGCGGCTTGATCGTTGCCAGCAGTGAAGCGGCGCGCGGCGTCGATCAGTGCCGCACCCGGCGCTCCAGGGGTGCGGTGGGCGGCATCCAGGACGGAGCGGGTCTGCGAGCCGACGTCCGTAGCGCCGTCGCTCAGCCATCGATGGAAGTTGGCGGCGATTGCATCGAGGGACTCGGGAGTGCGCAGGTCCGCTCCGGTGGCCGCGACCTGGGCGATGCACACCTGCATCTGTGTGTCGTCGGAGTACTCGCCGGGCTCGTAGGGTCCCAGGCCGCCACCGATCATCCGCGGCTGCTGGTCCTCACCCAGCCTGGGCTGGAACTCGTACGGGACGCCCAACGCGTCGCCCACGGCCGCGCCGAGCAGTACGCCGGCGGCCCGGTCGATGGCCCGTACGTCCAAGTGAGGCTGCGGGGTGAGGGCGTGGGCCATGGTGTCTCCCGTGGTGCGGCCGGCGCTGTGAACGCGAGCCGAGCAGGTGGTGCGCGGGCAGCGATCCCAATCGTCAGCAGCCGGGAACGTGCAACCGGGACGGAAGGCCGACCAGGTCGATTCCGTGGCAGCCTGACGCCGCGCCAGCTTGGCACGGCACTCTACTTATCGTCAATGAGACAATAGGAGGAGTCGGACTGTATGGCCACGGAACAGTACCGCTGCGCCGGCGCCGACCCTGACCGGGCCTGCGAGTCCATCCGCCCCCATGGCCAGCCCGAGAAGGGGGTGCCCTGCCCGCGCAGCTGCGGCTGCATAGGGCAGCTGGAGATCCGGCCCAGCGTCCTGTACGGACTAATACTCCAGCTCAGTCCGAGCCGTTAAGCCTGTACGCAGGCGGCCATGGACGGGCGGTGGGGCTTTCGTGGACTCCAAGCGATCAACGGTGCTCACCGGTTCGTGGGCGTGCCGTCGCCTCGGCCGGGCCGTAGACCTTCACCTGGAGAGGTCGTCAGGGGTACCCACGGGAACGTCATGGGAACGGAAGGATGGAGAAGGGTCGTGAAAGTCGGAGCAAGGAGGGTGTACGCGCCTCCCGATCCAACCCCTCTGAGCTGCGAGGACGGTCATCATCGAGCAAGACCGAGAGTGATCACCAAAGTGTTGGTCACTCTTACAAAGCAGGGGTCGGCGGTTCGAAACCGTCTGCGCCCACCCCATCTGACCAGGCAAAACATCAAAAATGAGGGCTTTCGGCAGCACGTCGGGGGCCCTTTTTGGGGTCCCATGGGAACGAATGGGAACGCGATGTCGGCCGCATGGTGTGTTCCGGCGTGAACGGCGTGCTTCTGCGCGACGGCGCCGTGACCTGGTGAGGAACAAGGGTCAGGGGAGCGGTCCGAGTCGGTGAGGCTCGCTGGGGACGGCATCCTGACTGACCCGGAGCCGGCGGATCGCGGCCGTCGTGCAGGGCATGACGCGCGACGAAGCAACGGGCAGTGACGGCGCACCGGAGCTGGTGACCGCTCCGCCGGGCCTCAGCGGTTGATGCGTGGGCGCAGCTCCACAGCCGTGGCTGATGGCAACGGCGAATGACATCACCGGATCACGGTGCATCCCGGCGGAGAGCAGTTCCAAGGTTCGAGCTCCAGACGAGCCAGCGTCGACGGCGAGGACGGACGGATCCTGGCGTCAGGCGCGCTGACAACGGCACCTGGGAGCCTCCGGGGGGGCGCGCTTGAACTCGGTGGGATCGTCGAGGACGTGGGGCGGCGCGAGGTGCAGGAGGAGACCGGTATCCGGGTCTCGGTCGAGCGGCTCACTGGTGTCTACAAGAACGTGACCCGGGGCGTTGTCGCCCTGGTCTTTAGCTGCCCACCCGGAGGCCGGACAGGAGCGCACCTCCGAAGAGTCCACCGCCGTCGCATGGCTCACCCCGGACGAAGTCTCCACCACCATGGGCGAGGTCTACGCCGTCCGCATGCTCGACGCCCTGGAGCCGGACACAGCGCCGCACGTGCGAACCCACGACGGCCGACGGTTCATCACAGGCGGTTGTCGACTCTCAGATGACGGCTGACGACCTGGCATCGGGCGATGCTTGACGCGCCCTGGACGATCGTCCGTCGGTAGGCTGCCACTCATGGGCACTGGTCTCTTAGCAAGGCCGACCAGTATGGACGCCCACATCGCTGCGGAGGGGCGCATGCCGAAGAAGAAGCGGACGCGGGAGGCAGGCACCGGCCCTTCACATGGGTGGGCCATCGTCGTGCGTCTGGCCAACGGTTCACGTGCCTACTACTACATTGACGAACGGCATCGTGACGCCGCGGGGAATCCACTCGAATGCTGGGGGCGGAAGTCCCAGGCGCTCGGGTTTGCGTCCGAAGGCGAAGCCCGAAGCCTCGCGACACAGATGCTGACGAACTCGTCAGCGAAGGAGTACGAGGTCGTGCGACTGCCCTGACACGGCGATGAGTGCGAGGGTGCAGATCCCGTCCGCAGACCCGAGGGCTCGCACTCACCCACCTGTGCCCCAAGCTGGGAAAGTCCACACCGTTCCGTGATCTCAACAACCGGGATACACCAGCCGTCTCCATGCCAGCGCGATGACCTGAACAGCCAAGCCGAGACAAGCGGCGCCATACATCACGTCAGGCAGGACACATCCCGGGCGGTAGTGAGTAGAACTTTTCTCTACGGGTTCAAGGCTCGCTTCGCTCGCAGCGGCGCCGCGCGGCGCCGCTCGCCGTCGCTCCTGCCTGCGTCCCGCTCCGGCGGCGGCCCGCTCCGCGCCGCAAGGCGGGAGGGTGAGGCAGGCCGGCCGGGGCTGGGGCGGGCGCCGACACGATCTTTAGCCACCTACCCGGTCCGGGACCCGACGTCGAGCAAGACCAGGGGGCCACTCGGACACATTGCGGGCAGGCCCAAGACCTGCCCGAGCTGCCAACAAGCGTACGGCCCCCTGGCCATGCTCGACCCCAGCCCAGGCAGGCCAACGGCCAAAGATCGCGCCAACGCCCGCGCGCACACCCTGTCCGGCCTGCCCACGGCGATCTACCCTGAGCCGAGCTGTGGGGATGCGATGAGCGGAGACGGCACGTGGTCGGGGTCATGTTTGCTCTGTTCCTGGTTGTCGTCTTGCCTGTCCGGTACGTGTGGATAGCTATCCGTGTGTGGCGCGACCCCACGCGCGCTGTCGATGCCGCTTCCTCTTTCAGTGTCCGAGGTGCACCGGGGTGGGTCCTCACGCGGGGTGTCGCGGTGGTTGCCACCCAATTCGTCTTCATGGGCGTGTTCGTTGCCACGGCGCCGCTGGCTGCCCGGGTAGGGCGGGCGCAGAAGCACGCCGAGCCCTGGTGGGCGATCTCCCTGGTCGCAGGCGCTGGAGTGCTTCTCTGCTGGTTGTTGATCACCCTGATAGGGATCTTTAACAGACCGCGGTTCCTAGTGGTGCCCTACTTGAGGGACCGACGACGGCTCTAACCCGCGACTCGGAAGCATTGACAGCAACGGTTGACACAACATCGAAAGACGCTGGCGGACCGGAGTGAACCCCGCTGGGCAGTTCCCCCAGATGAACCTTCTCGAACCATCTAGCGATCCCACACGCAGGATCACTGATAAGGAAGAGGTCGAAGTGCAACGCGCACCTCTCGGTCGCTGGCACGATGAACATGTGCCCGAGTACTCATGGCCCGCCGACCCATACCCCGATGGGGAGAAGCACATCCGCAGCTGGCCCGAGACGATTGCCATGCTGCCCCTCGGGGCTCAGGTGACGGGTGATGTGATTGCGCGTCTGCCGTTTGGGGTGTTCATCCGAATCGACAGCATGCCCGATGCATTGGGGCTCGCGGAGATCACGACAGCTCCATGCCGGACGGTTCTTCCGACGGTGGGGACCCGGGTCGCAGCCATGGTGATCTGGCATGCCGAACAGAACCATCAGGTGAAGCTGAAGCTTACCGAGTGGGCCCAGGAAGGCAGCTGACGGCAGCCTGACGGCAACGTCAGTGAACGTAGCGGTACACCGCGGGGAGTCACGGATAACCACGACGCGCGGCAGCGGGCAGCTCCCATACGCGACCTGGCGCGACGTACTCGCCTGCAAAGCGGATGTTCGCGAGGGTGCCCAGACCGGGCGAGACGCCAGCGCCCAGGGGAACCACTTGACGGGCCATAGGAACGTCCCTCTCCGGACCGGGGCCCGAGTCGAGCAAGACCAGGGGGCCGCTCGGCCAAATTGCGGTCAGGCTCAGAAGCCCTGACCGAGTCGCAACAGCGTACGGCCCCCTGATCACGCTCGACCCCAGACCGGACAGGACACCGCCCAAAGCCGCTCCACCGGCCGGGTGTCGAGCCCTCCAACGTCCTCACGTGAGTCCTACAGGTGCCCGGGAATAGTCGCCGACTACTGAGGGTCACGGATCGGAACTGGGCCGGTAAGCCTGGCCAGACGCCTGCTATCGTCACCAGCCATCCAGGCTGGCTCTCCAAGCCTCCGTCGAAGCCGCTGAACCTTCTCGGCGGTCGGTACGGCGCTTGTCATGCCCGAACGCGCACGCGATTCCAAGCTCCCGAGCACGATCCGAACAAGTGGAGCATCCGGGAACTTCTGCCACGACTTCGGACGCTTCGCCGTCAGCCGTTCCTCGACCGTTTCTGTGTCCGTAGACGAGCAACCCTTTAGATCGGACAGAACCAAGCTCTCGCGGCGGCGATTTGCACTGTTACATGCCCTCTTGTTCCGGCGAATGCTCTTGCGGGAGCTCTTATCGTTCTCGCCGTAGTTGTTCCGCCGGTCCCTCAGGTAGCTCAGCTGCTTCTTCTCCTGAGGAGTCTTACGCTTCATCGCCCCACCCCATCTCCTTGCTGCCATTCAATCTGACATCACTCGCCGACATCAACGCTGCCGGACCGTGGCATACCGGCATGGCCCGGGCTGGACTGGATGTGCCAGTGAGACATGGGTTTCGGCAGCTCGCGTCGCCCATGGTTCGAACTTACAAAGCAGGGGTCGGCGGTTCGAAACCGTCTGCGCCCACCCTGTTTGACCAGGCAGAATGTCAAAAACATGGGCCTTCTGCGACCTGCCGAGGCCCTATTTCGCGTCCCCTGGGAACGAATGGGAACGCGTGGGTCTCCTCGGCGGTACGGCGAGCCTGCGCTGGAATTGGCGGGCTGCACCCTTCACAGCGCAGCCGCTCGCTGATCTTGGCGGCAGCGCGCGAAGCACGCCCGGGAGGTCCGCGCCGGAACGACCCAGTGCCGGCCGGTCTCCTCCCGGAGGTAAGCGGGGACACATCAGCGTGGCCGGCTGAACCAGACCTTCGAGAGCTGGAGAACAACGTCGGCCAGGAGGACGACGAGCAGTCCAGCCCCGACGGCTGCCGCTGAGGGGCCCTCGGGCGGGCGCCGGCCGACCCACGATGAACATGGTCATCGTCGCGATGAGAGCCACCGGGGCATCAAGCCCCTTGGCGCGCGTGCCGGGGGACAGGGCGCATGTCGGGCGGCCACTCCACGGCCCCCTTCAGGAGGGGAGAGAAGGGGCGGGGCCGCCCCGGGAAGCGAACCCGAAGGTGCCGTCCGGATTGGCAAACGTCTCGCAAGCCTCGGTGCGGTCCCCTGTCAACACCAGAGGGACGCCTCGGCCGCGGCGATACTGCCAGCTCACGGCGGCGGCGCTGGTCGGCCCGAGCCTGAGCACACTGCTCCCCAAGCTCCAGCAGACAGGGCTGCCCCGGCGGCGGTGGCCGGGGCAGCGGCGGAGAAGTGTCAGGTGTTTACAGTCGCGCCCGTGTCGTTCGTGAGGGTGTAGATGTCGGTGAAGTACTCCACTGTCCTCCCTGAGCTGTCCTTACCCAAGCCTTCGTGGATGCCTCTGGCCCAGACGGTGCTTGATCCGTCCAGCGAGAAGTACGGTCCGCCGCTGTCACCGCCGACGGTGTAGGTGCCGCCCGTCGTGGCCATGACGAGGTCCGACCACGGGTCGTTGGCAGGCGACACGTTGGTCGCCTCAACTTGGATGCCGCAGATCACACCGCCGAATGCCCCGGATTCGCAAAGCCAATCCCCAACCGACACGTGCTGCTGGCCCACGACCCGCTTGGCGTTGTGGGTGTCACCATGCAGGATGCCGGGCCCGTCGTAGTACTCGTTGCCGGCAGGAGCGGCGATCAGGGCCGCGTCGTGGCTGCCTGGGACGTCCAGACTCTGGCCCAGGGAGTGGGTGAGATCACCGTTGGTGAAAGTTATGCCGTTGACGGGGGTTCCGCTGAGATTCTCCGAGCAGTGTGCCGCGGTGGCCATGTAGGTACGCCCGCTGGAGTCGTGCATGCCGAACGCGGTCGAGCAGCCGTCGCCGGTTGTCGCGTTCCGAATGACGTTGCCGCCCCAGTAGTTGGGTTGGTCGTCACACCGGCTCGGCGCACCGAGCACGGGCGCGCCTGTGAAGACACAGGTCGCCTGCAGTGTTACCGGCCCGCCGCCGTGGCCGGTGTGGACGGCCACGGCGAGCTCAGCGTTCAGGCTGACGGCCCGCGGGGCGGCCGCATGTCCCGCGAAGTCAAGTTGGATGCCGCTGCCGTCGACGAGGGGGTAACCCGAGACGGCGCCGGACATCCGAAGGCCGCGGCGTACAGCCGCTTTGAGATGTTCCTTGTCGTACCGGGCAGGTACCACGGTGACAGAGACTGTTCTGCGGAGACGCCGGACCAACCGCGCGACGTCCGGCGGCACGGCGCCATGCCAGTACACGGTGACTGTGTGATGGTCGGCATCGACCCGGGTGTTCACGAGCCCGTTGTGGCCCGTTCCCGGCTTGGCCGCAGCGTTGTGGATCTTCTCCGCGGCGGCGTCCAGGGGAATCTGCGCCATCATACGAGCGTAGGCGAGTTGGTCCATCCCGTACGGTATGGACGGAGGCGTGGTGGTGGCCGAAGCAGTGGCGGTCGTGGTGAGTCCGAGCGTCATGGTCGCGGCCGCAGCGACCGCCAGGGCGCGTCGGGGCCAAGACCGGGTCGGCCGACAGTGCCGGTTCTTCACGGTGTGTCCTCCAGAGGGTTGGCAGGTGCAGACAGGAATTGCCCTCACCGGCGTATCTGCACGCTGAGAGCTGCCACAACGGCCAGAGCCCCAGCGTGGTGACAAGCGAGACCCCAGCCGGACCGCACCTCAGGCTGGGGCTCGCGACGATCAGTCAGGTCGGCACATCGACGAAGCTGCAGATCATATGCGCAGTGCAAGACCGGCTAGCAGCGATAGGAGCCGACGCGGTAGGGCTCTTGCGTCATGCTGACGACGTGACAGGCTCAGGCGCAGACGGCATCGACACCGTTATTCGGAGCCTTTGGATAGGCCCAGATGGTATTACCGAGGTCGCCGCTGGACGTGTAGTGGACAGCCCAGATGCAGGCCTGATCGATGCCTTCGATCATGTTCGTCCACATCGGGCCGACGGAGCCGGTGTAGAAGCCGGAGCAGGTGGAGTTGTCGGGCATGCACTGGCGATGTGAACCCTCGTTGTCATCCTGGTGACCAGGCGTGTGAATGTCGACGATCGACCGACTGTTGTTCGTGAACCTCATTACCACCCAGTTGGTGAAGCAGCTGGTGGAGTACCAGTTCTCGACAGTGGCGACCACGTTGCCCGCAGTGTCCTTCACGTCTCCCGAGTTGGCCGGGTACGAGTTGTCGGCACAGTGGGAGCTGTAAGGATCCTGCCCCACATGAGTGGGGGTCGCTGCGTTCGCGGTCTGCGCACCCGACAGGGCCAGGCCGATCGCAACGATGGGAACAGCAAGACGGGAAACGCGCACAGTATGCCTCCCATAGGCTTCTGACGGTTCGACTGCGGATGAAGGCGTGACGGCTAACCTGAGCGATCTGATCCGGGTCGTTGCAATCACGGACAAGCTCTGGAGCCCGTCCCCCCGGTGGTCGGTTGTGGACGGGCCGTGGTCCCAAGTCGCGCCCGACGGACCGTGGCCCAAGGCAGCGACGTGTCCGGCACCGACTCCGGATTGGCATGTTCGAGACTTCCCGACGACCCGGTGTTCGGACAGTCTTGGTGGCCGCCGAACGACAAAATCCGAACACGTGGGGGACGCTGTGGGTCGCCATCCGAATCCTGTGGACGCTCCTGAACAGGCGCTTGCCGACCTGGCCGCCGGATTGCGGCAGCTGCGCATCCGCGCTGCGAACCCGCCCTACCGAAAGCTGGCCGCGCGTGCCCGCTACTCGGCCAGTACCTTGTCCGAGGCTGCTTCGGGACGCCGGCTGCCCAGCAAAGCGGTCGTCGTGGCCTACGCAGCGGCGTGTGGAGCGGACCCCGACGAATGGGGGAACCGCTGGGAGGGCGTGGCGGCCGCCTTCCACGAACAGCGCGAGCGGCAGTCCACGGCCTCTCCTGCGAAGGCTTCGGAACCAGGCTCCGGTGCGGAGCCGCAGCCGACTGCCGGCTTCCTGGAAGCGGCGGCCGCAGCCACCGACCGGCGGCTGGGGCCCAGGTCACCTACCCGGACAGCCGCCGTTGTCGCTGCTGTTGTCCTGGCCGCCGGAGGTGTACTCACAGCCGCGCACAGCGGTTGGGGCCCCCCGGTCTCCGCAAGATCGGGCAGCCCTGCGCCGAGCCGACCCATCACCCTGAACGATGGGCAGGACCCGTACATCCACGGCTGCGGACCGGATCAACAGGTGCTCGAAAGACGTCCTGTCTTCTGGCCCGACGGTGCACAGTACGGCGAGTTGGTGCTGTACTACTCACCGCACTGCGATGCAGGCTGGGGCTACGTCTACGGCCCCAACTCTCCACGCTGGGAGGTGTTCATCCGGGCCCACCGCATCGAGGACGACAAGGTCGCCGAGTCCAGTTTCTCCGGCACGGCACGTCCGAACTCGTGGGGAAACGCGCTATCCGCGCGGCACGGCTGTGTGCGTGCGGAGGCCTGGGTGGTCACCAAGAACACCGGCGCCACGTCGAAGCTGGCCATGACCAGCTGCTTCAGTCCAGGCGACCAGGCTGGCTCTCCCACCGCCCGCTGACCGCGAGCACGGGATGCCGCATTCCGATCCTGCTGAGCATCACTTTCGTCGCTCGACCCGTTCACGATGTTCATCGGCTCGGCTCATCTGACTGATCATTTCAGAATGAGATCGGCGTGACACTGGCGTTCGGCAGCGCACTCGAGCGAGACCTTTCGAGTGCCTGTCGATGCCGTTCCTGATGACCTGTGGGAACGCATAGCCCCGCTGCTGCCGCCCCGTCCCGCTCCGCGGCACCGCCACCCCGGTCGGCTCCCTGTGCCGGACCGGACCGCGCTGGCGGGGAAGACTCGGCAGCGGCGCGACGGGCAGCGACAACTGGCGGAACACCCCGCGCTGGCGGGGAAGAGGCGCTGGCACACCGAAGTCACCAGTCGACCCAGCCGGCCCACGACAAGTCCTGGCTGTGGACTGCGAGGCCGCGACCAGCACCGCTGCGCCGCCGACGACCCCGACCGGTCCCGCGAGTCCATCCGCGCCCCCATGGCCAGCCCGAAAAGGGGATGCTCTGCCCGCCAGCTGCGGCTGCATTCGCCAGACGGAGATCCGGCCCGGCGTCCTGTATGCACTGATACTCCAGCTCAGCCCGAGCCGCTAAGCCTGTGCCCAGCGGCCATGGACGGCCCGAGGGCCCCTGACCGCCGGACGGGCGGTGGGGTCATCGTGGACACCAAAAGATCAACGGTGCTCACCGGTTCGCGGGAGTGTCGTGGCCTCGACCGAGCCGCTGACTTCCCAG
Organism: Peterkaempfera griseoplana; assembly: GCF_001418575.1. Taxonomy (GTDB): domain Bacteria; phylum Actinomycetota; class Actinomycetes; order Streptomycetales; family Streptomycetaceae; genus Peterkaempfera; species Peterkaempfera griseoplana. The sequence goes on from NZ_LIQR01000054.1 coordinate 36,410, forward strand.
GAGAGACTGCTCTGCAGTTGTGCCCATGGGAACGTCATGGGAACGGAAGGATGGAGAAGGGCCGTGAAAGTCGGAGCAAGACGGGCGCGCGCTCCTCTGAGTTCAGGCCTCTGATCTGCGAGAACGGTCACCATCGAGCAAGAGCGGGAGTGATCACCAAAGTGTTGGTCACTCTTACAAAGCAGGGGTCGGCGGTTCGAAACCGTCTGCGCCCACCCTTGCAGGCCTCTGACCTGCGGTTTTACCGGAAATTGGGCCCGGAATCGCAACCTGCGGCCTCTGCCTTCACTGCAGGTGAGCGAGGTTTTGGGGCAGGCTCCGCCGTCTCGGGCGGATGTCGCTGACCTGGGGTTTTGCCGATCGGTTCGGTGTCGTGCGAGCCGTCTGCCCTTGTGCGTGAGCATTCGGTGAGCGGCCCCGCTGACAAGGCGTCAGGCGGCCGGTCCGGGACAGTGGGATTAGCGGCTTTTCAGGAGGTTTCCGCGTGAGTGCTGGCGCCGTCAGTGCGGGGCGGGATCGGTGTGGATCTGAGGCTTGTCGCCCTCTGGGAGGCTGTCTACGGCTACTTCGCCGTCCGGCCGGAGTTCGGTGTGTTCGACGAGCTCGACGGCCTGCTCCGCTGACGGGTGCGCGAACGGGCAGGCCGCAGCCGCCCGCCGAGCGCCTGCGTGCTCGACGCGCAGAGCATCACGCGCACCGCACCAGCCAGGGCATCGACGCGGGCGAGAAGATCGCCGGACGCGAGCGCCGCCTGACGTCGACGCCCTGGGCCTGCTCCTGGCTGTCAATCTCCTCGATCGCGTGGGTGATATTGCGGCTTACCCCAGCGGCCAGATCCGCGATCGACACGTCGTACTCACACACGATGTCCACGGCGACTGCGGCCTGGGTCTCGCCGACGTCCACCGAGACACCCTGTGTGACGCTCGGTCCACGTGAACCAGGGATGCGCTCACGGACCGCGCCGAGCGCCCGTGGGCCGCCGGTGCCGAGGTCGTACACCCCTGACGCCTCACGAGCGGCAATGCCGGCGATCTTCTGGACCGCGGCGTCTGCAATCGCGGTCCGGCCACGCTCCGTGACCAAACCGCCGCGTCCAGCCCCTGTGGAGGCCCGGTTCCCCGACGCCCCACCGCCTGATGCCTCTGCGGACACTGTGCTCATCAGTTCACACTTCGGGATGTACTGGCCGTGGGCGGGCCGGGCGACGAAGATGCAGTAGTTCTCGTAGGCCGTTACGTCACCGCTGACGCGGTCCGCTACCTGCCGGCGCGGCCAGCACGATCGACTTGGTGGTCCTGTCGGCCAAGACTTCCTCCGGTCATCAAGGTGCCGGCCGATCACTTGGGTGTCCACGCTTGCGGGGGCCGGGGTGGCCGGGCCTGCGACCTTGGTTCCAGATGGTGGATCGGTCAGTCGCGTGACCACTCGGTTTCGGCCTGGGGCTCGCCGACGGGGTGGGGCCCCTCCCAGAGCCGGATCCTGATCGCCAAGGGGCCGGGAGCGGGTTGCGAGAGCGTGCGCACGAACACGTCTCGCAGGTGGTTGGCCGCCTGCTGGGGTGGCCCGTCGGTTTCCAGAGGGTTCTGCATGGGAGCGCCGTCCTGTTGGGACCAGCGGCCGTCGTCGTCCTTGGTCTCGAGAATCCACCGGTAGCGCCGCACGCCGGCCTCCTGCGATGACAAGCTCATGCCGGAACGCCTTTCCACGGTCGAATCCTGTCGGCTTCCCCATCCGGCGGTTGTCGCCGCGTGGCCTGCAGAAGGCTGTCCTGGGTGCTGCGCTCGGGACAAAGGGCGCCTCCGTCGGATTCCCATTCCTCTTCCCGGCTGCCGGGGGTATGGGCTGAAGGGCGGGTCCTGCCGTCCTTCGCCAGTAGGCAGCTCGCGGTGAGGAGGTTGTCCGGGTCGGCTGCGGCGGACATCAGTCGGGCGGCCGCGCGGGGGTCGGTCTCGGGCGGGATCACCAGGAGGTCCCAGCGGCCGACGGTGTAGGAGAGCAGGAGGAGGTCGTCGGTGTCCTGCTCGGTCGCGAACCACCCGACGTGCACCACGTGCCCGTTCACGGGCACTTTCCGCGGGATGGCTGGCCAGAACCGCGGGTTCACGGTGATCCGGGTGATCCGTCCCCAGGTTCGGTCCAGTGCGTCGGTCAGGGCGGGGAGTTCGACCGGGAGGTCGCGGGAGCGGGGCCACCAGGCACCGTCCAGCGGTCCGTGGGCCGCCGCACCCGGCGGGGTCAGAAGGAGGCGGGCCGGCGGAGGTAGGTCTCTTTTGCTGGTCGCCGGGATGCGGTCGACGGTCACGCTCATATCGGGCACCTGCCTCCGGGGCCGTCACCGACGGGCCCGGTGTTGTTGCGCGCCGGGAACGCCGCGGCATGGAAGCCGGCGTGCGAAGTGTTCCCGGTGTTCCGAGTCTACTCCGGTCGGGCCCCTGCGGTGCAGCCTCGGGAATCCTGACTGCCGGGACCGGAGCGGAAACCGAGTACAGGACTGCTCGGGCATATTGTGGAGGTATGTCCGTTTACGTCAAGCTGGTGCGCGAAGCTTTGGCTCCTGCTGAGCCGTCCGGTGGCCCCCTTGACATGCAGTACGAGGACCGGCCGGGAACCGTCACATACGAATACGATCTGCATCCCAGCGGGGCGCTCAGAATCCTGCGGGTGTCCGAGAACGCTCCCCACGTCGTCGAAGGATTTTTCGGGCCCGGAGCGTGGCTCCAGGTCGCGGGTACCTATCTGCGCAGCGGTTCCGCGTACTGACGGTGCCCCACGACCTGTGAGCAGGGCCGGACTGCTGCCGGCCCGGGGCGGCCGGGTCAGAGCCAGTCCTTGCGTCTGAAGACGAGGTAGAGCAGCACGGAGAGGCTCGCGATGGCGGTGGTGGAGAGGATGAACCCCGACTGGTGGCCGAAGCCGGGGTAGGGGAGGTTCTGCCCGTAGAATCCGGTGATCGCGGTGGGCACAGCGATGATCGCGGCCCAGCTGGTCACCTTCTTCATGATCAGGTTCATTCGGTTGGCCTGGACGGAGAGGTTGGTCTCCATGACCGAGGCCACCATGTCCCGCAGGGACTCGGTCCACTCGGTGGCGCGCAGCACATGGTCATAGACGTCCTGGTAGTAGGGCACGAGGGGTTCGGTGACCACATGCAGGCCGGGCCGCATGAGCGCGTTGACCACTTCGCGCATCGGCAGGACCACGCGGCGAAGCTGCACCAGGGATTTTCGCAGTGCATAGGCGCGGCGCTGCACAATCTCGATCTGCCGGCGCCCCTCCTCGAAGAGCAGGTCCTCCAGCGCCTCGATCTGGTCCTCGAGTTGCTGTACCGCGCTGAAGTGCCCGTCGACGAGGTGGTCCAGCAGACCGTGCAGGAGAAAGCCGACTCCGTGCCCGGCCAGGTCGGGGCCCTGATCCCAGCGGGCGACCACATCCCGGACGGCGAGGCCGTCGTCCTGGCGGACGGTGATCAGCGCCTGGCTCGTGACGAACACCGCGATCTCGCTGGTGGACAGCGCGCCGCTGTCGGGGGCGACGGAAACGGCGTACGCGCTGAGGAACTCGTGCGTGCGGTAGCGGTCGAGCTTCGGCCGCTGGCCCTGGTGGAGGGCGTCTTCGAGGGACAGTTCGTGGAGCCCGAACTCCTGGCCGACCTCGGTGAACTCGGCGTTCCCCGGCCGGTAGAGGTCGAGCCATACCACCGAGGACGCGTCGGCGAGGTACCCGGAGACATCGCCGACCGGGAAGTCCTCCAGGACCAGGGTGCCCCCGCGGTAGAGCCGAGTCCGCGCCATGGCCCGAGCCTAGCCAGATCCCGCCGATTCTTGCGTCAGCAGGGGCCTGGGCGTGGGAATGTCCCGTGACCGGCGCGTCGTCCCCGCGGACGGGAGGCTGGGGGCCGGCCGGCCCGCAGGGTCAGCTGCCCAGCGGGCCCCTGCTGCGGAGTACCGCGAAACCACCGGGAACACTTCGAGGGCGGCACCCATGGGGGCATCGTTTCCGCCGAGTGACCACGCCGGGTGAGTTCAAGCCCCGGGGTCAGGTCTACGCAGCATGGCGACGATGACCGTCCATCCGCTTCACCCGGCGGACGCCTACTCCGCCCGCCGCCCCATTGTCGCTCTGCGTTCTTCGAGGGAGGCCCGCCGCCCCGGCCACCTCACCGGCGACCGGTGGCCGTACTCGCGGCATCTCACGCGCACTGGCAGACGGTGCCGTTGGCGCGGACGCGGCGTGAGGCGGCCGAGCTGTCGCCGGGTTTGCGTGAGCGGATGGCCCACCGGCATCGGGTTCGGAACCGGGTTGCGCCCCTGCGCCCACCTCAGCCGGACCTGCGGCCTCGCTCTTCCCAGGGGGAGGTCCGCACGGCGTGACGTCACCCCGGCCAGTCAAGGCACAGGACGGTGGCATCGTCGCGGGGATCGTGGCCCGTCGCCTGCAGGATGGCTTCGGTGTAGGCGCACACGGCTTCGCGCGGGTGCCAGCCGGCGGTCTTCTCGATCAGTCTGCGCAGGCCGAAGTCAGTGCCGTTGGGCTCCAGCATGCCGTCGGTGAGAAGGACCAGGCGGTCACCCGGACGCAGATCGAGGCTCTGGACGCGGTACCCCGGGTTCGGAGTGACGCCGAAGGGAAAGTCGATCAATGGGACGAGCTCCTCGACCTTCCCGTCGCGCAGGCGCAGCGGCCAGACGTGACCGGCGTTGACGAAGGCGGCGTGACCGGTGTCGAGAGCAACACGTAGCAGCTGTCCGGTGACCATGGCCTGGCTGCCGTGGTCGGCGGGGGCCTGATGGCCCTGGTCGGCGTAGTGAGCGACCGCTCGATGGGCGTCCTCGGCCTGGGCGCCGAGGCCGGCGCCGGCGCGGCGGGCGTTGCGCGGGGAGCCGACGACCAGCGTGGCGAGCAGTGCGGCCTGCACGTCGTGACCCATGGCGTCGGTGAGGGACAGGTACAGGGCGTCACGGTCGAGGGTGTAGTCGAAGGTGTCCCCGCCGATGTCGTGGGCCGGTTCCAGTGCTCCGGCGACGACGAACCGACCGGCGTCGCAGGTGAAGGAATCGGGCAGCAGGCGGTGCTGGATCTCGGCTGCCAGGGACAGCCGTGTGGTCCGCCGGCTCCATTCGTACAGATCGGTGAATCGCCGGTTGACGATCACCACATAGGCCAGGGCGTGGGCAGCCTCAGCGATGCGTTCCACTGTCTGCCGGTCGGGAGCAGCGGGCAGGGTCAGCTCCAGCACACCGATCGCGTCGCCACGGTCGGCGACCGGTGCAATGACCCGTGCGGGGCCTGCCCTGCCTTCCCGCGTCCGGTCGCCGACCTCCACCCGCACGTGCTGCGAGCGGATCACCTGGTCGTAGACGGTGCCCAGCAGCTCGATCCGCTCCGGCCGCCCCCTGCCCCCCTCAGCAGGCGCCCGGGTCAGCCGTACGAGAGCCTTGCCACCGAGGTCGGTGATCAGGAAGGACACCTCGACCGCGGCCATCTGCTCGTCGAGCACCCGCGCCAACACGGCGACCGATTGCGTTGGCGGTGCCGCCTCCACCAATGTCAGCAAACCGCCCAGCCAGGCCTGTGCATCTGCCGCGTTCGGCGCCTCTCTCGTCGGCGTCAGGGCCTGCCGGATCTGCCGGCTCGGTCCGGGCACCGCCCGCTCGCCGGGGCTTGAGTCAGGTCAGAGGAGGTCGTGCAGGTCCTGGTCGGGGGAAACGACCCCACATGCACCACGTGCCCGGTGACGGGCGCCTTACGCGGCACGGTCGGCCGGACATGCAGCACGAGGACAGTCCGGGAGGCGTCACACCCGAGTACGACATCCACTTCCTTGGAGCGGCTCGGGTGACGGGACCGGCCGCGCCGGGTCATGCCCAGCCGTGGTGCCGGGCGTACCAGCCCAGCTGGATGCGGGTGGTGGCGCCGGCCCGCACCATCAGCGCCTGGACCCGGCGCTGCACGGTACGCGTCGACAGGTCCAGCTGCCCGGCCACCGCGACATCGGTGAGGCCGGCGAGCAGCAGACGCAGAATATGGGTGTCCAGCAGGTCGATGCCGTGGTGCGCCTGGCCGTACGGGCGGGCGCGCGCCCACACCGCGTCGAAGAGTGCCTGCGCGACGTTGGCCAGCCCGCCCCGCAGGACGAGGCTGGGGTCGACCTCGCTGCCGCGGCCGTGCAGCGGAAGCATCGCCACCTCGCCGTCGCTGATGATGAGTTTGAGCGGTATCTCCTCGACCGTGCGGATCCGCACCCCGTCGGCGAGCGACTGGTCGACGTTGTCGATGGCCCGCGGTTCACCGAGAAACCCCTGGTCGATGACGACACGCGCCCGCACGCTGCGCTCCAGTACGGTCGCTTCCCGGGTGTTCTTCGGTCCGACGGCCCGGGCCTCACCCGTGGCGAAGGCGTCGACCGTGCTTCTGGCTGCGAGCTGGAGCTGGATGTAGCGCTGCTGTACGGCCTCCGGGCCCTCCACGATCTCCACCAGATCGCGCTGGGCCCGGCCCATGCTGCCGGTGCGGTAGGTCTCGACCAGCTCGGCGACGGCCAGTTCGGCGCGCTGGAGGCGCTCGCGGTGGGCGGCCAACTCCGCCCCGAGCGCGACCGCCGGGGGAGCCGCGGCCCAGTGGCCGGTCGCAGCCTGCCTGCTGGCCAGGCCGCGTGCGGCCAACGCCTCCAGCGCGGCGGTGACATCCGTGACGGGCACCCCCGTCGCCTCCGCTACCTGTGGGGTGGTGGCAGCGGGTCGCGCGACAAGCGCTCGGTAGACGCTCTCCTCACCAGCGGTGAGACCGAGATCCTCGAGTGCCAATGTCGCCTCCGTGCCCTGCCGTGCTCGTGAACGGCGGATTCTTGCAGGCCGCATGGGTGCGGTCGGCGGCCGGGTGGTGCCCTCCCCGGCCGCCGAGTGGCGGTTGCTCGTCCTTCCGGATCCTGGATCCGCGGTTGCCAGACGGTCAGCGGACCAGGGTGACCTCCGGTGAAGTCCAGGTCTCGGTGCCGGGTGCCTTCTCGGGATCGGCGAGCGCCTTGTCGAGGACGAAGCGCAGCCGGTACGTGCCGGCGGGTGCGGCGGAGCCGTCATCGAGGGTGGCGTCCCAGTCGTAGAAGCCCACCCCGGTGCCGACGCCGGAGTTGCGGGCCACCCAGGAGGCGTCGTACGGGGTGGCGACCACCTTGCCGTCGGTGTCGAGGACCTGCAGCCGCATTCGCTCCAGCATCGGGAAGCCTTGCGAGAACATCACCCAGGCCTCGTCGTCGGCGGTCGATGTGTCGGTGAGGTCGACGGTGATCGGCAGGCTCCTGCCGAAGCTGTAGGAGCCGGGGCGCAGCGCCGGGTTGTCCAGGCTGGGGTTGACGGCGGTGAAGGTGGGGTTGATCGCGGAGACCGCGTCGAAGTCGCCCGCCATCCCCAGATAGGGCACCCGGATCGCCGGGACGCTCGCGCCGGCCTCGGTGAACTCCACCCACCCGCCGAACAGGGTGCCCTGGGCGACGCCGTCGGGCTGCTCGATGTGTACGGTGACCTCGCCGCTGCCGTGTGCGGCGACGGTGAGGTGGTCGCTGCCGTGGACCCGGGCGCCGCCGACGGCGTCGTCGGGCTGCCATTCGGCGGTGTACGGCGGGGCGGCCGAGACTGCTGCGCTCTGGCCGATCCGGTAGGTCACCGGCTGGTCGGTGGGGTTGTGCACGGTGAGGGTGCGGATCAGTTGCCGTCCCTCGAGGTCGCCCAGGGCCAGTTTGGCCGGGGTCGCGGTGGGGCGCGCGCCGTTGACCGACTCCAGCGCCGCGACCGCGTCGACCCGCCCGGCGCCCTGCTGGGCCACCGGCTGCAGTCCGCGCAGGTGGTCACCGGTCATGGCGAGCGGTGTGGCGGTGTTCTGCAGGGCGGTGCGCACCTCGTCCGGGGTGAGGCCGGGGTGGGCCTGGAGCAGCAGGGCGACCACACCGGCGACGTGCGGAGCGGCCATCGAGGTGCCGGAGTTCACGCCGTACCAGCCGAGGGCCGGTGGAAGCGTGGAGAGGATGTAGCCACCGGGGGCGGCGATGTCGGGCTTGAACTCCAGTTCGTTGCCCGGGCCCCAGGACGAGCTGGGGTCCATCAGGCCGGCGGAGTCGGCGTTGAGCTCGGTGCCGGCGTAGGAGCCCCAGGTGAGCCTGGTTCCCGTCGGGTCGCCCAGGATGCGCTGGGCGTCGCTCTCCCGGATCCCGGCCAGCGGGATGCCGGCGCTGTTGCAGCACATCGAGGTCGGAATGGTGTCCGGGCCGGACGCCGGGCTGTGGTAGAGGGCTGCGACAGCGCCGGCGGCCGCGGCGGTGCGGGTGAGGTCCAGCGGGCGGCAGGCGTAGCTGCCGGGGCCGGTGGCCGGGGCGAAGAGGGCGATCTGTCCGGCCAGGCTGCCGGCGGGCAGCGCGGTGCAGCTGGACGCGATCGGGGTGACCGGGGCGCTGCCGCTCGCGGGCGAGGCCGGGGTCCGGCCGGAGTCCAGGTACGGAACGGGGGCGGCGGAGCCGTCGTCGAGACTGAAGGCGAGATAGGGGTAGCGGCTGCTGTAGGTGCTGCCGACGGCTATCGCGCCGTCCGCGATCGCGGGCGTGGCGGCGTTGAACGGCCCGGCGTAGCCGTTGCCGACGGCGACCACGGTGGCGATGCCGGAGTCGACCAGGTTGTCCACGGCGAGTGCGAGTACGTTGCTGCTGCGGGCGCCGGTGTAGCCGAGGCTCATGTTGACCACGTCCACACCGTCGGCGGCGGCGCGGTCGAGCGCGGCGAGCACCAACTCGTCGCTTGAGGGGTTCTTGCTGCCGAAGACCCGGTAGGAGCGCAGAGTGGCGTCCGGAGCGACGCCCAGGACGTGCTCGTCGTCGCCGGCGATGATGCCGGCGACATGGGTGCCGTGGCCGGCGGCGGGACCGTACTTGTCGTCGTACGGGTCGGCGTCCTCGTCCGCGAAGTCATAGCCGCCCAGCACCTTGGCGTTGGGGAAGCCCCCGCCGCCGAGCCCCGGGTGGTCGTAGGCGATGCCGCTGTCGATGAGGCCGACGGTGATGCCCTTGCCGGTGTAACCGGCACGGTGGGCGCCGGGGACACCGGTCAGCTCGGTGGTGGTGACGATCTCCCGGCCCGACGGTGCGTCGGTGGCGGAGCGAGCGGTGCCGCCCGCCTGGGCAAGGGCCTTCTTGATGACCGCCTCGGTGACCGGGACGGGCTTCTCGGGCGGTTGGTAGACCACCGGCTCGCTGACGGACACCACACCGGGCAGCGTGCTGAGCCGCCATGCCTGGGCCGCCGGGACCTTCACCGACAGACCGTTGACGACGTTGTGGAACCTCCTGCCGACGGTCAGCGTGATCCCTGCATCCCGAGCCGTGTCGACGAGCGCCTGCTGCGAGTCGTCCACGGCGCTGCGCGCCGCGGCCCGCACCCCGGGCGCGGCCAGTTGAGCGGCCGGCGCACCGTCGAGGGTGACGATGCGGGTGACCGTTGGCCCGGACGCACCGTCCGAGGCCGCGAGCGCCACGCCGCCGGGGGCGGTGAGCGGCAAAAGCAGCGCCCCCGCGAGCAGGGATCTGGGAAGTCTGTACACGGTTTGCGATCAAAGCCGACCTGGGTGCGGCTGATCAACGGGTGGCGGTGTCGTGATTGCGCCAAGGCGGGTTCTCGACGCACGTGCGACCGAGTCCGGGAGAGGCGGGCGTCGGGACCCGGTGCTGCTGTCCGGGCTGCAGCCGGGCTGATGCCGAGCGGTGCGTGGTGTACGGGGGCGTCGTCGATGCCGATCCCACCACAGCCGGACCGGCTTGGGGACGGCTCCGCTGGGAGGCAGCGGACCTTTCTTCTGGCGCGCCTTCGCACCGGGTGACCATGTCGCGCCATTGCCTGCGGCCATTGACGCACGGTTCACCGGTGTCGTGCTGTTTGCGGCCTCCCGGTCGAAGCGAGGAGGCCTGGCTTGCGGCTGCGGCGCTTTGTATAGGTCGAGATTCCGCCAAGGCGGAAAGGCGACAGCTCTCAGGCTTGATGGGGACCAGGAACGGGATGGCAGTGTGTGCACGCCAGTTCGATCCCCCGCCAAAGGAATGCCGAGTGACTCCCCCTGCCCCACCTGCTCCCCGAGGCCGTCGCGCCGTCTCCGCGCTTGCCGCCACGCTTGTCGTGTGCGGACTCAGCCTGTCCTCAGTACCGGCCCACGCCGCGGATGACGCTTCGGTTCCTGCCGCCGCCATCGCCGACAAGCTCGGCGCCCACGATCGCGGGCTGATTGCGAAGTACGCCGCCCAGTTCCGGGCCCGTAGCCTGCCGGCCGGAGCCGACCAGGAGGTTCCCGACTTCGTCACCCTGATGTTCGCGGTGAAGTCGGGCACCACCGAGGAGGCTGCCCGGCAACTGGCCGACCTGGGCGCCGAGGTGACCCGGACCGATCCGGAGATCGGTTACATCAAGGCCAACGTGCCCTTCGACGCCGTGGACCAGGTTGTCGCCCTCGACGACGTGCTCCGGGTGGACGCCGACGAACTGCTCAAGCTCGAGGACACCACGGCCGACTCCGGGACTGCCGGCGCCGGCAGCAGTGGCACTGCGGATCTGCCTGCCGCGCCGTCCGCCGCGACCCCGGACGACAACCCGTACATGCCGACCCGCGAGACCGGCTCGGTGGCGTTCAAGACCGACCACCCCGCCTATGACGGCCGCGGCGTGACCATCGGCATCATGGACACCGGTGTCGACCCGACCCATCCGGCGCTGGCCACCACCACGACCGGCGAGCGCAAGCTGGTGGACACGGTCACCGGCACCAACCCGCTGAACTTCATCGACCTGCTCTTCGACCGCACCTGGATGACGTTCACGTCCAGCAACAAGGTCACCGGGCCGACGGCCGACAAGTACGGCATCACCTGGACGATGCCTGAGGGCGGCGGCGACGGCTACTACCTGTCGGGCAAGAACCTGGCCATCGCCGGCTACACCGACCCCACTCTGAGCGGCTACCTGGGCGTGGCCTACCGTGACTCCGACGGTGCGGTCTGGTTGGACCTGAACCAGGACCACGTCTTCACCGACGACGAGCTGTACCGGCCGTACCGGGTCAACCACCAGATCGGCTACCTCGGCCACGACGACCCGTCGACCCCGGTCAACGAGCGTGAGCCGTTCACCGTCGAGGTCAAGCACCTCAGCGCCAAGACCGTCGGCGTCGACATCAACACCATCGACGAGGCCCACGGCACCCACGTGGCCGGTATCACCGCGGCCAACGGGATCCTCGGCGGTGCGATGAACGGCCAGGCGCCCGGCGCCAAGCTGGTCTCCATGCGGGCCTGCACCGAGAGCGGCTGCTCCAGCGCCGCACTCACCGACGGCATGGTCGACCTGGCCACCAACTATCACGTGGACGTCATCAACCTGTCCATCGGCTCCGGCCCGGCCCTCAACGACGGCCAGAGCGCCATGGCGCTGCTGTACGACCGGCTGATCGACACCACCGGCGTCCAGATCGTCTCCTCCGCCGGCAACTCCGGTACCGCCACCAACAGCGTCGGTGACCCGTCCTCCGCCGACAAGGTCATCAGCGTCGGTGCCTCGGTCTCCAAGGAGACCTGGTGGGCCGACTACGGCTCCGCCGTGGCGAAGGAGCAGGCCGTCTTCCCGTTCTCCTCACGCGGCCCGCGTGAGGACGGCGGCTTCAAGCCGGACGTCACCGCCCCCGGCGCCGCCATCTCCACCACCCCCGACTGGATCGCCGACAGCGTCCCGCCGGAGACCGGCTACACCCTGCCGCCCGGTTACTCGATGTTCCAGGGCACCTCGATGGCCTCCCCGCAGGCCACCGGTGCCCTGGCCCTGCTGATATCCGCCGCCCGGCAGAACGGCATCAGCCCCACTCCGGCCGAGCTGCGCCAGGCCATCGCCTCCACAGCCGACTTCAACAAGGACGAGCCGGCCATCGCCCAGGGTCACGGCCAGATCGACGTCCCGCAGGCATGGAAGGCCCTGTCCAAGGGCTACACGGACGCTGGCGAGGTGACCGTGTCCGCGCCGGTCTGCACCATGTACTCCGGCCAGCTGGTCACCCCCGGCACCGGCAGCGGCCTGTACAACGGCTGCGCCCCCGGAAGCGGCGGCCAGTCCGTGGGTGAGTCCCGGACCTACGACGTCACTCTCACCCGCACCACCGGCCCCGACCACGCCGTGCCGTACGTCCTGCGCCTCCAGGGCAACGACGGCACCTTCAGCACGCCCGACCAGGTCATGCTGGAGAAGAACGTCCCCACCGTCGTCCAGGTGACGGCCACCCCGGGCAGCCAGGGCATCCACAGTGCGGTGCTGGCCATCGACGACCCGACCACCAAGGCCACCGACCAGTACGCCATGCTGGCCGTCCAGGCCGCCACTCCGCTGGTCCCCGGCAGCACCTGGACCGCCGACGGCACCGTCAACCGCGACGACACCGTCGTCTACAGCGTCGCCGTCCCGGTCGGCGCCACCAGCCTCACCGTCGACCTGTCAGGCATCGCCGAAGGCAGTCAGACCCGCTGGTGGGCCTACGGCCCCGACGGGCTCACCGCCGAGAAGTCCACTGCCGGCACCGGCTACTGCTACACCGGCTACCTGGACGGCAACGGCTGCGACCCGCTGAACCGCACCTACGCCAAGCCCAAGCCCGGCGTCTGGGAGTTCGTGGTGGAGGCCCGCCGCACCAGCCCGCTCCTTGCTAACCCGTACCACCTGGAGGCGACCGTCACCCAGTGACGACCCGCTGACGTGGCGGGCCGGCCGGGCCATGAGCCCGGTCGGCCCGCCCTGGTCAGATGCGGTAGGGAGGGTGCTGTCCCGCACCGGCCTTGGGTCGTCCGGCGGCCGCGAGCCGGCTGGTCGGGTAAATCTCGCTCGTGACCCCGGCGTGCGTTTCCAGGCCCCGCGCGTTGTCGTGCTCGGTGACCGCTAAGCCGATGGGGAGCGGTTCTGGCTCGCGGTGAGCGCAGCATCGAGCTGTGAAAGGGGTGACTGGGCGGGGCGTGTGGGGAGATCACGATGTCGAGTTCCTCCGGTGCGGTCCTGGAGCGGTACCCGTCCAGCGATCAGCGGCGGAGCCGCCACCTGGGCCAGTCCGGCCGGCGAGGCATGCTGGCCCACTCTCGGTGGCCGGCCGCAACCGATCGGCTCGGTAAGGTGCGGCACGGTCGCTGGAGGGCGGGGGTGGAGAGTGCCCTCGCGGGGACCGGCGGACGCTCCATGTCCTGACGGCCTCGATATCGCCTCTGCGCGAGCATTCGGTGAGCGGACGACGGACGACTTCCCGTCACACCTCGTCATGAGACGGCAGGGAAATCGATGCTTTGTCGGACAAACAGCTCCCGTGGCGGACCGGATGGCACGGCCCGTCACGGGAGCTGTAGCGCTTACAAAGCAGGGGGCGGCGGTTCGAAACCGTCTGCGCCCACCCTATTTGACCAGGGCGAACATCAAAAATATGGGCCTTCGACGACCTGTCGGAGGCCCTTCTTTGCGTCCCATGGGAACGAATGGGAACGCGATGGCATCCCTCGGTGGCCCCTCCTGCGGGGAAGGGCGTGTCCCTGTATCCGAGGGCGGCTCACAGCTCCGACCCGGCGAGGAACGAGGGGCAGCGGAGCCTCTAACTGGACACCCTGCAAGGGCGGCATGACTGTCCGCGATGACGATGCAGACGTCAGGGCTCCGTCGACCGCGCAAGCGCCCCGCTGGTCTCGCGCTCTTGTTCACCATCTATATCCACCGGCTCCGCGCGTACATCCTCGGCCAGGACGGCAACAAGGCCAGCGGCTTCGTCCCGTTCAGTGATGCGGTCGCCCAGACTGGCGGCTCGAAATGGCCCACCAGCGACGTGGCCGCTCTCACCGAGGACGTGGTGTACAACTGCGGCGTCATGACCACGGTTCTCGGGTCGTGATCAAGCGCATCCATCTGAGAGAAGTCGCGATCCACAACCAGGGGGGACACCGCCGTGAGCGAGAGTGAGGGCACCGTCGAAGAGACGGACTGGGATGAGTACGAGAACGATGACGAGCGTTGGGCTGACGACGAGAAGGCTCGCGCGGCACTGGCAGAGGCTAGGTGCTCACCGCAGCAAGGGGTGCCGCGACTGCTCGGCATGCTCACAAATACGGACCTGGACGGTCCGACGGAGTACGGCACGGATCTCAGCCGCCGACAGCAGATCCTCGAATGGCTGCTCCGTCAGCGGGGCGACGTGGCGGGCGCGGCGACGTGGGTCTGTCTCACCGCACAGAGCATGTACGAGTTGCAGGTCATCTACTCGTCTGTCGATCACCCACGCGAGCTGAAGCTCGGCGAGCAGGACACTCGCGGGCGGACGAAACCTGACGATTGGGAGCCAGCACTGCGCTTGCTCGTGAGCGCGCAGGGCCTCGACGAGTACCTGCGCATGGAAGCCGTAGGCTCGCTCCTCCAGGGCGGAGCCACACTCCAGGACATCGAGCAGATCGCGCCAGACTTGGGCCTCGAGGCCATGTTCGGCGGCTGGCCGGGGGTCTCCGACTCGACCATCGAGCTCATCGAGGAGGACATCGCCCGGGACGGGTCGCGTCCCTGGTCGGCACGGCTGAGCGCGCTGGAGCACTTGCAAGACGAGAACTCCCCGCTGGCCGACTCAGCGGCAGTCACAATCATCAAGGATCTACCGCCCGACGGCATCCGCCCCTCCGAACTTGCCCTTCTTGCTACCCACGTCCGAACGGATCTGCTGCGCTCCATTGCGGAGGCTGCTGATGCGGATGCCTTTTGGCGCCTGGTCCGCGACCGGCGCCGACGACGCCTGAAGATCCCCCGGACCTGGCCCTGGGCCCGACAGATCACCGACGCGTTCCGCCGCCTGCAGGCCCTGCCCGCACCAACCTGACCCCAGCACCCCGCCACGACGCACCCCGAGAGGAGGAACCCGCAGCCCCCGGCCCCGTGGAAGCCGGCGCCACCGGCGCGACAGCCGAAGCGCAGCCCTACCCGGCCGAGCCCGCCGAGCAGGACAACAGCGACATCACGGGCACCAGATCACGAGGCCACCGCAGTGAAAGATTCCGGATTGGTTCGAATCCCGCAGGCGGCTCCGAGAAGGCCCAGGTCAGATAGCCGCTGACCTGGGCCTCTGTCATTTCGCGGCCTCAGGTGCCCCGCCTCGTTCGACGTGACCTGGCGTCATCGCGGTCAGCGCGCCGGCCTCGATCGCGATGGCGAGGCCGCCGAGCAGGGTGGCGTCCTTGTTGGCCAGGTGGGCCGCGCCGAACAGGATGCCGGACAGGGCCAGCGCGAGGTACGTTCCGAGGCCGCGCTCCGCGAGCCGGAAGAGCAGGCCGCGGAACATCAGCTCCTCGGTGACGGCGGCGCCCGCCATGAAGCCGACCAGCCCGATCGCCCCGGTCAGTGACCCGAGGCCGTTGACCTCGTAGTCGCCCAGGAGGTAGATGTTCGCCATGACGGCCGCGAACATCGCGACCCCGATCACCAGGCCCCGCAGGAGCGACCTGGATGCCTTCTCGGGGGCCAGCTCGGTGACCGGGCGCCGCTCGGTACGCGCCACGACCCACCGGTAGACGAGCACCGAGAGCACCGCCGTCAGGCCGCCTATGAGGAGCGAGAGCCACGGGCAGTCCTGGACCGCGGCGGCGCCCTGGCCGCCGACCGCGCCGACCACGACCACGGCCAGGACCTGCGACACCAGCTTCAGTTTCATGACTCTTCCTTCGGTTCCGTGTCCGGTTCCTCGCCGGTCCGCGGCGGCGCCGCGGCTGAACTGAACGCTACGGAGACGGAGATCGGGAGTCGTCACCTCGCAGAGCGCACCTGCACGTAGCTCTCCCGGGGGACGGACGGCAGCCGGCCGGCCTCGTCCGCGGGCCCGAAGACCGTGGGGGAGGAGCCAGGCGGCTCCTCCCCCACGGGTGGTAAGTCGGCGACGGTCAGGCCGAGTTCAGCTTCACGGGGTGAGGCCGAAGGCGCGGACGATGGTCTGGGTGACGCCGTTGCCGTCGTGCTGTTCGGTGTTGACGCGGAGGGACACGTTCTGCGCGCCGGAAGGGGCGGTCAGGGTCGCCCGCCAGGCGCCCTTCTTCTCCTTCACCTCCTGCTTCTGCCAGGTGGCCCCGTCGTCGTAGGAGACCTCTAGGGTCACCGCGGAGACGTCGTCCGCCGAGGAGGAACCGCCGAGCACGCTGGGCTTGATCACGAGGTCGGTCTTGCGCCCGGCCCGGCCCTCGCTGTCCACGTCCACGTCGTAGTCCAGCTGGACCAGCGGGATCTGCTGCTCAGTGGTCACCGCGCCGGAGGTGAAGCGCCACTCCGTGTGGGTGGCGGTCGAGTAGGGGCCGACGGGGTTGGTGTCCGAGGTGTCGACGACCAGCCGGTACGGGAGTTTCTCCGGTGCCAGGTTGCCGGCCCCGACCCAGGTGAACGGGAACCCCGAGAGCAGCTCGTTGTCACCCTGGTAGAGCGCGGTCGACTGGGTGCCGGAGGAACCGGCGTGCGCCGACCCCGAGTCGCTGTACCCCTCGACGTCACCGCTGAACACGTCGTACGGGTAGCGGACGAGGGCGTTCAGCATGCGCGGCCGGACGATCGGACTGAACCAGTGGCCCGGCTGCGTGCTGGCGGCCTCGAAGGACTCCGTCTCGGTGCGCTGCGCCACGTGGTCCAGGACGGTGAACTCCTGCCACCTGACCCCCTTGGTGGAGACCCAGTCGGTGCGGGTCCCCGCGGTGATCGCCTTCCGCTCGAACGGGAGGTGGAGGGACTTGCCCGGGATGAAGGCCGACTGGCCCTCCCAGAAGTACGGCGGGTAGTCGTCCCGCATCTCGGTGGCGCTCTTGCCGGCGGGCACCGCGAAGTTCTCGTCGATCCGGGCGAGGTGGCGGGGGTCGGTGTCGGCGGAGGGGTCCGCGGGCACCGCGCCGACGTGGTAGTCCGCCAGGTCGTAGAGGTAGTCGGGGGTGGGGTTGGACTCGGTCGAGAGGTGCGCCCCGCCCTTGCCCGCGGCGGTGGTGTCCGCGATCAGCTGCTCGCCCTCGTCCGGAGGGATCGAGGCGACCGGGACCGTCCCGGTGGTGGCGAGGTCGGGCTTGCCGTACCAGTCGTACGTCTGGCCCGGGCCCTGGCCGACGACCAGCAGCAGCGCGGCACCGGCCGAGGCCGCGGCCGCCGCCTGGTCCGTGGCCGCCACGGTGCCACCGCGGACGACGACGGCCTTGCCGCGGGCGGAGAGAGCGGCGTAGTCGGCGCTCGCACCGTTACCGGCGAAGACGGCGTCCAGGCGCGAGGTGCCCTCCGGCAGGGAGGGGGATCCCGGCTGCGGCAGCAGGTCCTTGAGGTCGTGCCCGCCGGCGGTGATCGCCAGCGGGGTCTGCGGGGCGCGGAACCTGGTGCCGAAGGCGAAGCTGCCCTCGGTCACGTTGTCCCCGGTCGGCAGCGCCCACAGGCTGTCGTAGGCGGGGGACGGGAACAGCACGTCGAGGACTCCGACGCCCGGTTCGGGTTTGCTGGAGGTGAAGGAGCGCCAGACGTCGAGCCGGCTGTCGGTGACGGCGGTCGGCTTGGGCGTGTCCACCTTGACCTGGCGGGCCTGCGAGGCGTCCAGCACGACGCTGCGGTCGGCGCTCAGCTTCACCTCGGGCGCGACCAGCACGGCCCCGGCGACGGAGCTGGGCCCGTGCGTCCCCTCCACGTCCACGTAGGCGCGGAGCGCGTAAGTGCCGGGCGCCCAGCGGCTGGTGAGCGTTCCGCTCTCGGGCACCCACAGGCTGGTGTCGACCCCGTTGTCACCCGTGATCGAGACCGAGCCGCTGATGGGACGGCCGGAGCGGTCCTTCAGCTGGATCGTGAGGTTGTGCTTCTCGGACTCGACGGAGACACCGACGGCCGTGTGCAGGGTCGCGGAGCCGCCCGGGGTGGCGCCCGTGGCGACGATCTGCGCGGAGTGCGTCCCCGGAGCGAGCCCCTGGGGATCGACCACCACGTCGGTCTGTGCGGTGCCGTGCGCGGGGACGGTCACCTGACCGGCGCCCAGCGAGAACGCACCGGACGAGGCGCCGTCCGCGTCGACGGAGAGGTCCAGCGTGACGGGGCTGTCCGTGGTGTTGGTGTACGTGACCTGACGCCGGATCGGCTGCGGCGTGCTGCCGGGCGCCCAGGGCACGATCCCCGCGTCCACCGAACCGGAGGCGAAGACCTCGGCGTAGTACGCGGCCGGGATCATCACCCGGCCGGTCCCGGCCTGGTAGGGGCTGTAGTCCGGGGTGCGCATGCTGGTGGACATCAGGGCGTTCTTGAGGTCCTGCGCCGTCCAGTCGGGGTGCTTCTGCGCCAGCAGGACCGCCGAGCCCGCGACGTGCGGGGTCGCCATGGACGTGCCGTCCATGCCCACGTAGTAGCCCTCGCCGCCGTCCTGGGAGTACTGCGAACGAGCAGCCCACACGGCCACGCCGGGGGCGGTGATGTCGGGCTTGAGGCCGTCGTCGAGCTGACGCGGCCCGGCGCCGGAGAATCCGGCCAGGGCGTTGGAGCTGTCCACCGCGCCGACGGTGAGCGCGGCGTCCGCGGTGCCCGGCGAGGTCACGGTGTACGGGTTGGGTCCCTCGTTGCCCGCGGCCACCACGAAGAGTGCGCCGGTCTCGGCGGACAGCTGGTTCACGGCGATGCTCAGGGGGTCGTTCTGCGCGTGCCTGGTCGCGTCACCGAGGCTCATGCTGATGACCTTGGCGTGTTCGGTCCGGGCCGCCCACTCCATGCCGGCGATGATCCAGGAGTCCAGGCCGGGGCCCTTGTCGCTGAGGACCTTGCCCACCACCAGGTCGGCGTCGGGGGCGACGCCCCGCTCCTGACCGCCGGAGGCGGCTCCGGTGCCCGCGATGGTCGAGGCGGTGTGGGTTCCGTGGCCGGCGCGGTCCGTGACGGTCTCGCCCGGGACGAAGCTCTTGGAATCCACGATGCGCGGCGCGAGGTCCGGGTGGGCGGCGTCCACCCCGGTGTCCAGGACGGCGACCCTGACCCCGGCGCCGGTGCCTCCGGAGGCCCACGCGGCGGGCGCGCCGATCTGCGCGGTGCTGTCGGCGAGGGTGGGCTTCACCTTGCCGTCGAGCCACACCTTGTCGATGCCCGCGGCGAACGGCGCGGTCCTCGGGGCGTCGGCGGCGGAGTCGGCTTTGTCCTTCCCGTGGCCCTTGCGGGCCGGGCCGGTGAGGGTGGACCAGAACGCGGCGGCCTTGGACCGGTGGGTGCGGACCGCCTCACCGTGGACCGCGGGCAGGCTCAGCGTGGTCTCGGTACCCGGCAGTGCCGTCTGCGCGCCTGCGGCGTCCTTCGCGCCGTCGGACGCGAGGGTCGCCGATCCCGCGGTGTGGGTGAGGATCAGTGGCAGCTCGGCGGCGTTCTTGTCGTCGTAGCCCTGGGCCACCAGCTCGGTGACGTCGAAGAGGGCGGTGTCGAGCCGGCCGGCCGCGACGAACGGCGCGGCCTCGTCGGGGTACACGAAGGTGTGCCCGTTCGTCACGGATATTCGCACCGAGCCGGTCGCGCCCGGCGCCCGCTCGACGCTCACCTCCGGGGCCGTTCCAGGAGGTCCGGGAGTGACCGTCACCTTGTCACCGGTGATCAGGGTGACGGTGGCCGGAGGCTGGACGGGACCGCTGCCCGCGACCGGCGATGCGGCGCCGGTCTGTGGGGCACCGTACGCGAAGGGTGTCGGGAGGAGGGCGGCGACAAGGGCCATGCCGACATAGGTCGCTGGTCTTCGAAAAGAGGGGGGAAGCATCTATCAACTCCTGCGTGGAAACGGCTGCTCAGCCAGGTCGGCGGCAATCTATCCGGCTTAAATGACAGGAAAATGACCCATGCTGAGAGGCCGTCAGAAAATTTACCTGAAGGCCACACAGGGAATAGCTGCGGATACCTTAAAAGGTCGCAAAAGCCTTGCGACATCCGGCAGTTCTCGCTCTGCGGCCGAGTTGCCGGCCTCCCCGGCGCTGAGGGTGCGGCGCCGAGGAGGCCGCGGCGGCCGGAAGAATTCACACCCGTGCAACATGCGTACGGCCTGTCGGTTCGGCTTGGGCCGGTACCGGAGGGCTGCTCTCCTGTGTCCGGCGCCCATGAGTCGTCGCTGTCGAGCTGTGTGTCAGCCGTTGGACGCGGTTACGTTGACCGCGGCCCAGGCCTTGTCCACGGTGGTGTACTCGGTGCTTCCCTGGCCGTAGAGGTCCGCGGCCGCCTGCAGGGTCGCCGTGCGGGCGTCGTGGAAGTCGGTGCTGGAGACCATGTACCGGGTCAGTGCCTGGTAGAAGATCGCGACGGCCTTGTCGCGGCCGATGCCCGTCAACGTCGAACCGTCGTACGTCGGCGAGTTGTACGCGACGCCGTTGATGGTCCTGGCGCCGCTGCCCTCCGCCAGCAGGAAGAAGGCGTGCGAGGAGACGCCCGAGCCCCCGTGCACCTCGGTCTGGGGGGCGTTGGGGGACCAGTAGTCGACGGCCCCCTCCAGGACGTCCAGCGACGGGCGGTCCATGCGGCGCAGGAACCCCTGGCTCAGGCCGAGCTGCTCGCCCATCAGGTAGTTGGGGGCGTGCGTGGCGTTGTTCGTGCTGAACTCCACGGCGGTGCCGAAGATGTCGGCGAGCGACTCGTTCAGCGAACCGGGCTCGCCGATCTGCTCGTCGCCGGACGGGCTGTAGTCGGTCTGCAGGGCCGCCGTGGCCGAGACCACGCCGTGCGTCAACTCATGTCCGGTGACGTCCAGTTGGGTCAGCGGCTTGGTGAAGGTGTAGCCGTCGCCGTCGCCGTAGACCATGCACCAGCAGCCGTTGCTCCACCCGGCGTTGCCGTAGTTCTGCGCGAAGTGGACGACACCCACCGGCCCGACGCCGTCGTTGCGGATGCCGTTGCGTCCCAGCGTGTTCTTGTAGAAGTCGAAGGTCGACGTCAGCCCGTACTGGGCGTCGACGCCGGCGGTGTTGACGTCGGAGGTGGTGCCGTTCCCCCAGGCGTTGTCCGCGTCGGTCATCGCGGCCGAGCCGGAGACGACGCGGCTGTCCGACAGGATCGTGTTCCGCGCGTTCCTGACCTCGGCCTTGCCGCGGGTGGTGTCCACCAGGGTGTAGGCCGACGCGGAGGTCTGCGAGGTGTTCAGCGTCACCGTGCCGCTGTACATCGACGCGCCGGTGCCCACCGCCGGAAGGGGGTACTTGGAGCCGGGCTTGGCTCCCTGCGAGGCCTTCTGCCCGCTGCCCGATGCGGATGCCTGGGCGCTCAGGCCCTTGAGCTTGCTCTCCAGCTTGGGCGAGATGATCCCGTCCAGCGCGGGGGTGTCGCTCACCACGTCGCCGGTGCTCGCGTCGACCACCACCACGTGGGAGGCCGTCACGTCGTCGTTGGACGCCACCTGGACCTGGTAGGCGAGGACGGTCTTGCCGTTCTGGGTGTGCACGATCAGGTGGGGAGTCTCCGACGCGCCCTTGGGGACCACCGAGGCTGCCTTGGCGCGTGCCTGCTCGGCCGTCACCTTCGCCGACACGGTCGGCACCGAGACCTCGGTGTCCGACGCCCGGGTCACGCCGAGGTACTCGGAGGCGGCGGTGAGGTGGACGACGAGGTCGGCACCCACGACGGGAAGGTTCCGGTAGGTCTGTGCGAAGCGGACGTGCTGCTTGCCACTCTGATCGGCCATCACCTCCGTCACCACCAGCCCGCTCTGCGCGGTCAGACCGGTCTCGGCCGCGTGCGCGAAGGCCGCGGTCCGGGCGGCGTCGGCGGTGGCCGTGTCCGCGCCGGACCGGAGCGCTGCGGCGCTCGATCCCTCCGCGACGGGGGTTGCCCCGGCGGTTGTCGTGATCGAGACGGAGGTTGCGGTGGCGAGGACCACCGTGATTGCGATCTTGGATATCAGTGCAGCGCGCATGTCCGGCCTGTCCCTTGTTGGTTCGGTCCCGCACCCGGTGATCGACCGAGAGACGGGATGGTGGGAGCATGCCAACCGAATATTGCGTCCGGATTGCCGGAAGATCAGAAGATCATATCGTGGGCGATGCGCGTGAGTGGGCGTCACCCTGCCTGCTGTGCGCTGGTAGTTCGCCGTCCGACCGGCCAGTCGATGCTGTTGCCGCCGGCGATGCTTTCTCGTTGACGAGGCTGCGGTCTTCGCCTCCTGGTTCGGGCGCGCTGTGTCCGACACCCGGCTCAGGGGCTCCTCGGGAATCCGTATCTGTTTCGGCTGCCTGGAGCGGGTCGGTGACGTCGGGGCCCGCAAGAGCACGGGACGTCGCCGACCTCGCGGCGCGCCGACAGCGGTGGGCCGACCGGATGAGGCGAGTGGACCTCTCCGGGTGACTCAGGGTGACTCAGGCCATCTGATTCACCATGGACGGGTTGTGGTCGGACGCGTACAGAGGCCCGGCTTCGTCGGTCCGGAGCCGCTTGCGCAGTACGACCAGCCACCAGAGCAGCGGCAGGGCGAGGATGCCGGCGAAGACGAACCCGTTGCCCGCGAACATCGGCAGGAAGATCAGCCCGACCTCGACGGCGAGGAAGACGACGAGGCTGATCACCAGCAGCGGCGTGCGGGCTCGGCCGAGGTCGAAGGTCCCCGGCTCGGCCTCGGGGATCCGCCCGCGGTGACTGGCGACGAGCAGCCCGAAGGTCTGCAGCACGTACGTGGTGAAGAACGCGAGCGTCGCGACGCCGAGGAGGTAGTTGAACGCCTTCTCGTTGACCAGCGCGGAGAGCAGCATCAGCACCGAGACGCCGCCGAGACTGAGGACGGCGACGGAGGGCGTGCGTCGGACCGGGTGGACCCGGCGAAGCACCGCCGAGAACGGCATCATGTTGTCGCGGGCCAGCGAAAAGAGCAGTCGGGTGCCGACCAGGACGTTGGCCAGCAGGCACACCAGGATGTTGGTGAGGGCGACGGCGACGACGATCCGGGAGGCCACGGAGCCGAGCTGCTGGGAGATGATCGCCTCGATGGGCTCCGACGAGCTGCCGACAGCTGCGGGATGGCGGATCGCGAGCACGTAGACCAGGTACATCAGGAACTCGATCACGCACGACGTGGCGAACGCGTAGAACATCGTGCGGGGGATCACCCGACGCGCGTCCTTGGTCTCCTCCGCCACGTCCGCGACCGCCTCAACCCCGACCAGCCCGAAGAAAGGGCCGAGGGCCGCGGTGATCCAGGCGAGGACGTACGAGCCGTTGTCCGGGGTGTGTCCGTGGAACAGCGAGCTCAACGGCTGGGCGTCGTCGTGCACGAGGAACGCGAAGATCGCGACCAAGGCGGTCACCGCGAGGGTGATGACGAGCTCGAGGCCCACGCCGATGTTGTTGATCAGGGTGGCGAGGCGAAGGCCGTACGCGTTGATGAGGACGCAGACGATCACCACACCGATCGCGATGAGGATCTGGCGCGACTGCGTCAGGTCCCAGTCGAGCACGCTGCCGAGGTATCCCGCGAACACGTAGGCCAGGCTTGTCATCCCGCTGGTCCAGCCCACGAGCGCGGCGCAGCCGGTGAACCAGCCATAGCTCGGGCTGTTGAGCCGGCTCGTCCACTGGTAGGCGTAGCCGGCGAGCGGGATCTTCGCCGCCATGTCGGCTGCGATGAGGGTCCACAGCAGGAAGACCGGGATCGCGATGAAGAGGGTCCAGATGAAGGGTGATCCAGCATTCAGGAACCCCGAGCCGAAGCCGGTGAAGACGGCTGTCGTCGCACTGATCGTCGAGAAGCCGATCGCGAACGAGGCGATCCTGCCGACGGATCGATCGAGCTTCTGGTCATATCCGAACTCCGCGAGGCGCGCGTCCTCGTCCTCCCCGACGACGCGGGCAGGGGGAGTCAGGTCGGGTTTGACGGACAAGAGGTCGTCGGCCATGAGGGGCTCCTTCTCACGAGCTCGGGCCGGGTGCCGAAGGTTGACGTGCAGTGAACACTCCGGATGTCACCGACGGGAAGGACCGAACTCTTATCTGCCCATAAGCACGGGCTATCACAGCGCAGGATCGGTCTGCGGCACCCGGCTGAGCATGTACCTCACGAGCTGTCGCGCCCCGGCCGAGAGTCGGTCCGACCGCCAGGCCAAGGACGTGTAGCTCACCGGCCGGTCGACGATGGGGACGAAGGTGATGCCGGGCCGCGCGTAGAGGCGTTGCAGGGACGACGTCGTGAAACTGATGCCGACGCCGCGGGCGACCAACGTCGTCTCTGCCTCGTAGGTGGCGGCCTCCGCGGCGATGCTCGCGGGCCGACCGGCGCGGACATCGGTGGCCATCCAGTAGTCGCGCCACTGGCGGGCCGAGGCCGGCGCCACGATCAGCGGCTCGTCGAGCAACTCGCTGATCTCCAGCTCCGCCCGCTCCGCGAGGCGGTGCGTGCGCGGCAGGCAGGCGACCCAGGACTCCCTTGCCACCACGACGGCGTCGATCCCCGGGACATCTACCGGTGGCCGCAGCAACGCGATGTCACAGGCGCCGGAGCCGAGCCCGACGCTGGGGTCGGAGAAGTCGTACTCGATGGTCTCGATCGAGAGGTGGGGCAGGTTCTTCTGGACGCCGTCAAGAAGCTGGAAGAGGAGGTCTGCACCCATTCCGGTGAGGTACCCGACCCGGATCTGGGCGCTTCCGGCGAGGGTCTCGACGGCATCGAGAGCAGCATCGAGCTCACGCAGGACGGCGCGCACGTGGGGCAGCCACTCGCGACCGAGATCCGTCAGCGAGACGGAATGGGTGGTGCGGTCGAAGAGTCGATGCCCGATGTGCCCCTCGAGCTGCCTGATGGCCGCCGACAGGGCGGGCTGGGAGATGAAGAGCCGCTCAGACGCCTTGCGGTAGTTGAGGTCCGTCGCGAGCGCGTCGAAGTACTTGAGTAGCCGCAGGCTGACATCCCGGTTCACCGCAATCTCCCCCCACCTCCGTACGCCGTTCATAACCGTTGCTTATTGAATCATTCCAACTTCCTGCTTCCGTTGGCGCCCC
Source organism: Peterkaempfera griseoplana (assembly GCF_001418575.1). Taxonomy (GTDB): domain Bacteria; phylum Actinomycetota; class Actinomycetes; order Streptomycetales; family Streptomycetaceae; genus Peterkaempfera; species Peterkaempfera griseoplana. The sequence goes on from NZ_LIQR01000054.1 coordinate 61,408, forward strand.
CACGTCGAGAGCCTTCTCGTCATGTCCTCACACCACGGATCCATGACGATCGAGACGCCCGCACGCCAGGAGTTCTTCGACGTGACTGCCGAGTTCCAGACGTTCGTCGCCGGGACGGGAGTCCGCGACGGGATCGCCATGGCCTATTCCGCCCATACCAGTTGCTGCGTCTTCCTCCAGGAGGAGTCGGAGGATGTGACCTACTACGGAACGCAGCTTCTGCTCCAGGACACACTCAACGTGTTCGCCAAGATCGCTCCGCCGACCCGTCACGAGGGGCAGTACCTGCACCCCGGGCCGATCCACATCCGGAACGCGGCCGACCTCCGCGATGAGCTGCCCGCGTGGGGCCTCAACACCGATGGGCACATCATCTCCTCGGTCCTCGGCCGCTCGGCGGCCGTTCCGCTCGTCGACGGCGAGCTCATCCTCGGCGAGTTCGGACGCGTGTACGTCGGCGACCTCGACGGCGTGCGCCCGCGCACCCGGACGGTGCACTTCCAAGTGCTGGGCGGCTGAGCATGCTGGTCTACGCCGTTGACCTCGGCACCACCAACATCAAGGTGGTGCTCTACGACGAGCGACTGCGGCGGCTCTCGGTGGCGGCGGCACCGGCGGCGTATCTGCGCGACGGCGACCGGGTGGAGTTCTCCCCGGGCGACCTGTTCGACCTCGTCCTGCAGCTGATCACCCGCTGTGCCGGCTCCGTGGCCGACACCGGTCAGCAGCATGCCGTCATCGCGCTCACCGGTCAGGCGGAGTCGCTGGTGCTCAACGACCGGCGCGGGGAGCCGGCGCGACCCGGGCTCTCCTGGCTCGATGACCGCGCCACCGCGGAGGCGGTCGAGCTCGGCGAGCACTTCGGGGTCGATGAGGCGTTCGCGGTGACCGGGGAGCCGAGCCCGTCGGCGACGTGGCCCGCGGCCAAGCTTCGCTGGTTGGCGCGACACGAGCCCGAGACGCTGGACCGCACGGCCGCCGTCCTGATGGTGAAGGACGACCTGCTCCGTCGCCTGACCGGCACGACGGTCGGTGAGGTGACGACCCGCGGCTTCACCTACCTCTACGACGTCCGACGCGCGCGCTATTGGCCTGAGATCCTGGACCACCTGGGTGTCCCGGAGGAGTCGCTCGCGCCGCTCGTCGCGGCCGGAACCGATCTCGGTCCGGTCCTCTCTGCTGTCGCCGAGCGGCTCCCGGCTGCGGCGTCGTACCGGGTGAATGCCGGTGCACTCGACCATTTCTGCGCCATGGTCGGGACCGGGAGCTACCGCCCGGACGTGGTCAGCGAGTCGGCCGGCACGGTGCTCTCGCTGTCAATGCTCACGGCCGACTGGTCGTTCGACGTGGATCGGAAGGTCTCCTTCCACCCTGGGTTGGGCCCGGGCGAGATCGTCCTCTTCAACGGTGTCGACAGCGGCGGCGTCTCTCTCGAATGGTTCCGCCGTGAGGGGCTGTTCGGCATGGCGTACGCCGACCTTGAGCGGGCACTGTCGGCGCGCGGCGCGAGGGAGGCGCCGCTGTTCCTGCCCTACCTCACCGGAGTCAATCCGCCGGACTTCTTCCCCGATGCCCGCGGCGCCTTCCTCGGCCTCGACCTGGCCCACGATCGTCTCGATCTCGCCTACGCCGTGGAGGAGGGGGTGGCCCACCTCCTGCGCCGAAACGTGGAGTACCTCACAGCACGTCCGGTCGAGCAGATCGTCTCCTCCGGCGGCGGGGCGGCCTCGCCGTTCTGGAACCAGCTGAAGGCGGACGTCTGCGGGCTGGAGGTGCTCGTCCCCGACGAGTCCGAGGCCACCTGTCGCGGCGCGGCCGTCCTCGCACTGGTGGCAGCCGGCGAGATCGCCTCGATCGCCGATGCCGCGCAGCTCGACCAGCCGGCCATCACCGGCTACAGCCCGCGCCACGAACACCAGCAGGAGGCGCGTTACCGCCGGTTCGGCGATTACCTGCACCGCCTCTTCAACGACTGACACCCAAGGAGAGACACCATGAAGCTGGCCTGTTCATCCCCGATGGTCCCCGGAGACACCCTGACCGCGAAGGCCACCTTGCTCAAGCAGTGGGGCTACGACGCATTGGCCGTCTTCCAGCCGCTGGAGGAGTGGAACGACGACGTCCGGCGCGAGCTTGCCTCGCTCGAGCGCACCACCGGCATCCGTCCGGTCGAGTTCGTGCTGATCGACGACATCTACGGAAACGCGATGTCGCCCGACGCTGAGCTGCGGGCACGCTGCCGCGCGATGTATCTGGAGGCCGCCTCGGTCTGTGCCGAGATCGGTGCCGTGACCGAGATCGAGTACGAGTACGGCGCGCGCAGTCCGCTCCCGCTCTTCGAGCCCTACCAGCAGCTCGAGAGTGGCCAGGTCGACGCCTTCGCGGAGTTCTACCGCGAGGTCCTCGCCGTCGTCGAGGGCACGCCCGGCCGTGTGCTGCTCGAGCCGATCAACCGCTACGAGTGCCGCTACCTGAACCTGGTGTCCGACAACCTGGCCGTGCTCGAAGCGGTCGACCACCCGAACGCGGCTCTCCTTCCCGACACGTTCCATATGTCGATCGAGGAGGCTGATGTCGCGAGCGCCCTGCGCGATGCGGGGGACCGGATCGCGCACGTCCACCTCGGCGACAACAACCGGCTCCTGCCGGGGCACGGTCGGCTCGACTGGGTGTCCATCTTCCACGCGTTGCGCGACATCGGCTTCACCGGTGCGGTCAACCTCGAGTGCTCCACGGAGGGCGACCCGTTCACGAGCCTTCCAAAGACGGCCAAGCGCCTGCGTGAGCTGATCGACGCGTGACAACCACCCTGATGGCTCCCTGCTTCGAGATCGGGCCGAAGAACCTCCTGCGGCGCAGCCAGATCGAGCCGCTTGCCGTGGCCGCGGGACGGGCCGGAGCCGAGCACGGCGTCACCGTGCTTCTGACCGTTCCGACCGCCCTGGTCGCGCCCGTCCATGACCTGGATGCCGGCGTTCGGGTGTTGGCGCAGGGAATGGATGTCGTAGGCCTGGGTCCCTCGATGAACCGCGTCACCGCCGAGGCGCTGGCCGACGCCGGGGCCTGGGGCGTGATGCTCAACCATGACGCCGATCCCCTCGACGACGATCTTCTGGAGTCCGCGCTGGAACGCGCCGCAGAGGTGGGTCTGGCGACTGTCGTCTGCGCCGGCTCCACGGCGGACGCGGTCCGGTTCGCGGTCCTGGGGCCGACGGCCGTCCTGCTCGAGCCGCCCGACCTCATCGGCACCGCAGCGAGCGACGTACGTCCGTGGGTGCCGGTCTCGACCGCGGCCATCCGCAGGACCGGCGCGCACGTCCTTGCCCTGCATGCCGGGGGCATCTCCACGCCGGAGGTCGCGCGGTCCGTCATGGCCTGCGGTGCCGACGGCACCGGATCGACCAGCGGAGTCCTGTCGGCGCGGGATCCGCAGCGGGCGGCACGCGCATTCATCGCCGCGACCCGAGCGGGCTGGGACGACGCACGTCGTCGCGGTATCGCCCCGGTCGAGTCCATCGCCAAGAACGAAGACAACAACGAGAGCAGGAGATCATCATGACCACCACCCTGGCCGGCCGTACCGCAGTCATCACCGGAGGCGCTCGAGGCATCGGGCTGACCCTTGCCCGCGCGCTCGCCGCCGAAGGCGTCAACATCGCTCTCCTCGATCTGCTCGACACGGTCGAGGAGAGCGCGAAGACCGTCGCCAACGAGTACGGGGTTGCCACCCATGGGCTCCAGGTCGACGTGACCGACCGGGCTGCGGTCGCCGAGGCGTTCGGGACGGTGCGAGAGGCGATCGGCCTTCCGACGGTGCTCGTGACGGCCGCCGGCATCGAGATCAACGGCGACTCCGTCGACGTGACCGCCGAGCAGTGGCGCAAGGTCATCGACGTCAACCTCGGTGGCACCTTCTTCGCCGCACAGGCGTTCGGTGCGGGGCTCCTCCACGCGGGGATGCCGGGCTCGGCGATCCTCATCGCCTCGATGTCGGGTCACATCGTCAACGTGCCGCAGTGGGCAGCGTCGTACAACGCCTCCAAGGCAGGTGTGATCCACCTTGGCAAGTCGCTGGCGGTCGAATGGGCGGGCGCCGGCATTCGCGTGAACTCGATCTCGCCTGGGTACGTCCTCACCGACCTCACCCAGGCGATCCTCGACAAGGAGCCGGCCCTCCATGACGAGTGGGTCGCGCTGATCCCGCAGGGGCGGATGGCTGCGCCTGCCGATCTGTCCGGGCTCGTCACGTTCCTCGCATCCGACGCGTCGGCCTACCTCACCGCGCAGGACATCGTCATTGATGGCGGCTACACGGCGCTCTGACGCCGGGACGCACCCTCGTCGCCTCCGCGGGGCAGCGAGTACGTGGAACGTCACATCACAGAGCAGGGTGTAGTTGCGGTCCGAAGCCTCCGGTCTCCAGGAGCGATCGTGCGATGTAGTAGTTCGTGTCGCCTGGGGCAGTCTGCGCGGCTGGGCTTTCCGGTCCACTCGTCGTTGCTGACCCAACCGATCGGCTTGCCGAGGGCGCGATAACTGGGTGCCCCCGACGGTCGGGAGGCGAGGCGGGGGGTGTCGTCGAGGCCAGCAGGTACTCCATGCCCTGACAGTCCCGTATCTGCGCGAGCATTCGGTGAGCGGACGACGGGGGACTTCCCGTCACCCCTCATCATGAGATGGAATAAAAACCCACGCTTTGTCGGACAAACAGCGCGCGTGGCGGACCGGATGACACGGTCCGCCACGGGAGCTGCAGCGCTTACAAAGCAGGGGTCGGCGGTTCGAAACCGTCTGCGCCCATCCTGCCCGAGTACGACGAAGGCCCAGGTCGCCGGCCGCCTGCCGAGGACGCTGGGCCTTTTCCGTGTCGAGAGCCCGTGATGGTTACGCCATCCACGTGCGTGATCGAGGCCGGGAAGACGACGGTGCGGATGCCAGCGGCGCTCTTGGGTGCCTTCACCAGCAGGTCGGCGCGTGTCTCGACCTGGGGCCGCCGCACGTGGACCCGGTGCCCTTCCAGGTCGAGATCACTGCGCTGCAGGGCGGCCAGCTCCGAACCGGAGTCCGGAGAAGCTTGCCAGCACGACCAGGGCCTTGCAATGGGAGCCGACCACCTCGAACACACGGAACGGTTGATGCCTCGTCTGACCGTTGGGGTGCCGACAGGGGAGCCGGGCGGCACGCCGGTCACACCTTCGCCGGGCCGCCGACCCGCCGAAACGGGGCGATGATCTTTCGTACGGCCTCCGCGGCTCCCCAGTCGTCGTCGTCATGGGCGATGACGCTCAGGAGTTCCCGAAGATGGAAAAGGTCCATCCGGTTCCGCCAGCCGTCGTCGATCCCGGTGATCGCCTCGTACGCGGCGAAGAAGTGGTCCGAGGCCGGCGGACGCGGGGAGCACCAGAGCATGCTGAGGTCGATCTCCGGCCAGTTGTAGGACACGGCGGGGTCGATGAGCGCGGGCGCACCGTCGGCGGTGGCGACGATGTTCTCCTGCCACAGATCGCCGTGGGTCAGACACGGGGGTCGGTCCGGCACGAGTTCGGGCAGCGCTGCGCAGAGCCGCTCCAGGGCCTGACGCTCCGCGGCGTCGAAGGCCGCATCGACCAGGGGCTCCGACAGCCAGCGCAGAATGCGGCGCTCCGCGAGGAACGCGTGGCCGTCGCTGTCCCAGGTGTTGTCCTGGCGCAGTCGGCCCAGCCAGCCCGGACGGTGCCAGCCGAACCGCTCAGCGGTCGTGGAGGTGTGCAGGCCGGCGACCGTGCTGGCGAGCTGCTCCCAGAAGCGCTCGTCGTCGCGGCGCGGCTGCATCTTCTCCAGCACGAGCAACCTGGCCGAGGCGCACAGCACCTCCGGCGTGATGGCCCCGCCGGGCTCGCGGAGCTCCGTCAGGCCGGCGGCTTCGACGGGGAAAATGTCCCGGTCCGGCCCGCGGAGCGTTTTAGCGAATATCTGGGAATTGTCTTCGAGGGTTGCCAGCCCGGCGATTGCGACTACTCCGCCGGTTGCTTTCTCCACCTCTTTGGCCGCGTACCCCACTTCGCGGAGACGCTGGATGAGTATCTCTTCGTCGGACACCTGGAAATCACACCATGCTTTCCCGTGCACGCCAGGGAACGGTTCCGGCCAATTCATCGGCGGCCGTGGGCCTGACCCGTGTACGGCTCGGCATGGAGACCGCAGCAGTGCGGCGCCGCTGGCTTCCGCGGTCCGACCGCCCTTGCCCCCGACGATGGTTGCTTGATCACCTTGACCATTGCCAGGGCCGGCTGAGCCGACTCCCTGCATTCGGCCACAACCGCACCACCGAGCGGTTGGCTCGGCCGGTGTTCATGCGCCGACCAGCCGGCGGCGAAACCGGCGAAACGTCACCCCGGAGAGCCGGCGTCAGTAGCCTTGCGGCCATGCATCGCAGTCGACTGGTCGGGATCCTTATCGACACGCCTGCCGCGCAAGCCGACGCGGCAGTGGACTTCTGGTCCGCCGCGCTGGGCGCCCAGGCCTACCCCGCGCCGGGCGAGGAGCAGTTCACCGTCCTGATCGACGCCGCACCTGGCCTGTTCACCGTCGTCCAGGCGGTCGATGACGCGCCGCGCTACCACGTCGATATCGAGACCGACGACCTGGAGGCAGAGGTCGCCCGCCTGACGGCGCTGGGCGCGGAGCTGGTGACCCGCTGGAAGGACGCCTTCACGCTGCGCTCCCCAGGCGGCCACCTGCTCTGTGTGGTGCCCGTGCACAGCGATCCTGAGACGTTTGCCAACTCGGCGCGAACCTGGCCATGACGCGCACCCCGGCCCGGACGCGGGCCAAGGTGTCCCCCGGACGCGGCGCACCTGCATGTCGATCACGGTGATGCTGTCGGCGCCTCGTGCCCGCTGCGTGCCCGTTCCGGCAGGATGCGGGTATTCGCAGGTAACCTCCAGTCAGGTCGGGAGCTGCCAGGTCTGCCGCTGCCCGTACGCTGGGTCTTCCACACCGGGGCCATTACCCCTCCGCGGACCCGTGCTTGTCCCCGAAGACGATGACCCTCTGCTGATTGCCTCCTACGACGAGCTGAGCGACCCCACGTCTGTAGCCGTTTCTGTTGCCCAGCGGCGAAAGGCTGGGCAGCGGCATCGGCGACTGCTTCGTCTCGCTGCCTGCCGACGGCACCGCTCCTGATCTCGCAGGTTGACATCAACGTTGCCGGACGGGGGCGGATCGGGCCGATCGCTGACGGGCCCGACACGGCGTGCGGAGGGCCCCGCATCGAGCGGGACCAGGGGTTCACTCGGACACCTTGCGGGCAGGCCCAGGAACTGCCCGAGTTGTCAGCGAGCGTACGGCCCCTGGCCATGCTCGATCCCAGATCGGACAGGACATCACCCAAAGCTGCTCCACCACCCGCGCGGTACGCTTCTGCCCGAACCGGGGGAGGGGACATCCATGCAGAACCCGTTCAGGGACGGTGGACCACTCGACAGGGGTACCACCGTTGTGTCGCTACTCATCTCCATAGGCTTCTTGATCACCGGTATCAGGACGTACGGCCACGGAGGCTCGCTGGGGTGGCCTCTCGGAGCGGCTCTCATGGTGGTGATCTCCCTGCGCGCCGTCCACCGAGAGTTCTTCCGCCGTCCGCGGGATCAGTCGTAGCAGCTCAGGCCGTCTCCGGGCCGCGGACGAGGCTGACCGACGCGGACAGACAGTGCTCACCCCACCGCAGATCGGAAGCTTGGCACGCCGATGCGCCGCAGGTGGCAGGCTCGGCTGACTGGATCCAGGGCGAGGAGTCGAGTTCGGACGGCGGTCTCAGCGGACTTGTCCATGAGAGCCGCCGTCACCGACGCGAACGCTGAGCTGGGCCCCCAGATCCCGGAAGCCCAGCGCCAGCGCGACACGCTTGGACGGGTGCGGCCGTGCTCGCCACTGCGGAAGCAGCCCGGTGTCCAGTGCGCGGGCCACCGCCGCAGACGCCACCGTTCGTGCCAGCCCCCGGCCCCGGTGGTCCGGCGCGACCAGGACGCTGAGGTGGGCCACCGACTGCGGCCAGCCGCGATAGCCGGCCGCGGCAACCAGGTCGTCACCGTCACGCAGGACATATGCGGGAGAGGTGATCTCCTCCAAGCCGCTTTCCCCAGCGTCCTCTTCACCGGCACGAGCCAGCAGCGTGGCCAGTCCGCGGTCGTCGCGTGGCACCTCCTCGACAGCGGCGCCGGCATGCACGGGCCGGAAGTCAGCTCGGTCAAGATAGGAGAGAGACGCTGGCCCCAGTACGTCGAGGACGGGCAGCACCTCCCGCAAGCGATTCGCGTCGAGGAGTTCTGCGGGAGACAGTCTGCTTGCTGGACCCGCCATCTGCTCGGCGATGTGGTCGCTCGGCACAGTGACGATGCCGGCGTCGCCGAGGACCACAACTCCCGTCCACGACGGCGGACAGAGCTGTGATTCCGGTGAAACCACCACGTTCACCCCGTTCAGGGAGGAGAACTGCACTGGCTTCACTGCCAGTTCGACCCATAGATTCCGGGCTCGGTCCAGCAAAGGATCTGTGGTCATGGCGGCATCGTGTCGGTCTTCGGTGCTTTGCACGACTGGTTATCTCCGAGGCGGAGTGCCTGGGCGCCTCTGTTCTGCGACACATCGTCACCCGGCCTCGCCCCGGCGGCGCGACGACCACACGGACGAGCGACGACAACAGGTGACACCGCAGGGGGACCACTGGTCGGCTTGACGGTGAGTAGCGAGGCGCGTGCCCGTCGCCCGACCGCACGGGGGCACTGAGCAGGCAGCCGGGGTCAACCGCGTTCGAAGCGGCGAGGAACGGCAGGCCGGCGGAAGCGCGACGACGCGGACCCGGGACCGCTCGTGATCGACGGACCGAACCGCCGCCCGACGTTGGCCAGGCCACGTTCCAGGGGTCGTCACGGCCCCCGGAGCCGTCGCGGTAGTGCAGCGAACTACAGCAACCAGCACGACCGCGCGCGACCGTCATGGGCCGTGCATGGCCGACGGACCAGTGCGGTGACCATCAACGGCCATCGCACCCACCCGCAGTCCGGGACGAAGAGGCCTCAAACGCTCCACACGTACTCGGCGAGGAACTCCGGACGGCACTCGTGCTGGTACTCCTCGGGTGCCTGTCGAAGCACGACAGCTCCATGCGGTAGGCGGTGGCAGAGGTCGTCCCAGGCCACGAAGGGCAGATGGGCCGGGATCTCGACCGGACCTGTGATCGCATCCCGGAAGGCATCCCGGTTCATGCCGTAGAAGCTGGGGAATCGCAGTGCCTGCGCGAGCACTGTGTGCAGTCCGCGTTCATCGGCGGCTGTACAGAGCCGGGTGTGCCGGCCGCACCGGAAACCGTGCGGACGCAGGTCCCTACCCCCGCCCAGGGCAGCCCGATGCTGCGCCCTCGGTAAGACAGCCGTGCACGCCCGGTCACGACCACTCGCTCCCTCCCCCGTAGCGTCGGCCCGCAACGCCTCGGCCGAAGGCCGGCCGGAGGCGGCCCCATGCGATGAAGAAAGCGGGAGGAAGCAGTGCAGTTCGGGATTTTCACGGTGGGTGACGTCACTCCGGACCCCACAACCGGCCGGACGCCGACCGAGCATGAGCGGATCAAGGCCATGGTCGCCATCGCGCTGAAGGCGGAGGAGGTCGGCTTGGACGTGTTCGCCACCGGCGAGCACCACAACCCGCCGTTCGTACCCTCCTCGCCGACGACCATGCTCGGCTGGATAGCCGCCCGCACCGAGCGGATCATCCTCTCCACCTCCACCACGCTGATCACCACCAGCGACCCCGTGAAGATCGCCGAGGACTTCGCGATGCTGCAGCACCTTGCCGACGGCCGGGTCGACCTGATGCTGGGCCGCGGCAACACCGGGCCGGTCTACCCGTGGTTCGGCCAGGACATCCGCCAGGGGATCCCGCTGGCCATCGAGAACTACGCGCTGCTGCACCGGCTGTGGCGTGAGGACGTGGTGGACTGGCAGGGTCGCTTCCGCACCCCCCTCCAGGGCTTCACCTCCACGCCGCGTCCGCTGGACGGCGTCGCACCCTTCGTCTGGCACGGATCCATCCGCTCCGCGGAGATCGCCGAGCAGGCCGCCTACTACGGGGACGGCTTCTTCCACAACAACATCTTCTGGCCCGCCGACCACACCAAGCGCATGGTCGAGCTCTACCGCGAACGCTATGCGCACTACGGCCACGGCAAGCCCGAGCAGGCCGTGGTGGGCCTCGGCGGCCAGGTCTTCATGCGGCGGAACTCCCAGGACGCGGTGCGTGAGTTCCGCCCGTACTTCGACAACGCGCCCGTGTACGGGCACGGCCCCTCCCTGGAGGAGTTCACCGAGCAGACCCCACTCACGGTGGGCAGTCCGCAGCAGGTCATCGAGCGGACGCTCGCCTTCCGCGAGTACGCCGGCGACTACCAGCGCCAGTTGTTCCTGATGGACCACGCCGGCCTGCCGCTGAAGACCGTGCTGGAGCAGCTCGACATCCTCGGCGAGGAGGTCGTCCCCGTACTGCGCGAGGAGTTCGCCAAGGGACGGCCCGCCGAGGTCCCCGACGCCCCCACCCACGCATCCCTCAAGGCCGCGCGCGGGCCGGTCACGGACACCGCCCGATGACGCCGTGTCAGGGCGCACAGAACGCCTCCCAGCCTTCGACGCGCTGATCACCAAGGGAGCACACCGTGGCACAATCCGCCGCCACCCCCGCCGGGAAACCGGCACATCCGGCCCTGCCCGGAGCCCTGGCCGTGCTGACCGTCGTCAGCGGCTTCCTGGACGCCGTCAGCTATCTCGGCCTGGGGCACGTCTTCACCGCCAACATGACCGGCAATGTCGTGATCATCGGCTTCGCCGCCGTCGGCACCCCGGGCTTCTCGGTCACCGGGTCGCTGGTCTCACTCGCGGCGTTCCTGGCCGGTTCGGTCTGCGCCGGACGGGTCGAGCAGTACCACCGCGACTCTCCGCAGCACATCTGGGTGCGGACGGTGCTGACCACCGAGGCCCTGCTGCTCGCGGCCGCCACCGCGGCCGCCTTCGCCTCGGGCCCCACCGATCTGCTGATCGCCCTGGTCGCGCTCGCCATGGGCCTGCGCAACGGCACCGTGCGCAAACTCGCCGTGCCCGATCTCACCACCACCGTGCTGACCCTGACCCTGACCGGTCTGGCCTCGGAGTCGTCGCTGGCCGGCGGCACCAACCCGAGGGCCGGCCGCCGGCTGCTGGCGGTCGCGGCGATGCTCGTCGGCGCCGCCGCCGGCGCAGTCCTGGTCAACCACCACGGGCTCGGCTGGCCGATGCTGATCAGCACGGTCCTGGTCGGGGGAGTGGCGATCGGCTACCGCGACCGGCACTGAGGCCCGCACACTGAGGCCCGCACACCGGGGCCCGCATACCGAGGCCCCGTCCGCTGAGTCCTGCGGACGGGGCCTCGGTGCGTCTGTGCCGCCCGGCCCTGACGGGGCGGGGCGGCACAGGGGTCGCGTGGGTCAGGTGCGGGCGAGGGGGGTGTCGACGAGGTGCTCGGCGAGGAACCAGACCTGGCTCTCACCGGTACGGACCAGCTGCGAGACCAGGAGGTCATTGGTGCCGTCGTCACCCATCTCGGCGGCGCGCGCAGCGGCGTCACGGCTGTCGACCAGGATCGACTCATGGGCCCGCAGCAGGCGCGAGAGCATCACCGGCACCTGCTCGGTCCCGTCCGGGGGGCGCGGGATCGAGGTGAGCTCGGCGGCGTGCCGGGGGTCCCCGACGGCCACACCGCCCAGGGTCTGGATGCGCTCGGCGAGCGCGTCCACCAGGGCCAGCTGCTCCGCCGCGTGCTTGTCGAAGAGCTGGTGCAGCTGGAAGAAGGTGGCGCCGCGTACCGTCCAGTGGCTCTTCTTGTAGAGGGAGTAGAGGATCTGGGTGTCCGCGAGCAGCCTGCTCAGGCGCTGACAGGAGTACGCCCGGGTGTCGTGGGCCAGGCCGAGCGGGAACAGTTTGACGGTCCCGAAGGGCTGTACCTCGGGGCCGCTCTGCTGGGTGATCGGCTGACTGCTGGGCGGGGTGGCGATGGTGGGTTCCATGGCTGTGCTTTCTGGTCGTGGCGGGAAGTGGACCGGCCGGCCGAGCCGGATCGCGGCTCGGCCGGCCGGGAGTGCAGGCGGGGGGGTTACCCCTCCTGCGTCGTGGGGCCGTGCGGGCGTACCGGTCGGGCCGGCACGGGTCGTGGGAGTCGTACGGGTCGTGCGGGTCGTACGGGATGCGGCTGTTAAGCCGCGGGCGTTGCGCGGTGGAGCAGGAGCCGGGTGAGCACGCCGCTGCCCACCCCTGTCACCAGGGCGACCGCGAACCACCATGCGGGGTACGGCAGCAGGCCGAGCGGCTGGTCGGCGGACCACCGCCCCGGCCCGGTGGCGGCGAGCACGGCAGCCGTGGTGATGAGGAACAGCGGGTACTCGTAGCCGTCGTTCTGGACCCACAGGCCGTGGTGCCACTTGACGGTGAGCGCCACCGTCATGACGCCGATGGCGCCGGTGGCGGCGAGCGGGGTCAGCAGGCCGGCGGCAAGCAGCAGTCCGGAGCCGATCTGCCCCGCCCCGGCGGCCAGGGCCGTGAGGGAGCCGCCGCGGAACCCGTCGTCGTGGAACTCACGGGTGCCCCCCTCCAGCCCCGCGCCGCCCAGGTGATGACTGACCTTCTGCACGCCGTGCCCGGCGATCAGCAGCCCGCACACCAGCCGCAGGATCAGCAGGCCGAGGTTCACCGGCCGCTCCGCTCCGTGACATGGGCCGGCACGGTCAGCCCGCCGCGTGCGCGCCGATGACGGCCTGCGCGTACACGACACCGAGCCCGTAGGCGCCGCCGTGCTCCTTGACGATCTCCATGACCGCGCCGTACGTCTCCTGGCGGGCCCAGTCGCGCTGGAGCTCCAGCAGGACCTGCACCCAGGTCACCGGGACGGCGCCGGCGGTGACCATCCGCTGGAGGGCGTGCTCGTGTGCGGCCGGGGTGACGCCGCCGGAGGCGTCGGCGACGACATAGACCTCGTAGCCCTGGCCGAGAGCCGAGAGCGCCGGCAGCACCAGGCACACCTCGGTCCACAGGCCGGACAGGATGATCTTCTTACGGCCGGTGGCCTTGACGGCCTCGACGAACGCGGGGTCCTCCCAGGCGTTCATGGTCGTGCGGTCGATGACCTCGTGCTTGGGGAAGACCTCGACCAGCTGCGGCAGGATCGGGCCGGAGAACGACTCCGCGGCGACGGTGCTGAGCACCACGGGGACGTCGAAGGCCCGAGCGGCCTTCGCCAGGCCGACGGTGCTGTTGATGATGGCGGTCCGGTCGCCGCTGCCGGTGCCGAAGAACATCTGCGGCTGGTGGTCGACGAAGACCATGACCGCGTTGTCCGGGGTGAGCAGGTCGGGGCTGGGGGCAGCCTTCACCTGGGCGAAGTCGACCATGAGGGGTTCCTCTCAAACAGGGGGCGTGACCGCGGCCGCGGGAAGGCGCGGGCGGGTGGAGCGACGACGCCTTGGGCCGCCGCAGGCCGGGCGGACAGGCCGCGCCCCTGCGCACCGTCGGTGCGGGGGTTCGGCGGCCTTGCGCCACGTCAACGAAGCTAGTCCCGCGGACGGCGTCGCTTCTTTCCCCACCGCGCCCTGTGCTGTTCCGGCACTGCACACACCGGCAGGCACATCCGGGCGGCGATTTCTGCCTGTGGTTCTGCCTGGGAAGTCCGACGGCGGGCTGCTTGGCTGTCGGTGCGGGCGGGAACCCGGGCCCCGCCGAAGCGGCCCGGTTGCGCTCCAGCGAGGTCGCTGCCCGTACGACGAGCCGTCCGGCGCTGCCGGGCACCGGCCGCCGCCTGGGGAGGTGTGCGGCCGTCCGTCCTGTTCCCGCCCGCTGACAGCCCGGAGTCACTTCCCATGAGGGGAGAGCAACTTGAGCTTGGTGTTGACGACCGCATCCGTGCCGGACGGGGACAAGGTCGCCTACTGGAACGACGCGGTGAGCAGGACGCTGGTGCCGATGACGGTCGCCCCGCGGGGCGACGGGCCGTTCGACGGCCGGATCGCCACCGACCGCCTCGGCTATCTCCAGGTCTCCACCATGGAGGCCGACGCAAAGCGGGTCAGCCGGACTCCGGCCCTGATCGCCCGCTCCTCCGAGGCGCTGGTGGCGGTGGGTGTCCAGGTGTCCGGTACGGCCACCTTCATCCACGACGGCCGGCGGGCCGAGGTGTGCGAGGGCGACCTCGTGGTCTACGACACGACCCGGCCGTACTCCTTCGACTATCCGCAGCGGTTCGCCACGCACGTCTTCCAGCTGCCCCGCCGGATGCTGGGCGTGCCGGACAGCGACATCCGGCAGGTCACCGGCGCCGCCATCGGCACCGGGGACGGCGTCGGCGCGATGCTGCTGCCGTTCCTGGCCACCCTGGCCTCCTCGGCGGGCGGCTACCAGCCGGCCGTCGCGGACCGGCTGGCCGGCAATGTGGTCGACCTGCTCGCCACCCTGATCGCGGAACGGGCCCACCCGGACGCCACGGACGCGGACACCGCCCGCAGCCACCTGCTGCTGCGCGTCCGCGACCACATCAACCGGAACCTGGGCGACCCGGAGCTGTCGCCGGAGGGCATCGCCCGGGCGCACCGGATCTCCGTCCGGTACCTGCACCGGCTCTTCGAGGGCGAGGGAACCACCGTCGGCCGGCTGATCCAGCAGCGGCGCCTGGAGGAGTGCAGCCGGGAGCTGGCCCGCCGCGGCAGGACCGCCCCCACCGTGTCCGCCGTCGCCCAGCGGTGGGGCTTCGTCAACCCCGCCCACTTCAGCCGGGCGTTCCGGGCCGCGTACGGCGTCTCCCCCCGTGAGTGGCGCAACCTGCGCACCGCCCAGGACGACGGCGGCCGGCCCCCGGCGGCCGCGCCGGCGCCGGGGACCGCTCCGGGGGCTGCCGCCGGTGTCCGGGGTGCCGGCCGGACAGGGGGCTGACCCCACACCGTCCAACGGGTAGGGTGCCCGCTCGAAGCCGTGCGGGCCGCCCTGTGCCGACGGCGGCAGTGCCCGGTTCGGCGGCCGCAGCATCGGCTGCCGCCCCTCCACCAGGCACCCGATGCATCGATCCACCCTTTTCGTTCCAGGCCCCGTTGGCCCTGTCGGCAGGAGACCGTGTGTCCGACTTCGCCCCTTCGTCCGTTCGGCACCCGGTCCTGGACCGTCCCACCCGAGCGTTCGTGGCCCGGCACACCTGCCCCGCGCCGGCGCACGACCCGGACCTGGAGGAGGCCCGGACGGGCCTGGCCCGGCTGCAGGGCGCGGACGATGCCCTGGACGAGGAGGCCACCTCCACGGAGTGGTTCGCGCTGCCGGGCGGCCCCACCGGTCACGTACGGGTGCAGGTGGTCAGGCCCGCCGACAGCGTCGGCGAGATCCCCGTCGTGCTGTTCCTGCACGGGCTGGGCTGGGTCCTGGGCGACGCCGGCACCCATGAGCGCGTGGTACGCCAGTTCGCCCTCGGCACGGACGCGGCCGTGGTCTTCGTCGAGTACGAGCGAGCCCCCGAGGCGCAGTACCCAGTCGCCGTCGAGCAGTGCTACGCGGTCGCGAAGTGGATCTGCGAGCGAGGCGGCGAGATCGGCCTGGACGGGAGCCGGATGGCCGCCGTGGGCGACTCGGCGGGCGGCAACCTGGTGGCGGCGCTGACCCTGCTGGCCAAGGAGCGCGGCGGGGTGCAGCTGGTGCAGCAGGTGCTGCTCTGCCCGGTCACCGACGCCGACTTCGACACCCCCTCCTACCAGCAGTTCGCCAAGGGGTACTTCCTCGGCAGGGAGACCATGCGCTGGTTCTGGGACCAGTACCTTCCCGACGTGACGCAGCGCAGCGAGGCGACCGCATCACCCCTGCAGGCCTCCCTGGAGCAGCTCACCGGGCTGCCCCCGGCGCTGGTGGTCACCAGCGAGGCCGACGTGGTGCGCGACGAGGGCGAGGCCTATGCGGCGAAGCTCCGTGCGGCGGGCGTGGCGGTGGTCTCGATGCGCTACCACGGGACGATCCACGACTTCATGGTGCTCGACCCCCTGCGCGACACGGACGCCGCCCGGGCAGCCCTGATCCAGACCCTCGACACGGTCCATGTAGCCCTGCACCGGCACCGCGGCTGAGCCGGTCACCTCGGCATGCGCTCGGTGTGCGCCCGGGGCACAGCCCCGGTGCACGGGCAGGCAGGCTCCGCCGCCCGGACCGGGTTGGCTGGGGTGCGGCCGCCGGAACGGCGAACGGGCCGGTCGAGCCGTGGCACACGCCCGAGAGACGAGGAATGACGACAGTGGAACCCTTCAGGATCGTGGCTGTTTCGGCCGGCCTCAGCCAGCCCTCGTCGACACGTCTGCTGGCCGACCGGCTCACCGACGCGACCCGGCGGTCGCTCGCGGACCGGTCGCCGCGCCCCGTCGACATCCAGGTCGTGGAGCTGCGCGAGCTGGCCGTCGACATCGCCCACAACCTGGTGACCGGATTCCCCGGCCCCGCGCTGCGCGCGGCGGTGGAGGCGGTCACCGGCGCGGACGGCGTCATCGCCGTGACACCGATCTTCAGCGCCTCGTACAGCGGGTTGTTCAAATCCTTCATCGACATCATCGACAACACCGAGCTGGTCGCTAAGCCGGTGCTGATCGGAGCCACCGGCGGCACGGCCCGCCACTCACTGGCTCTGGAGCACGCCCTGCGTCCGCTCTTCGCCTATCTGTGCTCGCACGTGGTCCGGACGGCCGTCTTCGCAGCCTCCGAGGACTGGGGCGCGGGCGACGTCCAGTCCGACACCCTGGGCACGCGGATCATCCGCGCCGGTGAGGAACTGGCGGAGCTGATGCTGCAGCAGCCCGGCAGAGCGGCGGCGGACGACGCCGTCGTGCCCTTCGAGCAGCAGCTGACCAGACTTCGGATCTCCCACTAGGCAACGCCTGCGGCCGCTGCCGCCCGGAACCTCTCCGATCTTCGTCAGGTCCGCCTCGCCGCCGACGCCCGGGCTTGCTCGGGCGTGACGTCGGGGCGGCCGGAAGAAGGAGCAGGGTGGGCGAGCGGGTGGCCTCAGCTACCAGGCCTGGGCCCTCGGGCGCCTCGGCGACCCCGCGGCGGCGGCATGTCAGAGCCGCGAGTCGGCCGGGCTCTTCGAGTCCGCCGACGACCTCCCGGTGCCCTCCAGGCCATGCGGCTGCACCCCCGCCGGGGCCGGCCGGCACGAGGAGGCCGTCACCGAGCACCTGCGCACACTCGTCTTCCTCGACCAGGCAGGCGAACGCATCGAACCGCATATCGCCGACTTCGCCCGGGTGAACCTGCGGATGGCCATCGGCTCGGCGCACACCGCCCTCAAGAACTGGTTCCAAGCCGCCGACGAGTCGCACTCGGCCGTGGACCTCTGCCGCACCGGCCGCCGGCGGGGCGTCGCCCTGGTCTCCCCTCGGCGACGCCCTGACGGCCGCCGGACACGCTGACCAGGCCCTGGACGCCCACAGCCGGTGCCTCGCCCTCGGCGCTGCAGTCGGCCCCTCCCGCCTCACCGAGACCCGGAAACGCCTCGCCCACCTCGACGCCCACTGAGGGCCGCCCCGGCCGGCGCCTCTGCCCGCCCCGGCCGTCCAGGAGGTCGTCCCTCACGGGAGCCTCCGGACAGGGCCACCGGCCGGCCGCGTGACCAGACCGATGTCGTGTCGGCATCTGACGGGTCGGACCGTCACCCGCTGCCCGCCATGAGGTCGGCCACAACGCGGTCCAGATCCAGATACAGCCCCTCCACGCCGGGCGGCACGACCGTGCTCGCCCGCTCCAGGAACGCGGTGACCGCCGAGGCGTCGATGTCCAGCGCGGCGGACCCCGCCGGGGATCTGACCACGATCCGCACCCAGGGCCGGTGGTCGCACTGCCAGGGTGCCACCAGGACGTCTCCGGCACCCACCGGCCGGCTCGTCCCCTTCGCCAGGAGACTGCGCGCGAACACCCAGTCGACCCTGCCGGTCGCCGTCGTCCCGACGGAGAGGCACACGGCATAGGGGTCCGACCGGTCGTAGCGCAGCTCGGCGGGCAGGGACGCCGGCGGTTCGTCCGCGACGGCGACGTGCACCGCCACCTCATGGGTGACCGAGGTGTGGGCAGCGCCGGAAAACTGCTGAGTCATGGCTTGTCCCGTCCAGAAACGATCTCAGGGGTGTCTGTGCGAACGACCCTAGAAGCGCCGGGGGAGCGGACTTTGCCGAGCAACGTACGCAGGGTTGCCCGCCAGAGCACCGGGCGCAGGGAAGCCCCCGCCCGGCACTGCGCCGGGCGTCTGACGACACCTCTTCTGCCCCAGGCCGCGAGAGGCGGCGGGTCGCGCGGGCGAACAGCGCGGTGCCCGGTTCCCGTGCCAGGGGCGAACCCGTGCGGCCTCCTCACCGCGGTGACGCGCGAGATGCGTCGCGGCGGGAGTCGACGCCTCAGAGCCCCCGCCGACCCGCATGCACGGAACCGCGGGCGCTGCTCAACCGACCGGCACCCGCCGGCCGCCCTGGACGGTGACCACGCCGGCCAGCAGCGCCAGCAGGACCCCGGTGGCCAGTGCCGGTGCGGGGGAGAGAGCGGCCGGGAGGAGCAGGACGGCCGCGAGGAGGAAGGGCACCCCCTCGGCGGCCGTCCTGTGGTGGGGCCGCAGTTGCAGCGCCCACACGGTGGTCAGGAAGACCGCCGCCGGGACGGTGACCACGGCGCCCGCAGTCTGCGGGGCGATGGAGGCACGATGGGTGACCTGGTCGGCGTCGACGGCCAGGCCCGCACCGACGGCGGCTGCCGAAGCGAAGATCAGATAGTGGCCGTAGGCCCACCGGAACCGTCTGCCGGGCCGCAGGTGCGTGGTGGCGAGCAGGGTGTGGGCCGGCCGGGCGAAGTACAGCCACCACATGGCGAAGACCGTCAGCAGGCCGCCCGCCGCCACCGTGCACAGCGGCCCGGTGCCGCGGTGCTGATCGAAGGCGGTACGGACGGCGGCTGTGGCGGAGGCGACGGACTCGCCGAGCACGATCAAGGTGAACGACCCGTACCGCTCGGCGATGTGGTGCGGATGCCAGGGCGTCATCCCGGCGGACTGCGCCCGCACCGGGACGCAGATCTCCGCCACCACCAGCACCGCGATGCCCACCGGACGCATGCGGCCGGGCAGGGCCAGCAGTCCCACCCAGCCGGTCTGGCAGGCCACCACCCCGACGGCGAAGCGCAGCGCGGTCCGGCGCCGGGGTGGGTCCGCCCGGGAGGCGCACAGCCACAGCCCGGCCAGTGCGCCGCGCATCACGACGTACCCCAGGGTGATGACGCTCAGGTCGTCGCCCTCGAAAGCCCGCCGCACCCCCGCCGCGAGGATCAGCGAGCCGGTGATCTGGACGAACACCGTCAACCGGTACGGGATGTCGTCCGGGTCGTAGGCGGAGGAGAACCAGGTGAAGTTCATCCACGCCCACCACACGCTGAAGAAGACGACCGCGAAGTGCAGCACGCCCGACGCGCCGTGCCCGGCCGCCACCGCCGCACGCAGCCCCGCGGACGCCTGGCTCACGGCGACCGCGAAGCACAGGTCGAACAGGAGCTCCAGCGAGGTCGAGACGCGGTGCTTCTCGCCGGGGTCCCGGGCGCGCACGGACCCCGCCCGGCGGCGCATGCCCGGCGTTGTATGACGCACCGTCAGTCCAGCCCTGCGGGAGCGGTTTCGCCGGGCACCGGGCCGACCACGACCACGACCACGTCGGCCGGCGGCTCGCTCATACCCGTCCCCTCTCTCGTCGTCTGCCCGCCCGCGTGCCTGCGGGGCGGCCGCGCCGGTGCGGCCGCCCCTGCGCAGTGATCGGCCGCCAGCGTACGGCTGTACGAGATCACTTCTCCAGGAAGGCGAGAAGTGCTGCGTTGACCTCCTCGGCGTGGGTCCACAGCAGACCGTGCGGGGCCCCCTCGATCTCCACGTAGTCCGCGGACGGGAGCGCCCTGTGGAACGGCCGCGCGGTTCCGTCGGCGGGCAGGATGCGGTCGGCCGTGCCGTGCAGGATCAGCGCCGGCACGTCGATGGCCGGGATGTCGGCCCGGAAGTCGGTGTACCAGGTGGACGGCGCGGCCGCTGCGGCGAAGAAGCCGCCGCCGGCTGCGACGTTCCAGCTGTTGCGGACCGCCTCCTCGCTGATCCTGGTGCCGAGGTTCTCGTCGAGGTTGTAGAAGTCCCTGAAGAAGTCGCTGTAGTACGCGTAGCGGTCCGCCTTCACGGCCGCGACGACGCCGTCGAAGAACTCCTTGGGGGCGACCCCGTCCGGGTTGTCGTCGGTCCGGAGCAGATACGGCCCAAGGGAGGCGAGGAAGGCGACCTTGGCCACCCGGGCGGAGCCGTAGGTGGACACATAGCGGGCGACCTCGCCGGTGCCCATCGAGAACCCGACCAGGACGGCGTCCCGCAGGTCGAGGGTCTCCAGCACGGTGTTGAGGTCGGCCGCGAAGGTGTCGTAGTCGTAGCCGGTGGTGGGCTGGCCGGACTGCCCGAACCCCCGGCGGTCGTACGTGATCACGCGGTAGCCCGCGTCGAGCAGTACGGCGCTCTGTCGCTCCCAGGAGTGGCCGTCGAGCGGGAACCCGTGGATGAGCACGACCGGCTGCCCGGTTCCGTGGTCCTCGTAGTAGAGGTCGACGGGGGTGGTGTTCTCCTGGCCCACGGTGATGTACGGCATGGGTGTCTGCTCCTTCGTCGGGGAGTGCTTACGGGTCACGGGATGCCGCCACGCTAGGACCGGAGCCCGGCCGTGGCTGTCCCCGAGGCGCACCGCCCCTTGCCCGCGAGTGCCCCGCACGGACGGCCCGGACGGACCGAACGAGGGCCTGACCGCAGGGTCGGGCGCGGACAGGCCAGAAGCGGGTCACCGACGGACAAGAGGCGGTGCCGAACCGGCCCTAGCGTCCTGTCCGAGCCTGTGGCGACCGATCCGGCCGGACGGCCACCGCGCCGAGGCCCGGCCTGCCCAACCCCCTACCTGCGGGAGACACACATCCATGTCCGACGACCTCACCACTCCGGTCACGCCCGTGCTGGAGCCTGCCGCCGCGGACTTCGCCGCGGCCACCGCCAACCCGCCGTACCTCTTCGAGCTGCCGCCCGCCGAGGGGCGCAAGGCGGTGGACGAGGTGCAGTCCGGGGAGATCGCCAAGCCGGCGGTCGACGAGGAGTGGATCACCGTCCAGGGCGGCCCCACCGGGTCCGTCCGCGCGCGCATCGTCAGGCCCGCCGGTGCCACCGGTGTACTGCCGGTGATCCTCTACATCCACGGCGCCGGCTGGGTGTTCGGCAATGCGCACACCCATGACCGCCTGGTGCGGGAACTGGCGGTCGGCGCCGGGGCCGCGGTGGTGTTCCCCGAGTACGACCTCTCGCCGGAGCACCGCTACCCGGTCGCCATCGAGCAGAACTGGACCGTTGCCCGCTGGATCGTGACCGACGGTGCCGGCAAGGGCCTGGACGCCACCCGTATCGCCGCCGCCGGCGACTCGGTGGGCGGCAACATGACCGCCGCACTGACGCTGATGGCCAAGGAGCGCGGCGGGCTTCCCCTGGTCCAGCAGGTGCTGTTCTACCCGGTCACCGACGCCTCGTTCGACACGCCCTCCTACCACCAGTTCGCCACCGGGTACTTCCTGCGCCGCGACGGCATGCAGTGGTTCTGGGACCAGTACACCACCGACCCCGCGCAGCGGGCCGAGATCACCGCCTCTCCGCTGCGGGCCACCACCGAGCAGCTCACCGGTCTGCCGCCGGCCCTGGTCGTCACCGGCGAGGCCGACGTCCTGCGTGACGAGGGCGAGGCGTACGCCAACAAGCTCCGCCGGGCCGGGGTCGCCGTCACCGCCGTCCGCTACCAGGGCATCATCCACGACTTCGTGATGCTCGACGCGCTGCGCGGCACACACGCCGCCGAGGCGGCCATCGCCCAGGCCGTGCACATCCTGCGCGCCGCGCTGCACACCGGCTGAGCCGCCTACCCGTTTCCGAAAGGAAGTTCTGCCATGTCCCGTACCGACGGCCCGACCGTCGTCCTGGTCCACGGCGCGTTCGCCGACGCCTCCAGCTTCGCCCGGGTCATCCCCGAGCTGCTCGAACGCGGCCTGAACGTGGTGGCCCCGGCGGTACCCAACCGAAGCCTGCTCGGCGACTCCGCCTACATCGCCTCGGTCGTCCGCCGGATCCCCGGGCCGGTCGTCCTGGTCGGCCACTCCTACGGGGGCGCGGTGATCACCGTCGCCGGCGTGGAGGACAACGTCAGGGCGCTGGTCTACCTGGCCGGCTACGCCCTGGAGGAGGGGGAGAGCCTGGGCGAGCTGCAGGGTGGTTTCCCCGACTCCGACCTGGCCGGCGCGCTGGTCCACACCCCCTTCCCGCTCGAGGGCTCCCCGGCGCCCGGCGTGGACGTCTCGGTCCGGGCCGACAGGTTCCCGGAGATCTTCGCCGCCGATGTCGATCCCGGTCTCGCCGCCGTCCTCGCCGTCTCCCAGCGCCCGCTGGCCGCCCAGGCCTTCGGCGAGAAGGCCCCGGCAGCGGCCTGGAAGACCAAGCCCTCCTGGGGTCTGGTGGCCGCCTCCGACCGCACCATCAACCCCGATGTGGAGCGCTACGGCTACCAGCGGGCCGGCATGACCACCGTCGAGGTCGACTCCTCGCACCTGGTGATGCTCGCCCATCCCGAGCGCGTCGCCGACCTGATCGACCAGGCCGTCCGCGCCGTCCGCTGACCGGTCGCAGGGCTGACCGGCCGGAGGGCTGACCGCGGCGCAACGCCGGGCTCCCGTGGTGAACGGCGACTTCTCCAAGTCGTCCGTTCATCACGGGAGCTTCGTCGTCCCGGCGGCCGACCGGGCCGGAGGGGTCAGGCGCCGATGCCGGACTGCAGCAGGGTGCCGATGTGCATGGTGGAGGAGGGCCCGGGGGGTCCGGCCTCGATCGAGCGTGCACAGCCACCGTGCCCCCTGCGAACCGCTCGTTCGCAGGGGGCACGGTGGCTGTGCGCGGGGCCCTCCGGGGCGGGCCGGTCAGCCCAGTGCCTCGCGGAGCCAGTGCTTGACCTCCGGGGTGACCGGGTCGGTGATGTCGGCGAACTCGTCGTGCTTCTCCAGGAGTCGCGCCACGTACGAACAGACCGGGACGACGCGTCTCCCTGTGGCGCGCACATCGGTCATGGCATGCAGGACCAGCCGGGCCGCGAGGCCCTGACCGGCGAAGTCCACATGGGTTTCCGTGTGGTAGAAGACGCGCTGCTCGCCCCGGTCCAGGTACTCGGCGACGCCGGCGAGCTCGTCGTCGACCAGGATCTCGTAGCGGTGCCTGTCATCCGCTCGTCGGATGACGGGAGTGGCCGACGTGGTCATGGGGTGCCTTTCGGGGGTGGGGGTGCGGGATTGCCGCGCGGGCTGATGACGGCGTTGGGCAGGGCCGGAGCGCTCAGCCGTTCCCCCTCGTAACCCCGGACCTCGCCGAAGCGGTCGGAGGCGTGCTCCCATGCCTCCTGGGCCTGGACGATCTCCTCGTGGCTGCGGCCGAGGAAGTTCCACCACATGACGATCTGCTCGCCGAAGGGCGTACCGCCCAGCAGGATCGTCCGGGCCGCGGCGTCGGTGGTGTTGGTGATCCTCAGCGTCGCGGTGCCGGGGCCCAGGTAGCCGAGTTCGGCCGGGCGCAGCGGTGTTCCCGCCAGGTGGACCTCGCCGCGGTCCACCAGCAGGCCGTGCTCGAAGCCCTCGTCGACGGAGAGGGAGACCGTGGCCCGGGGCCGGAGGGTGAGTTCGGCGCCGAGCAGCGGGGTGAAGGTCGGTACGGGCGAGGTCTCCCCGGCGAGGGAGCCCAGGAACACCCGTACCTCGCCGCCGTCCAGCGGGACCGGGCGCGGGATGTGGTGCCGGAAGTCGCGTGCGGTGTGCCGGTGCTGTCCGGGCAGCGCCTCCCAGAGCTGCACCCCGTGCAGGACCGTGGTCGCGGGGGTCGAGACCTCCGAGTGGGCGATGCCGTGCCCGCCCGTCATGAGGTTGAGCTCTCCGGGGCGTACGAAGGCGTGGACGCCCAGGCTGTCGCGGTGTTCGATCTCGCCGCTGAAGAGCCAGCTCACCGTCTGGAGTCCGGTGTGCGGGTGCGGTGCGACATCCATACCGCCGGTCCGGGAGACGTCGTCGGGGCCGTAGTGGTCGACGAAGCACCAGGCGCCGATCAGGGTCCGGGCCCGCTGCGGCAGGGTGCGCCGCACGGTCATCGCCCGCGGGCCGCCCAGGGGGACGTCTCTTGCCGAGAGGACCTCCACCTGTGGGCCCGCCCTCTCGTCCGCCGCGGGAGCACAGAGCAGTTCGACCGGACGGACCTCGGTGTTGCTCATGTGGAGACACCTCCCACTTTCGTTATCTCTTCAACTAATGCTGCGAGGCGCATGTTCCATCCCCGAGGGTGCGCCGCACCCGGGGGCCACCGGAAGCGGCCTCCGGGTGCGCGACCGTCCCGCGGTGGTCCGGACCGCGGTCACGGCCAGGGCCTTCGCACCCGGCGCGCCCGATCCCGTCCCGGTGACCGGAGCATGCCGGTCCGGCCCCGGGAACCGGACCGGCCGGACCGGGCGGTGCCGCCACGGGTGCGGCCCGTCCGTCCTCCTGCCGTCCGGTTCCCGGGTGCCGGCGGGTCGTGGCCCGCTGTCCGTCACAGGAAGCAGGGGTCGTACAGCTCCGTGCCGCCCTCCGGGGTCAGGCCGCGCCGGACACGCCACTGCCGGTGCTGCTCCGACTCGGCGACGGCCTGCCCCAGCAGCTCCGCCTGGCGGGCGCCGGAGCCGCGCGGCGCCCCGGCGGCCTGGTAGCCGCCGAAGTGGGCGACGGGGCTCCACCCGGGGCTGACGGCCGGGATCTCCTCCGCCATCCCCTCGTACTCGGCCACGGCATGCACGATCCGGCCGCCGACCACGGTCAGCACCGACTCGATGTGCGGGATGTCCTCCTCGGGCACGGTGAAGTAGTCGTCGGACAGGACCGCCAGATCGCCGTAGAAGCCGGCCCGCAGAACGCCCTTCACGTCCTCCTCGCCGGTCAGTGCGGCACCTGCGCGGGTGTACATGGCAAGTGCGGTCTCCCGGTCGACACGGTTCTGCGGCGGCCGCAGGGCCAGGCCGCCCAGGGTCCGGCCGGAGACCAGCCAGTGCAGGGCGACCCACGGGTTGTAGCTGGACACCCGGGTGGCGTCCGTGCCCGCGCCGACGGTCAGCCCGCGCTCCAGCATGGCCCGCACGGGCGGCGCCTCCGCGGCGGCGCCGAAGCCGTACCGCCGGGTGAACGCCTCACCCTGGAACGACATCCGGTTCTGCACGGACATCGCCCCGCCGAGGGCGGCGACGCGGTCCAGACTGTCCCGGGAGACGGTCTCCGCATGGTCGAAGAGCCAGCGGTTGCCGGCCGGGAAGAGCCCCTCCGCGGCAAGCTTCTCGAACACCGCCAGGTCGCGGCGGATGGTCTCGTCATAGGTCGCGTGCAGCCGGAAACCCCAGCCGTTCTCCATCAGCAGCCGTACCGCCTTCTCGAACTCGACCTCGTAGTCGGCCGCATGTTCGGGGCGGGGCTCCGCGAAGTTCTCGAAGTCGGCCGCGGCCCAGGTCAGGTTCTCGCCGGCGCCGTTGAGCCGCAGCCACTCGTCCCCGTCCTCGGGACGGACCATCTCGATCCAGCGGGCGAGGTCGTCGAGTTCCTGGCCGGCGGTCTGCGGGAACAGGTGATAGGCGATGCGCAGGGAGAGCCGGCCCTCCCTGGCCAGCTCGGTCACCGTGCTGTAGTTGTCCGGGAAGTTCTGGAAGCCTCCGGCGGCGTCGATCGCGGAGGTCAGCCCGAACCGGTTCAGCTCCCGCAGGAAGTGCAGGGTGGAGGTCTTCTGCTCCCCGCTGTCGAGCAGGGGGGCCTTGGCGAGCGTGGAGTAGAGGATCAGCGCGCTGGGCGCGGCCAGCAGCATGCCGTTGGGGTCGCCGTTGCGGTCCCGGACCAGCTGCCCGCCCCTGGGGTCGGGGGTGTCCCGGGTGTAGCCGACGGCCTTCAGCGCCGCCCGGTTCAGGATCGCCGACTGGTACAGGTGCAGCACGAACACCGGGGTGTCCGGTGCGGCGGCATTCAGCTCGGCGGGAGTGGGCAGCCGCCGTTCGGCGAACTGCTCGGCCGACCAGCCGCCCACCACGCGCACCCACTGCCCCCTGGGTGTGCGGGCCACCTGCT
>NZ_LIQR01000540.1 GCF_001418575.1 Peterkaempfera griseoplana
CGTACGGCTGCTGCGCCGCCGGTCCGTGGCCGCCTCCCTGTTCGCGGTCGCGGTCGTGGCCGCGGCGGCCATGACCGCCGGAACAGTCATGGTGGCCCAGGCCATGTTCCTGTCCGACCACGACCTAGGCGTGGTGATGGCGGTGGTCGGCATGTCCGCTCTGGCCGCCCAGGTCCCCGCACAGCTGATCGGGCGCAGGGTGGTCGCCGGCAGCCGCGCCCTGGTCGCCGCCACGGACGGACTGGGCAGCGACGAGGGCTTCACCGCGCCCGCTGGGCTCCCCACCAGCGAACTGACCGCGCTCGGCCGGGCGCTGGAGGACACCAGCGCCAGACTGGCCGCCTCCCGCCGGCGGGAGCGCGCCCTGGAGGCCTCCCGGCGTGAGCTGATCGCCTGGATCTCGCACGACCTGCGCACCCCGCTGGCGGGGCTGCGCGCGATGGCCGAGTCCCTCGAGGACGGCGTGGCCGAGGACCCGGCCCGCTACCACCGCCGGATCCGCGCCGAGGTGGACCGGCTCTCCGGCATGGTCGACGACCTCTTCGAGCTCTCGCGCATCCACGCCGGGGCCCTCACCCTCAGCCTCACCCGGGTCTGCGCCTACGACCTGGTCGACGAGGCCCTGAGCGGGGCGCAGCCCCTCGCCCGGGAGCACGGTGTGCGCCTGGTCGACGGCGGGGTGGCGGCCGAGCCGGTGGAGGTGGACGGCCGGGAGATGTCCCGGGTTCTGGCGAACCTGCTGGTCAACGCCATCCGTGCGACACCGGCGGACGGCACGGTCGCGGTGGCCGCCCGCCGGGAGGGCGACGCTGTGGTGCTCTCCGTACAGGACGGCTGCGGTGGTATCCCCGCGCAGGACCTGCCCCGGGTCTTCGACACCGGCTGGCGCGGCGGCGCCGCCCGCTCACCGCGGCACGTCAGCGGGGACTCCAGGGAGCACCACGGCGACACGGGCGCCGGACTGGGGCTGGCGATCGTCCGGGGCATCGTCGAGGCGCACGCGGGGCGGGCCGAGGTACGCAACGTCGGAGGCGGCTGCTGCTTCGAGGTCATCCTCCCCGCCCCGGGCCACCGCCTCCAGCCGCCTGTGGGCGCGGCCAGGGTCTGACCCCCGAGCCGGTTCGGCGCCGGCCCGGTTCAGCCGGTTCCGCGCAGGCCCGGACCGGCCGCCGCCGCACGCTGCGGCGCCGCGGCGAACTCGGCCATGCCGACGTGGAAGGGAACCTGCGGCCGCCAGCCCAGCTCGCTGCGCAGCCGCTGGGAACTGGCCGTCACATGGCGGACGTCGCCCAGCCGGTACTGGCCGGTGACGACCGGTTCGGGTCCCCCGCAGGCCGTCGCCAGTGCCCGGGCCATCTCCCCGACGGTGCGCACCTCTCCGCTGCCCACGTTGTACGCCCTGAACGCCTCACCCGTACCACCGGAACCGCCGGCGACCCGCTCCAGAGCGGCGCGGTTGGCGGCGGCGACATCGTTGACATGGACGAAGTCCCGCCGCTGCCCGCCGTCCTCGTACACCCGAGGCGCCTCCCCCCGCGCCAGCGCCGAGCGGAAGAGCGACGCCACCCCCGCGTACGGGGTGTCGCGCGGCATACCGGGCCCGTAGACGTTGTGGTAGCGCAGCGAGATCGCCCGGCCGTCGCACGCCCGGGCCCACACCGCGGCCAGGTGCTCCTGGGCCACCTTGGTGGCCGCGTACACATTGCGCGGGTCCAGCGCGGCGGTCTCCTGCACCAGCTCCGGCTGCAACGGCCGACCGCACTCGCGGCACCGAGGCTCGAACCGTCCCGCCTCAAGATCCGCCACCCGGCGCGGCGCAGCCGGGGCCTCTCCGTGCACGGTGCACCGGTAGCGTCCCTCTCCGTACACCACCATGGAGCCCGCCAGCACCAGGCTGCGCACCCCGGCCCGGGCCATGGCGGCGAGCAGGACGGCGGTGCCCAGGTCATTGCAGGCCACGTACTTGGGTGCGTCGTCCAGATCGAGCCCCAGCCCCACCATGGCGGCCTGATGGCAGACAGCGTGCACCCCGCTCAGTGCCTGCGCCACGATCGCCGGGTCGCGCACATCGCCCACCAGCACCTCGACCCCGGACGGCAGCGGCGGCCCGGCATCACCGCCGCCGTGCGCCTCGGGCAGGAGTGCGTCCAGCACCCGCACCTCGTGCCCGTCCGCCGCGAGCTGCGCGGCCACCCGCGCCCCGATGAACCCTGCTCCGCCCGTCACCAGAACCTTCATGGAGACGACGCTAACCAGCGGCAACCCCGTATCCGGCACCGACAGGCCTCCGACGACGCCACGTCATCACACCGTAAGACGATCCCCCACGGCGGTCAGCACACCGACGGCTCGGCGTCCTCCCCCCGGGGTAGACCTGGTCCAGCGGGCTGGGCGGGGCGCTGCGGGTGCGCGGGTCCGAGAGATCGCTGTACGCGCGTGGGAGGAGCGTGCACGACAACTCCTCCCATCTGGCCGGTGTCCACGACGGCGCGGTCGGCCCCGATCTGACCGGCAAGGTCACCCACGCCATCGGGCAAGCGGTGGCTGCGGCGGGGCTGCCCGGCCGGCCCGGGAGCTGTGCCACCACCGTCGTCCGCGGCAGGACCGTGGAGGTCGCCTCGCCGGGGGGCGCCACCATCGAGGCGGCCGGGACGGAGCGGTGAATAGAATTGGTTCTCATGCCGAAGCCTGATGAGCTGATCGTCGAAATCGTCGGCCGTGTGGAGGCCGGACAGAGCAACCAGATGTCCCTCACCGTGGTCACCAACGGTGCCGTCATCACCGGTCGGCTGGCACCCGAGTCCGTGTGGCGGCAGAGGGTGTCGGAGGTGCTGACCGGTTCCGCACGCCTGGGCGAGTTCTCCGCCGTCTTCGACGCCCCCGCGAGGAGGGACGGGCCGCCGACGCATCTTCACTTCCATGTCGCCCGGATCCTGCAGGGCACGGTCGGGATCCCGGAGACGGGCGGGATGTACCGCGTCGCCATCGAGGACGTCAGCGCCTGGACCGTGGGCGACTTCAGCTACTCCGACCACTGACCTGCTGCCCCGCGCCGAGAAGACAGGGCGCAGTGGTGAGGGTCCGGCCGGCATCCGCCTGCCGGACCCTCGCTGCTGTGCGGGCGGCGCCTGCTGCGGTCGAAGTCGTCGGCGTCGGCGGACGCATTGTGGACTGGGCTCGGAGTCCCGACCTCTTCGGCGGTGGTCCGCACTGGTCGTGCCTGCGCCCCCCAGGTCCGACAGCTCGGTGGGGATACCGGCCGACAGCGCCGTGACCGGTCCCGCCTGCTCGGCACAGCCCCCCACCAGGGCTTGAGGGCTCTGGCCTTTCCCAGGGCGGCCGGATCAGGGAGAAGTCGTGTCTCAGCACAGGACCAGGCGAAGGCCGGCGTGCTGAGTGATGAACACCGAGGCCAGTGATCTCGCAGGCCGGACCGTAGGCACGGCGGACTTCGGGCCCTCGACCGCACTCCACAGGACGACGGTTGCGGTCCAGGCGGGCGGCGGCGTGTCGCCGCGCCGATTTCATCTGTGCCGGTGCTCCTGAGAACGCTCTGAAACCGTGCTGAATGGGGGGTCGGCGACGCTCTGCGGCATGACGACGACGGCCCCTCAAGGGGCAGCGAACGCGGAGGAGAGCACCATGGGCGGCCTGCGACTGCTCCGCCGGCACGCGGCGGCGTTCGGGCGCTTCGCCGGGCTCGGCAGCGGCGTCACCCTGGTGGCGTCGGGAGCACTCGTCCTGCTCGCGCAGTGGATCCCGTGGATGGCGGCGAACGCGCTGACCACCGTCGCGTCCACGGTGATCGCCACCGAGCTGCACGCCCGGGTCTCATTCGGCCAGGGCCGCCCGGGTCTGGCCTGCCACCTCAAGAGCGCCGCCACCATGGCCCTCGGCTGGCTCGTCACCTCGGCCGCAGTCGGCTCGCTGGCCATGCTCTGTCCCGGCGCCGGCGTCGTTCTGCGCCAGACGGTGTACCTGTCGGCCACCGCACTCGTCGGGATCGGCCGCTATGTCGTGCTGCGTCTGGCGGTGTTCGCGGAACGCGCCCCCCGGCCCCGTACCACCGACGGTGCCCGGTCGCGGGCCGCGTACGACGCGGTGGCGTAGATCCGCGCTCGGCCGAGCCGAGACCCGGCAGCCGTACGCCGACGCCGTTCAGAACCTCGCAGGCCCAGTGGCGGCCCCCGGAAACGGCAGTGGACCAGCCTCCTTCCCGCATCCGCATCCGCGAACGCTCAGCGGATGCGTTTCCTCCGCCCTGGGAGCCACCGGGTGGTGAGATGTGGGTCACATCAGCGGATGCGTATGTCACAGCCGGAACGGCCGACTCGTCTCGGGTTGTGACTACGGGGAGGGACTCATGGGGCGCAAGGGACGCACAGAGCCACTGCCGGGGCTGCCGACGGCCGACGCCACGGAAGGCGGCTCCTGCCGTCGCCCGGCCCATGACGACCTCACTCGTCAACGCCGCGGCCGCACATGCGCAGCATTCGCAGGGCAGCGCAGTCCGGGTGAAGCGGCACGCCTGCGCCGAGCCTCGGAGCACGTCAGGGACGCATCAGTGGACATCGATGCCGACCTGACCCCCGGGACTCGGAGCTGGATTCGACGCAGATTCGCACTCACACCAGGAGTCAGGGTGAAGCTCTCTCAGCTCGTCGCAGCAACCATCGCGGCCGGTGCGGTTGTCGCCGCTGTCGCTGTCCCGGCCAGCGCCGCCACCGAAGCCAATGTCCACGCCGACGGCCGGACGGCTGTGGCCCCGGCCAACTGGGTGCCCTTCACCAACAACGTCACGGCAAGCCCCGCCAACTGGGTGCCCTTCACCAACAAC
>NZ_LIQR01000541.1 GCF_001418575.1 Peterkaempfera griseoplana
ACCTGCGCACCGGTGCGCAGGAGGACCCGGCGGTGACCGCCGGCGTGGGCCGCGGGCCCGCCGCCGCCGAACTCACCCATCTGCTGGAGCCCGGCGAGGACCTGCTGCTGTCGACCGCGGACGGGCTGCGCCGCTTCCTCGCCGAGTACGACCTCGCCCTGGTCACCGACCGCAGCGCGCCGCAGGCCTGACGCACCCGTCCCCCGACCGCCCCCCGACCGAACTCCCCAGGAGGCAACCGGCCATGAGCACCATCCCGCCACGCATCGTGGACCTGCACGAGATCGAGCCCAACCGCCGGCGCGGCGGAGATCTGCGCGCCATGCTCACCCCCACCACCGTCGGAGCGACCAGCGGCTTCATGGGCGTGGCCATCATGCAGCCCGGTGAGCGCATCGGTGAGCACTACCACCCCTACTCCGAGGAGTTCGTCACCGTCGTCTGCGGCGCCCTGGAGGTGGACCTGGACGGCGTCACCCACGCCCTCGCCCCCGACCAGGGGCTGATGATCCCCCGGAACATGCGGCACCGCTTCCGCAACGTGGGCAGGGTGGAGGCCCGGATGGTCTTCCACCTGGGTCCGCTGGCACCGCGGCCCGAACTCGGCCATGTGGACACCGAGGAGGAGCCCGAGGCGGCCGAGGCCGTGGAGGCCCGGGCGTGAACCGGCGGGTTGCGGTCACCGGACTGGGGGTCGTCGCCCCCGGGGGCGTGGGCGTGCCGGCGTTCTGGGACCTGCTCACCGCCGGTCGTACCGCGACCCGCGGCATCACCCTCTTCGACCCGGAGGGTTTCCGGTCCAGGATCGCCGCCGAGTGCGACTTCGACGCGGCAGCCGGCGGGGTGGACCCGCACCGGGCCGCACGCGCCGACCGCTACGTCCAGTTCGCCCTCGCCGCCGCAGGCGAGGCGGTACGGGACTCGGGGCTGGACACCGCCCGCGAGGACCCGTGGCGGATCGGTGTGTCGCTGGGCACCGCGGTGGGCGGCACCACCCGCCTGGAACACGACTATGTGGCGGTGTCCGGCTCCGGCCAGCGCTGGGCGGTGGACCACCGTCGGGCCGCCCCCGACCTGCACCGGGCGTTCTCACCCGCCGCGCTGGCCTCCGAGGTGGCCGAGGACGTCGGAGCCCACGGCCCGGTGCAGACCGTCTCCACGGGCTGCACCTCCGGCCTGGACGCCGTCGGCTACGCCTTCCACACCATCGAGGAGGGCAAGGCCGACGTGGTGCTGGCCGGGGCCTCGGACTCACCCATCTCCCCCATCACGGTGGCCTGCTTCGACGCCATCAAGGCCACCTCGACCCGCAACGACGACCCGGCGCACGCCTCCCGGCCGTTCGACCGGGACCGGGACGGCTTCGTCCTCGGCGAGGGTTCGGCGGTGCTGGTCCTGGAGGAGCTGGAGCACGCCCGGCGGCGCGGCGCCCGGGTGTACTGCGAGATCCGCGGCTTCGCGACCTTCGGCAACGCCTACCACATGACCGGGCTCACCCGGGAGGGCCTGGAGATGTCGCACGCCATCGACACCGCGCTGGCCGACGCCCGGATCGACCCCGGCGACATCGACTACGTCAACGCGCACGGCTCGGGCACCCAGCAGAACGACCGTCATGAGACCGCTGCGGTCAAGCGGTCGCTCGGCGCCCACGCCTACGAGACCCCGATGAGCTCCATCAAGTCCATGGTGGGGCACTCGCTGGGGGCCATCGGCGCCATCGAGCTCGCCGCCTGCACCCTGGCGCTGGCCCGGGGCGTCGTACCGCCCACCGCCAACTACGAGACCCCCGACCCGGAGTGCGACCTGGACTATGTGCCCCGCACGGCCCGTGAGGCGCGGCTGCGGACGGTGCTCTCGGTCGGCAGCGGGTTCGGCGGCTTCCAGTCGGCGGTGGTCCTGAACCGCGGCAACGGGAGGATGCCATGAGCAGTCAGCGAGTGCCGAGCAGCCGGCGGGTCCCGGGCGGCCACCGGCGGGCGGTGGTGACCGGGATCGGCGTGGTCGCCCCCAACGGCATCGGCGCCGACGCCTTCTGGAAGGCGACCAGGGAAGGCGTCGCGGTCCTCGACCGGGTCTCCCGCGAGGGCTGCGAGGACCTGCCGCTGCGGGTGGCCGGCGAGGTCCGCGGCTTCGACGCGCAGGAGGCGGTGGAGACCCGCTTCACCGTGCAGACCGACCGCTTCACCCACTTCGCGATGGCTGCGGCCGACCTCGCGCTGGCCGACGCCCGGCTGGACACCACCGGGGGATCGCCCTTCGACCTCGGGGTGGTCACCGCGGCGGGATCCGGCGGGGGCGAGTTCGGCCAGCGGGAGCTGCAGCAGCTGTGGGGCAAGGGGCCCCGTTTCGTCGGGCCCTACCAGTCGATCGCCTGGTTCTACGCGGCCAGCACCGGCCAGATCTCCATCCGCGGCGGCTTCAAGGGCCCCTGCGGGGTGCTGGCCGACGACGAGGCCGGCGGTCTGGACGCCATCGCCCACGCCCGCCGGGGCATCCGGCGCGGCGCCCGGGCCATGGTGGTCGGTGCCGCCGAGGCGCCGCTGGCCCCGTACTCGGCGGTCTGCCAGCTCGGCTACCAGGAGCTGAGCCGGTCCGCCGACCCGGCGCGCGCCTACCTCCCCTTCACCGCCGACGCCTGCGGGTTCGCCCCCGCGGAGGGCGGCGGGATGCTGGTGCTGGAGGAGGAGTCCGCGGCCCGCGAACGCGGGATCGAACCGCGCGCGCTGATCGCCGGCCACGCCGCCACCTTCACCGGAACGGACGGCTGGCAGCGGTCCCGTGAGGGACTGGCGCACGCAGCCCGGGCCGCCCTGCAGGAGGCCGACTGCGTGCCCGAGGAGATCGACGCGGTCTTCGCGGACGCCCTGGGCGTCCCCGAGGCCGACCGCGCCGAGGCGCTGGCCCTGGCCGACGTGCTGGGCCCGCGGATCTCCCTGGTGCCGGTCACCGCTCCCAAGACCGGCATCGGCCGGACGTACTGCGGCGGACCGGTGCTCGACGTGGCCACCGCCGTCCTGGCCATGGAGAGCGGTGTGGTGCCCCCCACACCCAACGTCGTGGACGTCAGCCACGACCTGGACCTGGTGACCCGCACCGCCCGTCTCGCCGAACTGCGCACCGTCCTGGTGCTCAGCCGGGGGCTGATGGGCTGCAACGCCGCGCTCGTACTGCGTCGCGGCGGCGGCACCGACCGGCCGTGACCGGGGCCACCGCGCCCCGACCGACGGCCGCCACCTGCGAAGGAGAACCACTGATGAACCAAGTCCTGACCTTCGACGAACTCGCCGCGCTGATGCAGTCCTGCGCGGGAGTCGCTGTCGACTCCCGGGAGCTGGAGAACCGGCCGGCCGCCACCTTCGAGGAGTTCGGGCTGGACTCGCTCGGCCTGCTCGGTGTGGTGGCCGCGCTGGAGAACCGCCACGGCGCACCGATCGGACCCGGCGCCGAGTCCTGCAGGACCCCCCACGAGTTCGTGGCCCTCGCCAACAACCGCCTGACCACTGGAGTCTGAGATGAGCCCCACCGTCGGACACACCGAGAACGAGATCGTCATCGCCGCCCCGCTCGACCTCACCTGGGAGATCACCAACGACCTGGAGAGCTGGCCGGACCTGTTCAGCGAGTACGCCGAGGTGGAGGTGCTGAAGCGGGAGGGCCGCAAGACCACCTTCCGCCTCACCATGCACCCCGACGAGGACGGCCAGGTCTGGAGCTGGGTGAGCGAGCGGGAGCCCGACCCGGTCACCCGCACCGTCGCGGCCCGCCGGGTGGAGACCGGGCCCTTCCGTCACATGGAGATCCACTGGGAGTACCACGAGGTGCCCGGCGGCACCCGGATGCGGTGGGTCCAGGACTTCGCGATGAAGCCCGACGCGCCCGTCGACGACCAGTGGATGACCGACAACATCAACCGCAACTCCCGCGTCCAGATGGAGCTGATCCGCGACAAGGTCGAGCAGCGCGCCGTCGAGCTGGGGGTCGCCCCGGCCACGGCAGTCACCGGCTGACCCGACCGGGCCCCACCGCGGGCCCCACCGCGCCGGGCCCGGCCGACGGCGGATCACCGCGACGTCGGCCGGGCCCGCGCCGTCACTCTCCGCTTACCAAGAGGAACCCACCGTGTACCGATCCCTGATCGTCGCCCGTATGAAGCCCGACTCCGCACCCGACATCGCCGATGTGTTCGCCGCCTCCGACCAGGGGGAGCTCCCGCACCTGATCGGGGTGCGCGGCCGCAGCCTCTTCCAGTTCGGGGAGCTGTACCTGCACCTGATCGAGGCCGAGCGGCCGCCGGGCCCCGAGGTGGCCAAGCATGTGAGCCACCCCGAGTTCCGCGACGTCAGCGAACGGCTCCAGGCGTACGTCTCCGCCTACGACCCGGCGACCTGGCGGGAGCCCAAGGACGCCATGGCGCACGAGTTCTACCGCTGGGAGCGCGACCGGGTCTCCTGACCGGCTCCGGCCGGGGTTCCACCGGCCGGCCGGGTGCCGGCCGGTGGAACCGTGACTGGGAAGATGACCGGGGAGGTGCCGCCGTTACTCCGGCACCACACCGTCGAAGGCGTGCAGATAGGGGTTGACCGGGCGGACGTCCCCGACCTTCAGCCCGGCCTCCTCCATGAGCGCCACCAGGCTGTCCGTGGTGTGCTTGCGGCCGCCGACGTTGAGCAGCAGCAGCAGGTCCATGGCCGCGGTGAACGGCATGGAGGCGCT
Source organism: Peterkaempfera griseoplana (assembly GCF_001418575.1). Lineage (GTDB taxonomy): Bacteria > Actinomycetota > Actinomycetes > Streptomycetales > Streptomycetaceae > Peterkaempfera > Peterkaempfera griseoplana. The sequence continues at coordinate 4,717 of NZ_LIQR01000541.1, forward strand.
GTCGTCCACCAGGTTCTCGATCACCAGCACCCGGGCACCCGGCCGGGCGGCGGCGACCGCGTTGCGCAGGGTGGCGCGGGTGCTGCTGTCGTCCCACTCCAGGATGTTCTTGATGATGTAGAGGTCCGCCTGCACCGGGATCTCCCGGCGGCAGTCGCCCCCGACCAGCTGCACCCGGGGGGCCAGTGCGCCGCCGGGCAGCAGCCGCGGGTCGGCCTTGGCCACCACGTCCGGCAGGTCCAGCAGCGCGCCCCGCAGGTCCGGGTTGCGCTCCAGCAGCCCGGCCAGCACATGGCCCTGGCCGCCGCCGATGTCGGCGACCGTGGCCACGCCCCGCAGGTCCAGCATCTCGGCGATGTCCTGCGCCGACTGGCGGCTGGAGTGGGTCATCGCCCGGTTGAACACCTCGGCGGACTCCGGCGCGTCCTCGTGCAGGTACTCGAAGAAGCCCTTGCCGAAGAGGTCGTCGAAGACATGGCCGCCGCGGCGGACCGCCTCGTCCAGCAGCGGCCAGGCCGCCCAGGTCCAGGGCTCGGTGGTCCACAGCGACACATAGCGCATCGACCGGGGGGTGTCCTCGCGCAGCAGGCGCGATGTCTCGGTGTGCACGAACCGGCCCTCGCCGTCCTCGGCGAAGACGCCCTGGCAGGTCAGGGCGCGCAGCAGGCGCCGCAGCGCCTGCGGGTCGGCGTCGACGGCTGCGGCCAGTTCGCCGGCCGTGGTGGGGGTGTCGCCGAGGGCGTCGGGGACGCCGAGCCGCACCGCGGCGCGGACGGCGGCGGCCGAGGCGGCGCTGAAGGCGAGTTCGCGCAGACGCATGGCGGCGTTGGGGGTGGCGGTCGGCTGGCTGTCCATGGGTGCCCCTTTCTGCTGGTCGACGGCGGAAGGGGAGGGTGTCCGCCGCCCTCCACGGTCGCCGACGGGGCCCGGACCGCCCGGGCGGCGCGGCCGGGCTGCCGAGGGGACGACCCGAATGGCGGGTGGGGTCCTCCCGGGGAGTCCGGGCCCGGCGGCCCCGCGCCGGGGCGCCGCGCGGCGCGGGCGCACGCGGGCGGGGTGATCACCTGCCCCGCGGTGCCGGGGGCGCGGCGGGCCCGCCGTGGGCGCGCCCCGACGGGAGGACGGCTCTCCGGCCCGGCGGCTCCGGCCCTGCGGTGACTGCCCCTCAACTCCGCCGGGCCCCATGGGTATGATCGACGGACGGGGCGGGTTCAGGTGGGGTTCCGGGGGGCTTTGCGTTCGCGATCAGCGACGACCTGCCTTCCGTTCCCCGGCGCGTCCGGTACCGCTGTGCCCCTGGCAGCCCGACGACGCGGACGGAGGACCACCATGGTTCCCCCTGACCCCTGCGCCCCCGCCGACCTCGGCCGGCACCCCCGAGCCGCCCAGCGGGCCGTACGGCAGCTGCAGCCCCGGCCGGGCGGCGGCAGGCGGCGGACCGCCGGGGCGGCGCCCGGCAGCCCCGGGGGCCCGCGGTGAAGCTCTCCCTGGACGCCTTCACGCTCACCGCCGACTACGGCCGCGCGCAC
>NZ_LIQR01000542.1 GCF_001418575.1 Peterkaempfera griseoplana
CCCCCTACCCCGCCCTGTGCGCCGAACCGGCCCGCCAGCTGTGCCGTGACGTCCTGAGGCTGCTTTACCACCAGGACCACATGCCCCGGACCGTCCTCGTGGACTACCTGAAGATCCTCTTCGCCTTTCACCTGGCCCTCTACCACTTGCGGATGATGAAGCTGCTGCCCGCCGTGATCGAGGCCGGATCGGCGCCCGCCACCTGCCGGACCGGGCACCAGGACACGCGGACGGCGGACCGCTGCCCGCACCGCGTCCGGCTCTTCGTCGACGTCGAGGGCCTGCCCGGCACCCCGGCGGCTGCGCTCGCCGAGCGAAGCGCCGGTATCTGGTACGGGCGGATCACGCGTTTCGTCCAGGCGACCTATCAGATCAAGAAGCTCGACGAGTTCTCCGAGGACCTCGTCAAGAGCCAGAAGCTGTCCCCGCCCGTCGGTCGGAGCTACTTCACCCCGGCCGAGGTCTTGCGGCGGCTCTCCACCCATCCCAAGGAACGCGAGGCGTTCTTCCTTCAGCGTGCCACCCGCGTACGGGACGAGGAGAAGGACCTTCCCCCGGAGCTGAAGCAGATCACCCAGCTCGGGCTCAACGCCTTCGACGAGTACATCGAGATGCTGATGCACTACAAGGGCAGCTACTACCGCAGTTACTTCATCGACTGCCTCGACTCGATGCTGCTCAAGCACCGGCCCGGTGCCCTGCTCGCCCAGCCGCGCGGCAGACGAGACAGTGCCGTCCGGCGATTCGTCCTGGACGCGCGCCTGCTCGAAGTGCTCCTCCAGGTGTCGCTCCTGCGGGAGGGCGACGACGGTACCGGCAATCTGCGTACCTCCCCCATGCGCGTGGACGAGTTCCTCACTCTGCTGCGCGAACGGTACGGACTCCACATCGACCAGCTGCCGGACGGTGACGGCTTCTCCGGCGCCCACCTGGACGACCAGGCGGCGCTGCGGGCCAACGCGGCGGCATTTCTCAATCGACTGCGCGAGATCGGCTACTACCAGGACATGTCGGATGCCTATCTGACGCAGACCATCACCCCCCGGTACGCCATCGGGGCCGCGACGACGGGGGCGACGGCCTGATGAGCAGCGCCAGCACCAGCACCGGCCTTGCGGAGCCCACCGCGAAGGACCTCCGCGAAGCCCTCGAAGGCGTCCTCGTGCCACGCCTGGCCAAGCTGGTCGGAGAGCGGGGCGCCGGACACTGCATGCGGGTCACCGAAGTGGAGACCGAGCTGGCGGCCGCGCTGGTCCGTAGGCTCCGGGGAGCACTGGGGCCCGCCGCCACCGTCTGCGTCCTGGGCACCGCCGACGACCTCGCTCCCGAACAGCCGCACCACGACACCATCGTCACCAGCACCAAATTGGTCGAACTCCGCAACCGCACCGAAGGCGACGACGGGAACGGGAACAACCTGCCCGGACCGCTCCTCGTCTTCGTCCCCCCGGGCACCCGAGTCAGCGCCGAGGACTCCTTCGGTATCGCGACCTTCGAGGAAGTACCCCTCGACGACGCCTACGCGCAGCTGGCCGACCACCTCCTCGACCAAGTACCGGACCGGCTGCGGCCAGGCGTCGACGAGCTGCTCGCAGTACTCCGTGACCGGCCCGGACACCGGCCGGGCGACCGTGCCGTCGCCCTGTACCTGCTGACGCTCCGGACCAACGACTACCGCGACCAGGTCGCGGGGGCCGCTGTCTACCACTTCGGCCTGGTACCCGACTTCGAGCTGTACGCCGACCTGTCGCTCGTCAAGGATCGGGCCGAGCGGAACCGCAAGCTGGTCGGCAAACTCACCACCTCCAGCCGCTCGGAGCGCCAGCGCGTCCTCGATCTGGGGCTAACCGACGCGGACTTCGCCGGCAGGCTCGCGGGATTCGCCACCCGCTGCGGCCTGGAGGACTCGGCGACATGGACCCGCCGTATCGTCGTCGACCGGGAGAACTGGACGCTCTCCTTCGGGAACTGGCGCGTCGATGAACGGCGCCGCGCCACCGTCTCCATCGAGGTACGCGAACTCGGTCTGCCCACCGCCGGCGACAACACCGAGGAGCTACAGGCCCACCCGGCACTCGAAGCCATCGTGGGGCAGCCCTACCTGCTCGCCGGGGACAAGGGCGTCCGCGAACTGACACCCCGATTCACCATCGAACCATCCCCGCTCAAGGTGGAGGGCCTTGACCGCTTCCGCGTGGAGATCGTCTCGGAGAGCGGCGGCCCGATCGGCCGAATCGCTTACGTCACCAAGGGGACCCGGGCCAAGCCCGATTACAAGGCACCGCTGCGTCGCCTGAACAAGATCGACTGGGAGGAAGGGTGGCATTACCTCAAAATCACCCCGCTCGATGCCTCCGGTGACGCTCTCGACATCGCCCCTGGTGCACATGGCCTGCCCGGCGGCGAGAGCGAACGCTTCTACGTCGTGCCCGAGGGAGAGGCTGAGGAGCCGCCGGAACGCAGCGCCGGGCGCTACGACGGCATCACTCAAGCGCTGCGCTCACTGCAGTTCGAGGCGCTGGCCGCCGGGGACGATCCGACCCGTGCCACGCTGACGGACGTCCGGTGGAAGTCCACGTCGGCGCGCAGCCCCCTGCGTGTCCTTAACGCCCGCATCCACACGGCGGGAAGCGCGGAGATCCGGCTCTCCCCGCTGCTCGTGCAACTCCAGCAGGGCCTACTCGCCTGCCCCCAAGACACTTCCCTGCGTCGACTCATACTGCGCCCCGACGGCACCAGCGAGACCCCCGAGGGGAACGAGGAGGACTTGTCCCTCACCCTCACCGGGCGGGCTGCCGAGGCCTACGACCGCTACCTCACGACGCGACACGTCTATTTCGCCGCCCTGTGCGGCCAGGCGGGAGAACTTACCAATCCTGATCAGCTTCTGGTCAGCGAGGCTGTCGACTTCGAGGTGGTCCGGGACGAACTGGTCGCCTACACCGAGGCGTACGCGGAACTGGTGGAAGCCCAGTCGCTTCAGGTGGAGCGGGCCGGTGACGGCGCCCGGGGCGCCGCGCTGGTGGGGCTGGCCCGCATCCAGCAGATCGACTGCGCGGCCGTCACCCTCACAGACGGTCTCGGCAGGCGCGACACCGTCCTGCTCATCTCCCCGACGCACCCCCTCCGCGCACTCTGGCTAGCGACCTGGTCGGCCCTGGGCCGGGACTGGGTCGTGCGTCTCGCCGGCGAGGACCAGCGTCGGGTCATCGCCGCGCGTGACTCCTTCCTCCAAGCCGTCTCACCCTTGGGCTTCCCGTTCGCCGTTCCGCGCCAGGACGGCCGACTCATGACAGCTTCGGACAACCTCACCCCGTACTGGGCCGCCTACCTGCCCAGCGAGACCTCCGACCCCCGTGGCCTGCTCGGCCGACTCACCACAGCGCTGCGCCTCCCGGCCGCCGGTCCCCGTGCCGCAGGCGGAGCCGGTGCGTTGTCGGGTATGGCGCTCGCCGACCGGATCGAGCGGTACGTACGCTTCCACCCATACGTCCGCACCCTGGTCATGAACGTCGTCAATGCAGGCCGCGCGGAGATCGTCGCCGACGCCCTCCTCGAACTGCAACGCCGCACCCCCACCCGGGACCTCACCTACGACATTCGGCTGTGCGTGTCCGACCCGGAAGCCCCCGAGTCCGGTGCAGCGCTGGGTGAACTAATCAGCGCGCAGAATCAGTTCACCTCCACCGAGGCGGAGGCGTTCCTTCACGCCGCGGAAGGCACCCGGATCGCGAAACTCGTCTACTCCGTCCGCTCAGTGGAGGAGTTCAGTGAACCCGGAGCCGAGTTCGACGCCCATCTGACCGTGCTCATCGACGCCTTCGGCGGGGAACAGCACGGCTCCGTCACACGCCACGACATCGCGTACGCCCCGGTCCACGGCCTGGTACAGCCGACGTCCTCCACGTACGAGGACAACGAGCAGCAGATCGTGTGGCGGACCATGCCACGCCACGGCATCGCTCTGCCCGCCGAGGACGCGGAGGACCTTGCCACTCTCCTGAGCCGGTTGCCCGGACTCCTCGCCGGCGCCGCGGCTAACGTCGCCACCGCGGGACAGGCGCCGCGCCATGTGCCGTGCACCGTCCTTTCCCTCGACAACGCCGACCGGGCCCTGCTCTACCAGGCCCACCAGGTCGGCGACTGGGTCGTCACCATCGACAGGACCCTCGGCCTGGAGTACTTCGACCACGCCGGACAACGCGACCGACCCGAGTACGTCATCGACTACGCACCCTCGCTGGACAGCGGCCTCGGCCACCAGATCATGGTCAGCTCGAATTCGGTCGACGAATTGCGCACCCTGCTCGGACCGACCGCCCAGCAGCACGGGCTCGACGTCGAACAGCGCCACCTCAACACCTTCTTCGAGCAACTGCGCCTGCTCTCCGGCAACCTCGCCTTCAAGCTGGCCTCCACCGCCCCCACCCAGCGCACCGAAGTGCTCGGCCTCGCCCTGGCCCGCCTCTACCTGGACTATCAGGACGCCCTGCACAACCAGATCGTGGTTCCCCTGGACGCCCATCCTGAGCTGTACGCCGAAGTCCGCCGTCAGGCCCGGGAGCTCGGCGACGCCCACTCCTTCCAGCGCAGCGACCTCGCCCTGTTCCACCTCGACGCGCGGGCCCGGACCATCACCTGCCGCCTCGTCGAGGTCAAGTGCTACACCACGCTCGACGACATCGGCGCCTACCAGCGCCTCAAGGCCAAGGTCACCCAGCAGCTCGGACGGAGCCAGACCGTCCTCACCGAGTCCTTCGATCCGGCCCACACCAACCCGGACCGGGTGGACCGGCCGGTCAAGAACCTAGCCCTCGGCTCCCTGCTCCGCTTCTACCTGGAGCGGGCGGCACGCCACGGGACCATGGGGCACGCACCCAGGACTGCGGCCCACGCGCTGCTCGACAGCCTCGACGACGGCTACGCCCTCCACTTCACTCGCAGCGGCCTGATCTTCGACCTCGCCCGCGAGGGAACCGACCGCGAACTCGACGACGAGGTGGAGTTCCACCGCATCGGCAGCAATCTGATCACGGAGCTGATCAATGCGATTCCCACTGTTCGGCCGGGCGTACCCGCGCCCACGTACCTAGCGGTTGAAGAGCAGGAGGACAGAGCAGCCACCGCTCCCACCCTGGCACTGTCGCAGTTGACTGTGCCACGGCTCTCCGACGCCGAGTTCCGGGCACCTGACGTACAGGACGAGCAGGATGTCAAAGATGCCCAGGAGGAAGACCGCGGGCAGGCCGGTGGGGGCAAGGCAGTGACCATCCTCGACATCGACGAGGTCGAGAACGGCAACGGGACCACGCCGCTCACCGCACCTGAGCGTGCGGGCCGTGAGACAGATCCGGCCCAGTCCGGGGCAACTTTGACCGTGCATGGTGCCGACGCGGCGGAGGCGGTCCCGGTGTCTCCTTCTTCGGAAGGAACCTCATCGGCTGCTCCTCCGGGAGGTACCGGAAATCCGCTGAGGACGGGCACCGTCCCTGAAAATCAGGGCTCCCACGAGTCGTCGACCATCGATGCCCAGCCCACCTCTGTCACGCCGGGATCGGCTTCACCAGGGGGCCTCCCCGAAATCTTCCTCGGCGTCACCCGCCCCTCGCCGCAACACGGTGTACTCGGCGAAGTAGCCGGCCGGAAAGTGGCGGTCGATCTCGACGAAACCCACACCATCAGCCTCTTCGGCGTACAAGGAGGCGGCAAGAGCTACACCCTGGGCAGCATCATCGAAATGGCCTCGCTGCCCACCCCGCCGGTCAATGAACTTCCCCGCCCTCTCGCGACCGTGGTGTTCCACTACAGCCGTACCATGGACTACGCACCGGAGTTCACTTCCATGGCGCGCCCAAATGATGACCAGGCGCAGCTCCAGGTCCTGAAGGACCGATACGGAGCCGAACCCCAAGCGCTATCGGACGTGCTGCTGCTTGCCCCCGCCGACCAGGTCGCCGATCGTCGACGGGAATTCCCCGGTATCGACGTCCAGCCGCTCGCCTTCTCCTCCGCCGAACTCCAGGCATCCCACTGGCGCTTCCTCATGGGAGCGGTCGGCAACCAGTCAACATACATCCGGCAGTTGACCCGCATCATGAAGTCGAACCGCAACAACCTGACCCTCGGCGTCATCCGGCAGGGCGTGATCGATTCCGGCATGCCCGACCACGTCAAGCAACTGGCCCAGGAGCGGCTCAACCTCGCCGAGGACTACATCGATGACAATGCCCGGCTCACCAGCCTCATCCGACCCGGCCGACTGATCATCGTTGACCTCCGCGATGAGTACATCGAGAAGGACGAAGCACTCGGTCTCTTCGTCGTCCTGATGCAGCTCTTCGCCGAGGCGCGCAGTGGGGATGAACACTTCAACAAACTGGTCGTCTTCGACGAAGCGCACAAGTACATCGACAGCCCAGACCTCGTCGCCGGCCTAGTCGAGACCGTCCGCGAGATGCGTCACAAGGGGATGAGCATCCTGGTCGCCAGCCAGGACCCGCCCTCCGTACCGATCTCCCTGATCGAACTCTCCGACCACGTCATCCTGCACAAGTTCACCTCGCCAGCCTGGTTGAAGCACCTCCAGAAGGCGAACACCGCCTTCGCCGGTCTGCGCTCTGAGCAGATGGCGCAGCTTCAGCCCGGCGAGGCGTACGTGTGGGCGAGTAAGTCCACTGACCCGGCGTTCACTCACGGAGCCGTCCGAATGCGATGCCGACCTCGTGTGACCCGGCATGGCGGAGGAACGAAGACGGCAACGGGCGGACAGTAAGCTTGCCTCCGAGGCGTAAATTGCCCCTGGCGGTCCCACCTTGGGCAGCATCGGCCGCCCCGTCGGGGCTATGTCTCACCGCTGGTTCACCTGGCGGCCTCCATCGGGTCGAGGGTGACGCGTAGCCGAGTTCGTTGAGCCGGGATATGGCCCGGCGCGTGGCCCGCTCGGGATCGCGCTGGGTGAAGTAGCCGCCGCCGAGCTCGTGATACGGGACGTCGCAGGTGAGCATGTGCCAGACCTGTCCCGCTCGGTGTTGGCGCTCCGGCACGAGAACGCGGTGCTGCGCCGTCCTGCCCCTGCCCGACGAGAGCGCGGACGCCGCCCTCGCCCTGCACATGCTCTACCACGCTGCCGACATCCCCAAGGCCATCGCCGAGCTGGCCCGCGTGCTCAAGCCCCGCGGCCTGCTCATCGCCTCCACCAACAGCACCCGCGATAAAATCGCACTCGACCAGTTCTGGAGCCGGGCCGCCGCCGACGTCCTGGGGATCCCAGAAGGCCCCCGTCGCGTCTCCCTCAGCTCCCGTTTCTCCCTCGAAGCCGCCCCCGCCCTGCTCGGCGCGTCCTTCACCGACCTCGCCGTCAGGGAGCTGCCCGGCGTGATCGAGCTGACTGACCCGGCCCCCGCCGTCGCGCACCTGGCATCTTACGAGGCCTGGGCCGACCAACTGGGGGTCCCCCCTCACGAAACCCTGCAGCGCGCCGGGGAGATCATCACTGCGGAGGTCGACCGGCACGGGAGCTTCCGCATCGGCTGCCTCGGCGGCATCCTCACCGGGCGACCCCTGCACCGCGATTGAGGGGTCTGCATCAGGCCTCTGTTCTGAAATGGGGATAGCGGCCCTCTCGGGGCGGATCCGTGAGCGGGAGGGAGACGACGTCTACTCCAACGCCTGCTTCCCGCGCACCTGTCCACCCGTTGGAGGGCGCCGACGCTGCGGCCACCTGCTCGCACTCCACCTCGTCCGCAGGGTAGTCCCCACGCTGCCCAGCCTGGGCATGGACAAGCATCTGGGTGGTCTCGGTCAGGGCGCCGGGGCCAGGGTCGGAGAGGGCTGTGAGCAAGCCGAGCACCATCCAACGGGCTTCCGTACCTCCAGGGGCGCTCGGACGAGCAGCTACCGGCGGTTCGTACGGACTGGCGTGATGGTGGTCCAGGCGAGGCTGCTGGTGGGTGTAGGAGTCTTCAGGGCCTCTTGGACGACGAGACCGGGGCGGTGGGTGCGGGCGGCGAG
>NZ_LIQR01000543.1 GCF_001418575.1 Peterkaempfera griseoplana
CGGCAGGGCGGCGCCGTACCGCCCGGCCCCGCACGCGACCCAGACCGCCACCCGCTACCGGGAGGAGCTGGCGGGCGAGGCCGAGCGGTACGGCGCCGCCCTGCCGCCCGTGCCCGACTGGGACGACGACGACTACGAGGAGAAGCTGGATGTGCTCGCCGAGACGGCGGTGCCCCTGGTCTCCTTCACCTTCGGCTGCCCCGACCCGGACACCATCGCCCGGCTGCAGTCGGGCGGCACCGAGATCGCCGTCACCGTCACCTCCCCCGAGGAGGCCGTGACCGCGCTGCGCGCCGGTGCCGACGTGCTGGTGGTGCAGGGGCCGGAGGCCGGCGGCCACCGGGGCTCCTTCGAACCGCTGGGCATCGCCGACACCGGGCCCGGACTGCTGGAGCTGCTGCCCGCCGTCCGCAAGGCGGTGGAGGAGGACGGCGCCCGGATGCCGCTGCTGGCGGCGGGCGGGGTGATGGACGGCGCCGGGCTGGCCGCCGTACTGGCCGCCGGTGCGGCGGCCGGGCAGCTGGGCACCGCCTTCGTCGCCACCCCGGAGAGCGGCGCCCACCCGCTGCACAAGACGGCCCTCACCGACCCGCGCTGGGTGGAGCACGGCGCCTTCGGCTCCTCCACCACGGTCACCACGGCCTTCTCCGGGCGCCCGGCCCGCGCCCTGGTCAACCGCTTCGTCGCGGAGCACCGGGCGGCCGCGCCCGCCTCCTGCTACCCGCTGGTGCACCATCTGACGGCGCCGCTGCGCCGGGCCGCGGCCGAGCAGGGCGACCCGGACGGCATGGCCCTGTGGGCGGGTACCGGCCACCGACTGGCCCGTGCCATCCCCGCCGCGGAGCTGGTGGAACTGCTGGTCACCGAGCTGGCGGAGGCCACCGGCACCCCCCACGGGCACCGGGCCGCACCCTGACGGGAGGCCCGGGCCCCGGTCGGCCGGGGCGGCGTCGCCCCGGACCGATCCCCGTCCCCCGCCGGCGCTCCGGCCTGCGACACGACCGCTGCCGTCCCCCGGGCCCGGCGGGAACGGCCGACGGTGGTCGTTGTCGGGCGACGCCGTTCACCCGCTACGGGCCGGGGGACGGCAGAGACCGGGTGGGGCGCTATCCCGGGTGGCTGCGAGAGGGATCCCAGCCGACCGCGACCGCCCAGGTGAGACCGGGATCAGCGGTCACCCTGAGCGAGGACGCCGTTCTCGGGGCCCCGGACTCATAGGCGTTGGCAGTGCCGTCAGCCTGGGCGGAGCACTGCTCGGTGTAGGTGCCCAGCGACCCCGCGTCCACCGTCACCGTGCCGACGCCCTGGCACTCGGTGGCCACCCAGGCCGTGCCCGGGGCGATCCTGCCGGGCAGAGCGGTCGTCAGATTCCCGGTACGACGCCCGGTGCCGGCCAGCACCTTCATGCCCTTCGTACCGGTCAGGCTCTGCTCAGGATCGCGCCAGCGGGTACTGCTGCCGGTTGCCGCAGGCGCAGTCGTCCGGTGCGCCGAGGCAGCGGGCCGATGCGAAGCAGTGGGCCGGTGGTGTCCGCTGCAACCGCCCAGGGCGACCACCGCGACCACCGCCGCGGAGCAGAACAGAGCGCGTTGCCGCAGTACCGGCGTCATCATCGAGCCCCCCGTTGTCGTCGGCTCCCTGCCGGGCGCCGCGGGATCACGCTGTCACGCGTGCGCGGCACACGTCCAGGAGGTTGTGCGGCCCGCCTTGACGCAGGGTCTCGGCCATCGGCCCGGTCCTGCCACGGATCCCCTGCCCCGGAGACGTCCTCCGGGGCAGAGGCTCCTTCGTGTCGCTGTGCGGCTCAGATCTCGTCGATCAGGTCGGCGATCGACTTGACCACCCGGCCGGGCCGGTAGGGGAAGCGCTCCACCTCGCCGGGCTGGGTCAGTCCGCTGAGCACCAGCACGGTCTCCAGACCGGCCTCCATGCCCGCCACCATGTCGGTGTCCATCCGGTCGCCGATCATGGCGGTGGACTCGGAGTGGGCCTTGAGGGTGTTGAGCGCCTCGCGCATCATCAGCGGGTTGGGCTTGCCGACGAAGTACGGCTCCACCCCGGTGGCCTTGGTGATCAGCGCCGCGACCGAACCGGTGGCGGGCAGGGCGCCCTCCGCGGAGGGGCCGGTCTCGTCGGGGTTGGTGGCGATGAACCGGGCGCCGCCGTTGATCAGCCGGATGGCCTTGGTGAGCGCCTCGAAGCTGTAGGTGCGGGTCTCACCGAGGACGACGTAGTCGGGGTTGCTGTCGGTCAGCACATAGCCGATCTGGTAGAGCGCCGTGGTCAGCCCGGCCTCTCCGATCACATAGGCGGTGCCGCCGGGACGCTGTCCGGACAGGAACTTGGCGGTCGCCAGCGCCGAGGTCCAGATGCACTCCTCGGGCACCTCCAGGCCGATCCCGGCGAGCCGGGCGGCCAGGTCGCGCGGGGTGTAGATGGAGTTGTTGGTGAGCACCAGGAACGGCTTGCCGGACTCGCGCAGCCGCCGGATGAACTCCTCCGCCCCGGGGATGGGGATGCCCTCGTGCACCAGGACCCCGTCCATGTCGGTCAGCCATGACTCGATCGGCTTGCGCTCTGCCACGTGCGTGTCTCCCCTGCGTGTCCTGATACGGCGGCTGCCCCGACGAGCACAGCGTAATCGCCGGGGCAAGCCGCAGGGCACCCCTTCCCATCAGCTGATATAGGCGGGGGCCAGGGCGCCGCCCAGCAGTTTCCGGGGGGTGCCGCCGCCGTCGGCGGGCACGGTCCACAGGTCGGCGCCGTAGTCGCCGGGCAGGGCGTAGACCAGGGTGCGGTCGTCGGACCAGACCGCCTGGTCGTCCACGTTGCGCCGTTCGGCGAGCGGGACCTCCCGCATGGTCCGCAGATCCAGGACGTAGAGCCGCCAGGGGGCGTCGGCGGGCAGCCCCGGCACCCGCTTCTTGAAGGCGAGCCGGGTCCCGTCCGGGGAGAGCGAGGGGCACTCCACGTTCTCCCGCACCGTGGTGAGGGTGCGGGCGGCGACGTCGCCGTGCACCAGGTAGGTCTTCCCGCCGGTGGCCAGGGTGGCCCAGAAGTGACCGTCGTCGGCGAAGGTGACGCCCCAGACGTTGGTGTCGGAGGCGTGGTACGTGCGGCCGTCCTTGATCACCCGGTAGCGCTCCAGGTTGTCCTGGAGGGTCCAGGTGCGGGTGTCCAGGATGGAGGTGCGGGTGGAGAAGTCGGTGCCCGCGTAGGAGTCGCCGCTGACGAAGACCGTCCAGGCGACCATCCGTCCGGAGGGCGACACCCGGCTGCGGGTGGGGATGCCGCCCAGCGGGAAGTGGCGCCGCTCGTGGAGGCGGGCGTCGAGCACCACCGCCCGGTAGCTGTCGTCCAGGGTGCCGTGCACCGCCTGGAGACAGATCCCGGTGCCGGCCGACGCGTAGAAGCGCAGGCAGCGGACCCCGGAGACGGTGCGGGTGGCGTCCGGCCCGGCGGCCGGTACGGAGGCCAGCTCGTCGCGGTGCGGCCCCCAGGCCATCGAGCGGAAGACCATCCGCCGGCCGCCCCCGGGGGCCAGCGTCACCGTCCCCGGTGCCACGTCCGGGCCGCCCGCCTGGACCTGGTCGCGCCGCCCGGCCCGGTCGGCCGCATGCAGTACCGCGCCGGCGGAGACACCGCCCAGCAGCAGCACCGCGGTGAGCAGTACGGCGATCCTGGCTCCGCGCTTCATTCGGCACCCACCACGGCCGCGGCGAGCACCGCCGCCAGGGCGAGCGCACCGGCGGCCCAGCCCAGCGCGGTCCGGTCGCCCCAGGCCGTCCAGGCCGCACCGAAGGCCAGCGAGCAGCCGAACCTGGCCACCGCCTGCCCGGTGCCCACCAGGGCGAGCCCGCTGGCCCGCAGCCGCTCCGGCACCGCACCGGCCGCGGCGGCCGGCAGCACACCGTCGGTCGCGGCGTAGAAGGCGCCGTGCAGGACGAGCACGGCCACCGGCAGCAGCCCACCGCCCGACGGGCCGAGCAGCAGCGCGTAGGCGCCCAGCAGCGCCAGGTGCCCCAGCAGGAACAGCCGCCGCCGGCCCACCCGGTCCGCCACCGCCCCCAGCGGCACCGCCAGCAGCAGGAACGACGCCGCGGTGCCCAGCGGCAGCAGCGGGAACCACTGCACCGGGATCGCGAACCTGCGTTGCAGCACCAGGTACACGAAGGAGTCGCTGACCGTGGTGAGTCCCAGCAGCACCGCGCAGACCGTCAGCCGCCGCAGTGCCGGGAGCCGCAGCAGCGCCAGCGCCTCCCGGGGCCGCACCGCCGCCGGATGCCGCCCTCCGTCCGGTGTATCCCGGGTCGCCTGCCGCCCTCCCGGGACGAAGAGCAGCAGCACCAGGACGCCCACCGCGGCCACGCAGGAGCTCACCGTGAACACCGCGTCATAGCCCTCGGCCGCCACCCTCAGCACCAGGAACGCCAGCAGCGGTCCCAGCAGTGCCCCGGCGGTGTCCATGGCGCGGTGCACCCCGAACGCCCGGCCCCGGCGGCTCTCGGGGGTGGAGAGGGAGATCAGGGCGTCCCGCGGGGCGGTCCGCAGGCCCTTGCCGGTCCGGTCAACCGCCAGCACCGCGCCGATCAGCGGCAGCGTGTGGACCGCCAGCAGCAGGGGTTTGCACAGCGCCGACAGCCCGTAGCCGACCGCCGCCACGGCCTTGTGCCGCCCGCCGCCGCGGTCCGCGAGGTGGCCGCCGAGCAGCCGCACCACCGCGCTGAAGCCGTTGTAGACGCCGTCCAGCAGCCCGAAGCCCAGCGGGGAGAGACCCAGCCCGGAGACCAGGTAGAGCGGCAGCACGGCGGTGACCATCTCCGCCGACACATCGGTGATCAGGCTGACCGAGCCGAGTGCCAGTACGGTGCCCGGCACGGCCGCCGCCCACCGCCCGGGGGCGGTGGGCGGCGCCGTCCCGCGGCTCTCCGCGAGATACATGCGCTCAGTTCCAGATGCCGGTGATGTCCGACGCGGAGGCCGCGTTGCCCGCGTGGGAGGTGCCGTAGAGGTCCTCCACGGTGCGCAGCACGTTGTAGTGGTTGTAGGTGGTGGCGGAGCTGGACCCGGCGGCCACCGGCTGCCCGTAGAGGACGGTGGTGATGCGGTTGCCGCTGAGGCTGTTGTCCTCGTCGAAGGTGACGATCAGCAGGCTGTTGTGGGTCTTGGCCCAGGTGGCGTAGGCGCCCAGGTTGTTCTTCAGCCAGGTGTCACCGGTGGACACCGAGCAGTCGTGCATGTCGCTGCACAGGTTGGGCGTCACGAAGGACACCTGCGGCAGCGTGGTGTAGTCGGTGGGGAACTGGGTGAAGGTGTGGGCGCTGGAGGTGGGGACGTTGCTGAAGCCGAACCAGGGGTTGTGCTTGCGGGCGTACTTGCCGCTGCTGCAGGTGGTGGAGCCCTGGCTGGGCAGGGTCTCGTTGTAGCTGGCCCAGGTCTTGCCGGCCGCGATCAGCTCGGAGGCGAGGTTGGCGGCGGAGCTGAAGCCCGGGGTGTAGCAGCTGTCGTCGGTGATGCCCTGGGTGGAGCCCGAGAAGAGCGCGAAGTAGTTGGGCTGGCTGGGGTGGGTGATCGCGTAGGAGGCGGTGAGGTTGGCACCGCCGCTCTTCAGCGAGTTGATGTAGGGGGCGCTGGAGCTGCCGATGACCTGCGTGTACGCGTGGTTCTCGAAGACCACCACCACGGTGTGGTCGGGGGTGGGCAGCGATCCGGCGGCCTGGGCGTCTCCGCCGGACCACAGGCCCAGGGAGGCGGCGGCGATGCCGAGTGCTGAGGCGACGGCGGTGAGGGTGCGGCGGCGCATGGCTGTCCTCCGTACGACGGGGGGTCAGGAGCGCGCCCAGGCTAGGAGCCCGCGGATGGCATGTTCGCCACAGGAACAGTGAAGAGCGGACGAACAGTCAGTGTCCTTGCCCGGCGAGGCGGCCAGGGCCCTCCGCGGTGCGGGCGGTCCCGTTGGCGCACGCCTGCGCGCGCCTCAGCCCTCCCGGCCGAACAGCGGGGCCAGCACCAGCTCCGCGGCGCCCGCCGCCACCGCCTGCTCCCCCGCCCCGGTCACCGTGACCGGTACGGTCTGCCAGGCGGGGTCGGGGATGCGCTCCGCCAGCTCGGCCGCGACCCCCCGGACGAAGACCGCCGGCTCGGCCAGCACCGCCGCGCCGCCCAGCACCACCCGGTCCACGTCCAGCAGCCGCACCAGGTTGGCCACCCCGGCGCCCATCAGCCGCGCCGCCGCCGGCGCGTCCCCGGCCCGCAGCGCGGCCAGGCAGAGCGCCTCCAGACAGCCCCGGTTGCCGCACTCGCAGCGGGGGCCGTCCAGCTGCACCGTCTGATGGCCGAACTCCCCCGCGTTGGTACGGGCGCCCCGGTACAGCGCCCCGTCGAGCACCAGCCCGGCGCCGAGCCCGCTCCCCAGGTGGACGTAGACCGACGAGCGGGAGCCGCCCGCGGGTTCGGCGAGCACTGCGGCGTTGGTGTCCTTGTCGATCGCCACCGGCGTCCCGGTCCGCGCCCCGAGGCGGGCCCGCAGCGGGAAACCGTCCCACTGCGGCAGCCCGGTCACCCGGTGCAGCACTCCTGCGGCGTGGTCCAGCGGGCCCGGGGTCCCCACCCCGACGCCCAGCAGCGGCCGCCCTGCCGCCACCCGCTCCACCGCCTGGGCGACCCGCTCCACCACGGCCTCGGGATCGCCCGGTTCCAGCGGCTCGTCCACCTGGTCCAGCCGGCGCCCCAGCAGGTCGACCAGCAGCACCAGCAGGCGTCCGCGGTCCAGGTGCACCCCGGCGGCGTACCCGGCCTCGGGTACCAGCCGCAGCAGGGTGCGCGGTTTGCCGCCGGTCGACTCCCCGCGGCCGGCCTCGGCGACCAGCCCGGCGGCCCGCAGCCGGGCCAGGATCTTGCTGACCGCCTGCGGGGTCAGCCCGCTCCCGCCGGCGATCTCACCCCGGCTGACGCCCTCGCGTCCGCGGAGCAGTCCCAGCACGACCGCGGCGTTGTGGCCGCGCAGGGCGGGCAGGTTGAGTGCGTTCACCCGCCCATTCTGCCCGCCGCTTGCACTTACGCAACACTGTTGCTTAAGTGGGGGACATGTCCGCCACCCTCCGCGTCGGCCTGGTCGGCTACGGCCTCGCCGGCTCCGCCTTCCACGCCCCGCTGATCGCCACCACACCCGGGATGCGCCTGGAGGCCGTGGTCACCGCCAGCCCCGAGCGCCGCGCCCAGCTGCACCGCGAGCACCCCGGCGCACGCGCCGTCGACACACCCGAGCAGCTGCTCGACGGCTCGGTCGACCTGGTCGTCGTCGCCTCCCCCAACCGCACCCACGTACCGCTCGCCCGCGCCGCCCTCGACGCCGGCCTGCCCGTCGTGGTCGACAAACCGCTGGCCGGCACGGCCGCCGAGGCAGCCGCCCTGGCCGACCTCGCGGAACAGCGCGGACTGCTGCTCACCGTCTTCCAGAACCGCCGCTGGGACAACGACTTCCTCACCGTCCGACGGCTGGTCGCCGACGGCGCCCTCGGCCGGGTGCACCGCTTCGAGTCCCGCTTCGAGCGCTGGCGCCCGCAGATCAAGGCGGGCTGGCGCGAGCTGCCCGACCCCGCCGAGATCGGCGGCACCATGTACGACCTCGGCAGCCACCTGGTCGACCAGGCACTGACCCTCTTCGGCCCCGCCGCCACCGTCTACGCCGAGATCGACGCCGTACGCACCGACGCGGCCGTCGACGACGACTCCTTCATCGCCCTCACCCACACCTCCGGGGTCCGCTCCCACCTGTGGATGAGCGCCATCACCGCACAGCTCGGCCCCCGCCTGCGCGTGCTGGGCGACCGTGCGGGCTACGTCAAGTACGGCCTGGACCCCCAGGAGGCCGCACTGCGCGACGGCCGCCGCCCCGGCGACGGCGCCCCCTGGGGCGCGGAGCCGGAGAGCGCCCACGGTCTGCTGGGCACCACCGACGGCACCCGGCCCGTCCCCACCGAGGCCGGCGACTACCCCGCCTTCTACCACGGCGTCGCCGCCGCGCTGCGCGACGGCGCACCCGTCCCCGTCGACCCCCGCGACGCGGTGGCCGCCCTCGCCGTGCTGGAGGCCGCCCGCCGCTCCGCCGCCACCGGCACCACCGTCCACCTCACCGAGGAAGCGTGAAGGCCCCATGAACCCCACCGACCTCGCCGAACTGATCCTGCAGATCGAGGCCGAGGAGCAGCGCCTGGTGCTGCCCCACTTCGACAACGACGACGCCTGGCGGCTCGGCACCACCCTCACCGAGCTGGCCCGCGCCCGCCGGGCGCCGGTCACCGTCGACGTCCGCCGCAACGGCCAGCAGCTCTTCCACTGCGCCCTGCCCGGCACCAGCGCCGACAACGACGCCTGGATCCAGCGCAAGTCCCGGGTGGTGGACCGCTTCGGCCACTCCTCGTACCTGGTGGGGCTGCGCTGCCTCGCCCGGGGCTCCACCTTCGAGGAGAAGATGCGCCTGGACCCCGACGTCTACGCCGCCCACGGCGGGGCGTTCCCCATCGCGCTGCCGCACGTCGGCGTCATCGGCACGGTGGCCGTCTCCGGACTGCCCCAGGCCGACGACCACCGGCTGGTCGTCGCCGGTCTGGAGCGCCATCTGGCATGACATCCGTCATGCCGGGGGCGCGACCGCACTCACTGGCAGCGGACGCCCCGCTCCGGCACCCTGGGGAGGTCCCGTCACCATCGAGGCCCGGCACCGGCGAGGAGCCACGGCAGCCAGAGGAGAGCGCATGCGGCGGATCGTCGACTGGTGCCGCCGCTGGAAGGTGCGCGAGTGGTGGTTCAGCATCATCTGGCTGTGGGGGCTGATCCCCGGCCTCAGCACCCTCGACCAGCACTCGCGCGCCGCCTCCGTCCTCGCCGTCGCCGGTGCGGCGGTGTTCGGCGCGGCCTTCGTCACCTCCATGGCCAACGGCAACCGCAACGCCAACCCCCGGCTGCGGATCGGCTGCTTCGCCGTGACCACCGCCCTGGCCCTGGCCTATCCGCTGCTGCTGGG
>NZ_LIQR01000544.1:0-225 GCF_001418575.1 Peterkaempfera griseoplana
GTCCGCCGGCGGCGGCGTACGCGATCTGATCGGCCGCCCGGGTGGCGCCGCGCTGCGGTGCGCCCTGGTGCACGACCCGTCCGATCGGTCGCGAGCCGATCAGATCGCGTACGCCGCCGCCGGCGGACCGCGCCGGACCACGGAGTGCCGCAGCGCCGACGGCACCGGGAGCCGCCACCCGCCGCGATCGGCCCGGGACAGCCGCGGCGGGCGCGCCGCCGAGGT
>NZ_LIQR01000544.1:332-1478 GCF_001418575.1 Peterkaempfera griseoplana
CGGCCTCGCCGCGCCGCAGCCACCAGCCGGCCGCCAGGGCGGCGGCCAGGTGTCCGGCCAGCATCAGCGGCGACATCCCCGCCAGGAGCGTGTGCCACCAGTGCGCGGACGGCGCAGGCGGATACGCCGCGGACCGGGGGACCAGCCGCGACGGGGTGGTCGCGGACGGCGGCATCAGGGCGCCGACGCGGTAGCCGTGGCAGAGCAGCCGACCCGCCGCTCCGGAGCCCGCCGGCGGGGACCCCGCGGTGCCGGACGCCATCCCGGCCATCGCCGAGCGGCCGCCGAGAAGGGACTGCGATCCGTGGAAGAGGACGTGCAGCAGCAGCTGACCCGCCGCAAGGCCACCCGAGATCGCGGTCAGCGACCGCTCCCGCCCGCCCAGCACCGCGCCCAGCACCCAGATCAGGGTGAAACCCGCCGCCAGGGCCGCCACCGGCACCGGGCCGCCCGAGGCGACGGTGTGCCCGGCCGCGGCCAGCAGCGTGCAGACGACGGCGAACGGGGCGGCCCTGAACATGCGCAGATCCCAGGCGGCGGCATGCACCCGATGGGGTGCGGCGGCCGTCCCGGCGAGGTGTGCTGCACGGCTGACGGGCATGTCCGCCCCATCATCTCACCGTGGGGGCCCGCGCCGGGGGACAGGGCGCGAAGTCGTCACATACCGTCCCGGGGCCGCGGCCGCCCGCCCTGTCGTCCGAAAGGGGGGCTCCGCCGAACGGGGGGTCCGCGACGCTCCGGACGATTGGCATCACAGCGCGTCGGCAATACCTAGCTGTATGTGGAGCCGCAGCCATGGCCAGGAGGAATCCGTCGTGGACATCTGGTGGACGCTGCACCTCAAGCGCGAGCCCGCCAGCGTGCCGCTGGCCCGCCGCATCCTGCTCTCCACCATGGAGACCGCGGGCGTCGACCCGCAGGTCGCCCACGAGATCGGGGTCGCCCTCACGGAGGCCTGCGCCAACGCGGTCGAGCACGCCATCGGGGGCGACCCCGACGAGGGGTTCCAGATCACCGCCTCCATCGACGGGGACCGGCTGCGGATCGAGGTGGTGGACTCCGGCCCCGGGCTGCCCCCGGGCGACCCCCTGGCCCGGCTGCCCGCCCTGGCCGTACCGCTGCTCTCCCCCTCCGCACCCCGGGTGC
>NZ_LIQR01000545.1 GCF_001418575.1 Peterkaempfera griseoplana
CGCCCACCCCGCCCGGAGCGACGCCGAGGACCTGCTGGCGATCCTGCGCTCCCCACGCGCCCACTCGCTGCGCAACGCCCCCAGGGTCCGGCTGCTCGGCCCGGTGGACATCCTGGGCGCGACCGGCCCGGTGGATGTCTCCGGGCGCGGCCGGCTCATCGAGATAGGGTCCTACCTCGCGCTCAACCCGGGCAGCGACCAGCGCGCTTTGGACCTGGTGCTGCACCCGGGCGCCGTGCAGGGCGACCCGGAGGCCGCCGGGCACGCCGCCCGGGAGCTGGAGTCGGCCGTGGACCGGCTCCGGCACTGGCTCGGCCAGGACGGTGAGGGCAGGGTCTTCCTCGCCACCGACGGCAGTGGCGCACACGCCTTCTCACCGGCCGTCACCTGCGACTGGGACGACTTCCGCAGCCTCTACCGGCGCGGGATGCGCAGCACCAGCCCGGCGGCCGACGCCGCACTCGCGCATGCGCTCGCCCTGGTGCGGGGCGCCCCGTTCGCCGAGGTCACCCAGGGCTCCTACGGCTGGGCCGAGCCCTTCCGCCAGGACATGGTGGCAGCCGTTCTGGACACCGCCCACGAGCTGGCCGCGCGCCGACTGCAGCACGGCGACTTCCGCAGCGCCGAGGCGGCGGCCTACCGGGGCCTCGCCGTGGCCCCGGACGCCGAACTGCTCCACCGCGACCTGCTCTACATCTACGCGTCGGCGGGTGCCAGGGAGCAGCTGGTGAAGGCCGTCAACCGGCTGGACTCCACCAGCCGGCACGCCGCCCGCGACCTGGAGCCCGAGACGGTCTCGCTGCTCCGCGACCTGATGGAGCAGCCCTGACGGGCCGGGGCCGGGGCTGTCGTGGCCGCCCCGGCCGGTCCGGCCGTAACGCGGGCAGGCTCAGCGGGTCAGCCCGAACGGTGTCTCCCGGCCGTCCGCACCGGAGGCCGAGCCGACCAGCGTGAGCTGCGCACCGGTGCGTATCAGCCCGGCCACCTGGGCGTCGCCGGCGACCGCGGGCACGGCGATCCGCTGCCAGCCGCCTGCGCCGAGGCGGAGCAGCAGTGGTTGCCCGTCCGAGGCCCGGCCGGCCGCCGCGACGTCGCCGGACCGCGCGGTCACCGTGCGAAGGGTGCCCGCGACCGCCGGGAGGCCCGACCGGGACCACCGGTGGCCGTCCCAGTGCGCGGCGAGGACCCGTTCCGCGCCGTCCCCGGTGCCGCGGTACGAGCCGACCGCCCAGATGTCGTCCGGCCCGTCGGCGGCGATGCCGTAGAGCTCGCCCTCCAGCCCGTCCAGGGAGGGCACCGGAGTCCTGGTCCAGGACCTGCCGTCCCAGTGCAGCACCAACGGGCGGCCGAGCTCGCCCGGACGGGCCGCCGTGCCGACGGCCCAGACGTCGGCGGGCCCGTCGGCGACGACCCCGTCGAGCGCCCAGTAGTCGGCGTCGAGCTGGGGCCCCGGTATCTGCTGCCAGGCGGTGCCGTCCCAGTGCTCGATCAGGCCCAGGAAGGTGAGTTCCCCGATCGCCGGCTGCCGGGCGCCGACGGCCCAGACGTCGCGGGGGCCGGTCGCGGAGACCGAGAGCAGGCTCGCCCCCCAGCTGGGTTCGAGCAGCGGCGCGGAGGCCTGCTGCCAGGTGCCGCCGTCCCAGTGGGCGGTGGTGACGCCGGGGGCGTCCGCGTCGGGGTGGTCGCCGGTCACCCAGACACCGCCGGCCCGGTCGGCGCCGATGGCGTTCAGCCGCCCGCGGTAGCCGTCGGGTACGGCCAGCGGCGTCCAGCTGCGGACGGCGTCGTCCCTGGCGAGCAGTACGGGGACGCTGACCGGCGGGTTCTCCTTGCCGTCGCCCTCGCTCACCACCTGGCGCCCGGCGGCCCAGGTCGTCCGGGCGTCCACCCGTGCGGCCGCCAGCACGCCGATGTCGCCGGGCGGGAAGGGCTCCGTGGTCCACCCGGCCGCGGCGGCCGCATCCTGCTGCCGGACACCGAGGGGCACGGCCAGGGCGCCCGCGGGTGAGGCCGCCGCGACCACCGCGGTCAGGGCCAGGGCGGTCACGGCCGCCGTACCGGTCCGGATCCTCATCCGTGCTGCGCTCCCTCGTTGAAGGACTTCTGAACGGGCATCACCGGATCGGTGTCCGCCGCCTGGACCAGCGCCAGCACCCGGGGGCTGCGGGCGAAGGCCAGCAGCTGCGCGGCGGTCACGGGCGCGGAGGAGTGCGAGGCGTCATGGGGGTCGATCTCGATGCTCACAGCGCTGTGCCCGAGGTCGAAGCGGACGCTGGTGGCGGTGGTGTCCATGGAATCGGTGGGCACCACCGTCACCGCCGCCCGGACACCGCCGGGCAGCTGCTCCAGCCGGCAGGTACCGCCCTTGGAGGCGGCGGGGCAGTCGACGGGGGCCGGGGTACCGGACACGGGGCGCACGGAGAAGGTCACCGGGAACACCCGGCCGCCCGCGACGCCCTCGTACACCGCCGGGTTGCCGTCGACCAGCCGGATCCGCCCGACCGCGGGGGGCAGCAGGTCCTGGAGGGCGGCGGCGGTCAGCTGCCGCCAGTGGTCGACACGGGCGCGCTCCTGGGGCGAGTGGTCCGCGGGCCAGTCCTCGTCGGTCCACGGGGACGGCGGCTGGACCACCGGGAACGTCCTGGTGGGGGAGGGGAGCCCACCGGCCGGTGGGGCGGCGGTCGCGCCCGGTCCCGTCTGTGCGGCCGGCCCGACCAGGGTCGTGCGGTCGTGCGGCAGGCAGGTCGTGGCCGTGCCGAGCACCAGCGCGGCGCAGGCCAGCGTGGAGCCTGCCCAAGCGGCCCTGGACCGGGTGCGGCGGCGCCGTCCCTGTGCGGCCGCGGCGGCGACCAGACCGGGCGGCGGCTCCAACTCGTCGGCGGCGCGGGTGAGGAGGGAGCGGACGAGGGTGTCGTCCGCGTGGTCGTCGTACGTCATGGGAACTCCTGCTGGTCGCGGTGTGTCCGGCTATTCGCCGATGTAGAGCTCGACGGGGCCGAGCTGCTCGCGCAGCCTGGCCAGGGAGCGTGAGCACTGGCTCTTGACGGTGCCGGTGCTGCACCTCAGGAGCTCGGCGACGGTCTCGACGCTGAGGTCCTCCCAGTACCGCAGCACCACCATCGCCCGGGCCCGGGCGGGCAGTTCGGCGAGTGCCGACTGCAGGGTGAGCCGCAGGTCGCTGTCGTCGCGCGGGACCGGGCTGCTCCGCAGGACGCCCACCCTGCGGGCCAGCAGGCCGCGGCGCTGCTCGGCGAGGAAGGTGCGGGTCAGCACCGTCCGGGCGTAGGCGTCGAGGTTGTCCGCGCGGCTCGCCCTGCGCCAGTGCTGGAAGAGCTTGGCCAGGGTGGTCTGGGTCAGGTCGTGCGCACGGTGGGGGTCTCCGCAGAGCAGGTGCGCGGTGCGGTAGAGGTGCCGCTGCCGCGCGACCGCGTACTCCTCGAAGTCCATGTGCTCATGTGTGTGCATCCGCCCTCCGGCTCGCTGGGTCCGTCACCCCTCTCCAGATGCACGACGGCAGCGAAAGGTTGAGAGGTGTTCTGATCCGGGAGCCGCCGCCGGACCGGGGACCGGCTCGGAGGGACGCGGGGTCAGGTCGTGGCGGGGTTCCCACGGGTGGCCGTGGCCTTTCGGGAGGATGTCCTGCGAACGCCGGATGGCCGACGGACCGGGCGACCAAATACAGTGGCAGACCCGGGACGGCGAGCGGCGCCGTGCGACGGACGCACGCGGCAGCGGCGGGACGGGATGGTGACCTGCGGTGACGGGGAGTTCATCGACCTCGACGTCGGAGACCACCGCTCAGGTGCCGCTGCCACTGCAGTCGCCGGGCACGGCGGCCGCGCAGACCGCGCCGCTCCCAGCGCCGGTCGACCCCTTCGCCACCTCGGTGACCGCAGTGCACCCCGCTCACCCTCTGATGGACAGCCGGTCGGCTCCGCGTGGGCGGATACTGGTCGTCGAGGGCGGCTTCGCGGCAGGCGGCCGCTGGCCGTGGGCCCGGCAGGCGATCTCCAACGGGGCGCCCGCGCTCTCCGCCGTACTGGCCGCGGTCTCCCCCCAGGTGCTGCTGGCCGCGGAGGCGGTGGACGCGGTGCATCTGCCGGCGGCCACCGACCCGCAGACGGTGCTCGCCCATCTGCGGTCCGCCGCCCGGCACCCGGGCCCGGTGCTGATCCACCTGGCCGGCCATGTGCTCGCGGACCGGCGTGGCGGGCGGCTCCATCTGGCGCTGCGCGACACCAGGCCGTCCTCGGTGCGGCACGACGGGCTGCCCTGGCAGTGGATCGCGGCGGAGCTGCGGTCCCGCCCGGCCGAGTGGGGCGCGCTGGTGATCGCCGACCTCAGCGCGGACGAGACGGTGTGGCCGATGCTGCACACCGTGCCGTCGCCGCTCGCC